>JAFADI010000063.1 GCA_023424965.1 Bacillota bacterium
AAAGACAAGGTTATCGAGCTGGCGAGGATACTTGCCGCCTACTGCGGTGAGATCAAGCTTCATGTAGTTCCTTTTACCGACATACAGCTTGCAATCAATGAAAAGTGCCCTCACGATGAAATGACCATCATCATGCGAAGGGTAATGATGGATATATCCGAAAGAATCGCAAAGGCGTCGGGAGCTCTGGCTCTGGTGACGGGAGAAAGCGTGGGGCAGGTTGCCAGCCAGACCATCCAGAGCCTCTATGTGACCAATGAAATTGTTACCATGCCGGTTTTCAGGCCCCTTATCGGCATGGACAAAAATGAGGTGATCGATATTGCAAGGAAAATCGGTACCTTTGAGACCTCCATCCTTCCCTATGAGGATTGCTGTACGGTATTTGTGGCGAAACATCCGAAAACAAAACCAAAGCTGGAGAAGATAAAGTACTCCGAGTCCTTGCTAGAGATAGAGGAGTTGATCACGAAGGCCATTGACGAAACCGAATTGCTGAGGATTTCCCAGAATGGCCTGTAATGCATACGGTTTATTGGTAATATTTTAAGTCCTCTTAGTAATAAACCCGGCTTTAGGCAATATTTATATTATAAAAGTATATTTTTTACACAAACTTATAGTGACCGAATTTAAAAATAAATACTTTTATTAAATAATGCTTGTGCCGGGTGGATGA
The DNA here is from genome assembly GCA_023424965.1 of Bacillota bacterium. Taxonomy (GTDB): domain Bacteria; phylum Bacillota; class Clostridia; order Acetivibrionales; family JAFADI01; genus JAFADI01. The sequence goes on from JAFADI010000063.1 coordinate 680, forward strand.
AAATGCTGAGAATAAATTTACATAACACGAAAAGAATCGTAATACTGCTTGCGGTAGCTCTGCTGGTTGCTGCCATGATATTGTATCTGGCACTTTTGCTGACACAAAAAAGCTTTTACAGGGGGGTGTCGGTAGAAGGCATGGACCTATCGGGCATGGTACCGGACCAGGCAAAAATTTATGTCAGTGAGAATCTGAAGGAAAAATACGCGAAGGCCGGCATCGTGTTAACCTATGGAGAGAACCGCTGGCAGTTCGGTTCCGATGAAATCGGCCTGAAATACCTGGGTGACGTGGCAATTGACAATGCCTACAGGGTAGGCAGGAGCGGAAATTTTATCAACCGGCTGCGAGAGATTCTTTTGCTGCGGGCCGAAGCCGTAAACTTTATTACCGATACTTATTTTGACAGAGAAAGACTGGAAAGCCGCCTATCCCAGATCAAAGCCCAGATTGACAAGGAAGCGGTAAACGCCCTGGTAAGCTATAACAACAGCCATATAAGTATTTCGAAAGAAGTGATCGGACGCGTGCTGCCTGTTGACAAAAACGTCCAACTGGTGGAGAATCATATTAAAGACCGTGATTTTAATCCCATTGCCTTGATGGTTGAAGATAAGGTCCCAAATGTTGTGTACAATGATATCAAAGAAATCGGTTCGGTACTGTCTTCCTTCTCCACAACCTTTGCCCTGACTGATTCCAACAGGGTCCACAACATTAAACTGGGTTCCGACCGGATAGACGGCACCATTTTGTTTCCCAACGATATCTTCTCCATGAATGAGGTTTTGGGACCGAGGACCACAGCCAATGGCTATATGGAGGCGCCGGTGATTTTCAGAAATGAGCTGGTTCCGGGAACAGGCGGGGGGGTTTGCCAGATTTCCTCCACCCTCTACAACACCGTACTGCTCTCAAAAATTGATGTTTTGCAAAGGACCCATCATTCCTGGCCCCTGGGGTATGTAGAGCCGGGCCGTGATGCCACCATTGCCGAGAACTACATCGATTTCAAGTTTCAAAACAGCCTGAACTATCCCATCAGCATCAATGCAGAAGTTACAGGCAACAAGCTGACTATAAGGATGCTGGGCAAAGCCCGTGAAAATGAAGAAAAGGTGAAATTAAGGCCGGAGATCCTGGAGGTTACGGAACCGGAACCTGAAGAGCTTGTCATCGACGAGTCCGTGCCGGAATATGAAAAGGTGACGGTTAAAGAAGCCCGCAAGGGTATGCGGGTAATCCTTTACAGGGAAACCTACAACCCACAGGGGGAACTGATCAATACCGAAAAGATATCCGAGGATGTTTACAAGCCTGTAAGAGGCGAATCCAAAGTCAACCAGAGATATTATAGTATCCTCCAGGGGAGTCTTTAATATATTATAGAATACAAACGAGGTCTTACCATGGAAAATTCACTTTATAACACCACCGTCAATTGTCCGGTATGCTCTAAAAAATTCGAGGTCACAAAAGTAAGGTCGAAAGCGTGCAAGGTACAATCCAGGGATACGGATATGTGCGTGTACTATGAAGGGACAAACCCCATCCTGTACGATATCTGGGTTTGCGAACACTGCGGATATGCTTCCCAGCAGGACAAGTTCGATGATATAAACGGCCGGGATTCAAAAGCCGTCCTGGAAAATATCTCACCCCGCTGGACAAAGAGAAGCCTGGCAGGTGAAAGAAGTGTGGAAAACGGAATCGAAGCCTTCAAACTCGCCCTCTTAAACCTGAATGTCAAAAAGGCCAAGGCCAGCGAAATCGCCAGAATATGCATAAGAATCGCATGGCTTTACAGACTGAACAAAGATGAACGTGAAAAGGATTTTCTCAAATTTGCTTTGAGAAATTATATGGAAGCCTACGAAAAAGAGAGCTTTCCTGCGGACAAACTGGATGAGTCCACCTGCATGTACATGATCGGGGAACTGCATAGAAGAACGGAGAACTATGAAGAAGCAATAAAATGGCTCAGCAGGCTGGTGAGTTCGCCTCAGGCAAGACGGAACGCCAAACTGCTGGAATCCGCCAGGGATCAGTACCAGCTGGCCAAGGAACAGCTTGCCGGCAAAAAGGAAAACGCAGGGTAAATTATAGAATATGAGGAAAGTGAAGAATAATTCAAGATGAAAATCGGTAAGGTGCCAAACGACATTTTGAAAGAGATCATCATCGATAAAATCAGGCATACCCGTCCGGAGGTGGTATTGAGGCCGGGTATCGGGGAAGATTGCAGCGCCGTTGATTTCGGGGAAAACATCTGCGTTCTCTCCTCGGACCCCATCACCGGGGCTGCCAATGAGGTAGGCCGCCTGGCGGTACACATATCCTGCAACGACATCGCTTCCTGCGGCGTTGAACCCCTGGGACTGATGGTAACCATTCTCGCGCCTCCGCAAACCACCCGGGAAGACCTGGACGGGGTCATGAACCAGCTGACGCAGACGGCCGGTTCCATCAACGTTGAGATTATCGGGGGCCATACCGAAATAACCGATGCGGTCAACCGGATGGTTCTGGTCAGCACGGCCATCGGCAGGGTTCCGAAAGGACGTCTGATATCAACCGCAGGGGCGGTCCCCGGAGACAAGCTTGTCATTACAAAGTCCGCCGGACTGGAAGGGACCGCAATCATCGCCCATGACAGGGAAGAAGAGCTTGTAAAACATCTGGGGGTCGGCATCGTTGAAAAGGCGAAAAACTGTATCGCCGATATCAGTGTCATCAAGGAAGGGATACTGGCAGGCGAATTCGGCGTATCAGCCATGCACGATGTCACCGAAGGCGGCATCCTTGGTGCCGTCTGGGAGATGGCGGAGGCTTCAGGGACAGGAGTAAGAATAAATAAAAACCTTATACCGGTAGAGGAGGAAACTCTAAAAATATGCAGTCACTATGGAATTGACCCTTTAAAGCTCATTTCCAGCGGCTGCATGGCCATTGCCTGCAAGGATGGAGAGGGATTGGCCCGGCACCTCCGGTCCAACGGCGTGCCTGCAGCCGTAATCGGCGAAATAACTGCGGATTCCGCAAGACTGCTTGAAGAGGCTGGAACGGTGACGGAGATTTCCCAACCCGGGACCGATGAACTTTATAACGTAATTTGAAAAATTTTTGTCGCCTTTGATATATTAATTGACATATTATATATTAATTATTATAATTTTTCTTGAAAAGTTAATAATAATGCGGATGAATGTTATGGGAGAGTTATCGGCCGTGTCGAAAGCGGCGGATACACCGAAGGAGTCGCACTCTCAGGTAAAGGGACTTAAAATATTACTTCCGGTTTTGTGCGGGCACTGCGTGGAATCTACGCAGGGTGTAGCACAATTATAACGGAAGTTATGTTTTAACGGTCCCTAAGTGACTATGGCAGGACGCACCTCTGGAGAGACCGTCAAGGCGCCGAAGGGGCAAATTCCCGCAAGGGAATAATCTCTCAGGCAAAAGGACAGAGAGCTGATGAATCAAATACGCGAGTATTCCGGAGGACAGATTTATGTAAATTTGTCCTTTTGTTTTGACCATATCCAGAGATAAAAATCAATTACCATGTAGGAGGTAAAAGAAAGATGTACAGTCTTAAAGAAATTTCCAGGGTTGATCCCCAGGTAGCTTATCTTATTGAAGATGAAGTAAATCGTCAAAGGCATAAGATAGAGCTCATCGCGTCGGAGAATTTTGTCAGCGAGGCGGTCATGGAAGCCATGGGAACTCCCCTGACAAACAAATACGCCGAAGGCTATCCGGGAAAAAGATATTACGGTGGCTGCGAATACGTGGATATCATCGAGCAGCTGGCCATTGACAGGGCAAAGGAGCTTTTTGGCGCAGAACATGCAAATGTACAGCCCCATTCGGGAGCCCAGGCCAATATGGCGGTTTTCTTCGCTGTCCTGGAACCCGGGGACACCTTCCTTGGAATGAACCTTGCCCATGGAGGCCACTTAAGCCATGGCATGGCGCTCAACATGTCGGGGAAATATTTTAAAGCCGTTTCCTACGGAGTGGATCCCGAAACCAGCAAAATCGATTATGATGAACTCCGGAGGCTGGCCCTGGAAACCAGGCCGAAGATGCTGCTGGCCGGAGCCAGTGCTTATCCCAGAACCATTGATTTTAAAGCCTTCAGGGAAATTGCCGACGAGGTGGGAGCCTACCTCATGGTGGATATGGCTCACATCGCCGGCCTTGTGGCAGCGGGCTTGCATCCCAATCCGGTACCCTGTGCGGATTTTGTAACTACCACCACCCACAAGACCCTGAGAGGTCCAAGGGGAGGCATGATCCTGTGCAAGGAAGAATTCGCCAAGAAGATCAACAGTGCCGTATTTCCGGGTATCCAGGGCGGTCCCCTCATGCATGTGATCGCGGCAAAGGCCGTAAGCCTGAAGGAATGCCTGTCCGATGAATTCAAGGCCTATCAGCAGCAGATCGTCAAGAACGCGAAAGCGCTGGCGGAAGCCTTGATTGAACAGGGCTTCAACCTGGTTTCCGGCGGCACCGACAACCACCTCATGCTGCTTGACCTGAGAAACATGGATGTTACGGGAAAAGATGCACAGCACAGGCTGGATGAAGTCTTCATCACCGTCAACAAGAACGGCATACCCTTTGACCCCCAGAGTCCCTTCGTCACCAGCGGAATCCGGCTGGGTACTCCCGCGGTTACCGCCCGGGGCATGAAGGAAGCCGATATGGCGGAAATCGCCGCACTGATAAAGTTAACCCTGACGGATTTTGAGGGTTCCCAGGAAGAAATCAAGAACAGGGTCAAGGTACTCTGTGATAAATATCCCCTGTACCATTAAGAGGAACAGCTAGTAGAACAATGAGGCATCCGCAAGGATGCCTTTATTTTTTACAGCTATTGAAGTAAGCTTTAAAAAACCTTAAAATTATAGAATACGGTAACAAACTATTTTAAACAGGATGGTAACAATGCTGGAAAGAAAAGAGCCCCTCGCATACAGGATGAGCCCCAGGACCCTTGAAGAATTCGTGGGGCAGGAACATATTGTGGGAACGGATAAGATGCTCTACCGCATGATCAAGGCCGACAGGATTTCCTCCATCATCCTTTACGGACCTCCGGGCACAGGGAAAACTTCCCTGGCAAGAATTATCGCGTCGACCACCAAATCCAGTTTTGAGAAGCTGAATGCCGTTACAGCAGGGGTTGCGGACATAAAACGGATTGTGGCCGATACCCAGAACCCGCTTTTAAACCCGAAAGGGAAAACCGTCTTATTCGTGGATGAAATACACAGGTTCAACAAATCCCAGCAGGATGCGCTGCTGCCTTATGTCGAAAATGGTACCATCGTCCTCATCGGTGCTACGACGGAAAACCCCTATTTTGAGGTGAACAAGGCTTTGATTTCCAGGTCATCCGTCTTCATGCTGAAGCCTTTGACGGACGAAGATATCCTCAAGCTGCTGAAAATGGCCGTTGCAGACCCGGACAGGGGACTAGGGGCATTTGATCTGCAAGTTGTAGAAGATGCCCTCCGGTATCTGGCAAATGTGTGCAACGGTGACGCCCGGATGGCCTTAAATGCTCTTGAACTTGCCGCCATGACGTCGGAAGTGGGCAGTACCGGACAAATCCGCATTGACCTGGCGGTGATCGAGGAATGTGTTCAGAAACGGGCCATCACTTTTGATAAATCGGGAGAAAGCCACTATGACAACATCAGCGCTTTTATAAAATCCATGCGGGGCAGTGATCCTGACGCAGCGGTATTTTATCTTGCCAGGGCCATCTATGCGGGAGAAGATCCTGAATTCCTGGCCAGGAGAATCATCATCTGCGCCTCGGAAGATGTGGGAATGGCCAATCCGGCAGCCCTGCAGGTAGCAGTGGCGGCGGCGGAAGCCGTGCGGATGATTGGCATGCCTGAAGGCAGGATTATTCTTTCCCACGCTGCCGTAATGGTTGCCACCAGTCCCAAGTCGAACTCCAGCTACATGGCAATCAATAAAGCCCTTGAGGATGTACAGTCAAAAAGGACGGGGGAGGTCCCCATGCATTTACGGAATGCGGTAACGCAGGGGATGAAAGAGCTTGGCTACGGCAAAGGCTACAAATATGCCCATGATTATCCCGGCAATATTGTAAAACAGGATTTTCTCCCGGAGGAAATGAAGGGAACGGTGTATTACACGCCTTCGGCCAACGGCTACGAGGGGAAAATAAAAGAGTGGCTGGAACGCATACGGTCAAACAAATAAAGAAAAGAAGGGGAGGTTCCGATGACAAGACGCTTGCTTGCCTGGGTGGCATTGATCGGTTTTATTCTGCTCATTATAAATTTAATTTTCTTTCATTATTTCATATCCTACAGTGTATTCGTGTACATCGCCATTGTGCTGGCTTTCCTTTTTACATCAAAACAAGGAAAAAAGTGAAAACCAAAGATTTTTGATCCCCACCCTTGGCTTTCACAGGGTTAATGCTTTATAATAAAGACATGTCCCGGAGTAAAAAGGGACAAAAGAAGCCCAGGGAGGTTGCAATGGAAAACAACAAGCTTTTTTTCAAAGAGAACAGGGAATATAAGTTTTTTACCCAGAAAATCGAAAAGTATCTGTCCTTCGGTGCATTGATATTACTTTTCCTGTCCTTTCAGAGTTCCCTTTTATCCCTCATTTTCTTTATATTTACCGGATTGGTACTGGTGTACTATTTTGTGTGGTTTAGAAAAAGCCCCCCTTATGTGATTCTGGCAGGAAACAGGCTTACGGTCCATAACAGCTTTTTCTTCAAGCCTTCGGTGGTGGACACGGAAAAGATCACCCATGCCGGCAAAGGGGACAAAGGCTTGCTGATAAAGTACAACGACGGCGGCGCTGATAAAGCTCTGATGATTTATTCCTACCTTTTAAGCCCAAAGGATTCCGACGAAATATACGGATTGCTGTCGGCCGGTCAATAACCCCATCTCAATGCAGTATATTATTACCACCTCCGGTCAATACTTTTATTGTTGGAGGTGGTTTTTATTGCGCAGCAGTAAGAATCCTGTTGACATTTTTTTCTGTAAGTGCTAATCTGATATAGGTAAAGCCGAGTAATATACTTGGGATTGGGGGAGGGTTGACGAATGAAGCTGTCAACGAAAGGCAGATACGGGCTAAAGGCCATGTTAGACCTTGCAGTCCATAATTCCGAAGGACAGATATCGCTGAAGAGCATCGCCGACCGGCAGGGTATTTCTGAAAATTATCTTGAGCAGTTGTTTGCGATTTTGAGAAAGTCCGGACTGGTCAAAAGCATCCGGGGCTCCCAGGGCGGGTATGTTCTCGCTCAAAGTTCGGAAACGATAACGGTAGGAGCCATCCTGCGGGCACTGGAAGGTTCGCTTGCTCCGGTGGATTGCGTAGTAGAAAATGATCCTGCAAGTTGTTCCAGGGCCGAATTTTGTATAACAAAGTCAATATGGACGAAAATCAGGGACAGCGTCAACAGTGTGGTGGATTCCATCACACTTGAGGACCTTGTCAATGATTACAGAAGTGCAAATAATAAAGGGGAATTTATATACTATATATAATTCCGACAGTTTTACTCAGATATTTGTTTAATTCATTTTCATTAAGGGAATTAATAGTAGGGACATGATTTATATTACATCGAGGAGCAAAGAATATGTCAGAAAAATTTATTTATTTTGACCACGCAGCGACTACACCAGTCAAAAAAGAGGTTCTGGAAGCCATGCTTCCTTACTTTTCCACCTATTTCGGCAACGCTTCCTCCATCTATTCCATCGGGAGAGAAAGCAAAAAGGCCATCGAAGAGTCCAGAGACAAGGTGGCAAAGGCTCTGGGATCCCAACCCAAGGAAATCTTTTTCACCGGTTCCGGGACGGAGGCGGACAACTGGGCAATCAAAGGGGTTGCTTATGCCAACAAATCCAGGGGAAATCATATCATCACCACTTCCATCGAGCACCATGCCGTACTGCATGCCTGTCAGTACCTTGAAAGCGACGGATTTGAGGTTACATACCTTCCCGTGGATGAAAACGGCCTGATTACGCCCCAGCAGGTGGCGGATGCCATAAAACCCAACACCATCCTCATAACCATCATGTTTGCCAACAATGAAATCGGCACCATTCAGCCTATTGCGGAAATTGGCGCCATAGCAAAGGAAAGAAAGGTATTTTTCCATACCGATGCGGTACAAGCGGTAGGAAACATACCCATAAATGTAAATGAGCTGAATGTGGACCTTTTGTCCATTTCCTCCCATAAATTCTACGGGCCCAAAGGTGTCGGAGCCCTGTATGTGCGAAAAGGCGTGAAGATAACCTCCTTTATGCACGGCGGAGCCCAGGAGAGGGGAAGAAGGGCCAGCACCGAAAATGTCGCAGGTATTGTAGGACTTGGGAAGGCCATTGAAGTTGCTACGGAAAATCTGGACGAATACAACAAAAAGATTATGGACCTCAGAGAGCGTACCATTGATGAAATAGCGAAAAAAATACCTTTTGTAAAACTAAACGGCGACAGGCACAAACGGCTCCCCGGGAACGTAAATTTCTCCTTTGAGTTCATCGAAGGCGAATCCTTGCTGCTGATGCTGGATATGAAAGGTATTGCTGCTTCCAGCGGCTCGGCGTGCACCTCCGGTTCCCTGGATCCTTCTCATGTGCTGCTTGCAATCGGCTTGCCCCATGAAATCGCCCACGGCTCTCTCCGGTTGACCTTTGGAGAGGAAAACACCCATGAGGATGTGGAATACCTGATGGAAGTGCTGCCGATGATTGTTGAAAGGCTGAGAGAGATGTCCCCATTATATGAATCTGTTAAGAGAGGTAATTAAAATGTATAGTGAAAAGGTTATGGATCATTTTATGAATCCCAGGAACGTAGGAGAAATAGAAAACGCCGATGGCGTCGGACAGGTTGGCAATCCCAAATGCGGCGACATCATGAAGATGTATTTGAAAATAGACAACAACGTTATCGTGGATGCAAAATTTAAAACCTTTGGCTGCGGGGCGGCTGTTGCCACCAGCAGCATGGCCACCGAGCTGGTGGTAGGTAAAACCGTCGACGAAGCGCTTAAGATAACAAACAAAGTGGTGGCTGAAGCTCTTGACGGGCTGCCTCCGGCAAAAATGCACTGTTCAAACCTGGCGGAGGAAGCCATTAACGCTGCAATTGAAGACTATAAGAGGCGCGCCGGCCTTCTGGAGGGCGATGCAGATTGTACTGCCTGTAGCAGGCGCTGTGACGATATTCATCACCATGCCGTTGAAGATGATGACGATGAATAGGCTGGTGCATTAAATTCAATTAACCCCATAAAAATGCAATTCCATTGCATTTTGTGCGGCCGATGGGGCGATTCATTCGGCGCATCGGGGGCATGGAGGTTAATTTGTCAAAAAAAAGTGTAATGATCGGCATGAGCGGCGGCGTTGACAGTTCTGTAGCTGCCGCTATATTATTGGAAAAGGGCTATGAGGTGATCGGCGTCACCATGCAGATCTGGCCCGATATGGAAGAGGAACGGCAGAAGACGGAAGGCGGCTGCTGTTCTTTGTCTGCTGTCGACGATGCCCGCTGGGTTGCCAATAAATTGGGCATTCCATACTACGTCATGAATTTCAAGGACGTCTTTGAGGAAAAAGTCATTCATTATTTCAAAGATGAGTATCTGAAGGGAAGAACGCCCAACCCCTGCATTGCCTGCAACCGCTATGTAAAATTCGACGCTATGCTGCGCAAGGCCACGGCCATGGGCATTGATTTCGTCGCCACGGGCCATTATGCCCGAATCGCTTTTGACGGGGCTTTGAACAGATACGTCTTAAGAAAGTCCGTAACGGAAAAAAAGGACCAGACCTATGCTCTGTACAATCTGTCCCAGGATCAGCTCCGCAGGATTCTGATGCCGGTGGGGGACTATACCAAGGAACGGATAAGGGAAATGGCACGGGAAATCGGGCTTGCAGTGGCATCCAAGCCTGACAGCCAGGAGATTTGCTTTGTGGAGGACAATGACTACGGCAGGTTCATCAATGAAAATACCGATTATGAGATTGTCCCCGGCGATTTTGTCGACACAAAAGGAAATGTTCTCGGAAAGCACAGGGGTATTGTCCACTATACGGTAGGACAAAGGAAGGGTCTGGGCATTTCCTTCGGAAAACCCATGTATGTGGTGGAAATCGATGTTCACAGCAACCGGGTGGTCCTGGGGGATGACGAAGAGGTGTTTTCAAACACTCTTATTGCAGAGGATTTGAATTTCATCACCCTGGACGAGCTTACCGCCCCCAAAAGGATCCGGGCAAAAATCAGGTATTCCGCCAGGGAGGCTGATGCCGTCATAAGACCTGTGGAAGGCAACAAGGCAGAGGTGGTTTTTGATTCCCCCCAAAGGGCTATTACACCGGGCCAGTCCGTTGTTTTCTATGAAGACGACCTGGTGGTGGGCGGAGGAGTGATTGAGAAGGCAGTCAGAAAAAGCGGCTAGGACGATTTTACTCAATCCTGCCGAATACCGGCTTTCTATTTTCAAAATAGGCTACGTATTTGAATCCCGCAGACAGCAGCTTTTCTTTTACAATAGGGAAATCCATGGCAATATGCTCCGGCCGGTGGGCGTCGGAGCCCAGGGTCAGGATTTCCCCGCCAAGCTCCCGGTAGCGCTTGAGGATGTCATAGTCAGGCATAGGGGAACCCAGGCCGCTCCTGTAGCCGGAGCTGTTCACTTCCAACCCTTTTCCGTCATGAATGACTGTCTTCAGGATGGAATCGATAACGTCTGAAAAGTCAGAATATCTTAACGTATTGTCGTCATAACCACCATATCTGCGGACATAACCAATGTGTCCTACGACGTCATATTCCTTATAACCTGCCACGGTATTTAAAACCTCCTGCAAGTAAATGCTGTAAGCCTCTTCAAGGGTCTTTCCTTCATAAAACTTTCCGAAGTAAGGGTCCATCCCATGGACAACATGAGTTGAAGCGATCACAAAATCAAAAGCATGGGAGGATACCGTTTTCATGGTATCTGCCATTACGTGAGGCTGGATGCCCACTTCAATGCCTTTGAAGATTTTCAGCCTGGGTCCGTATGTCCCTTTAATCTCATCGATACTTTTTATATATTGGGTAAAATCAAAAATGAAGTCTTCTTCGTAATCCGGATAAGCATAGTCCAGATGGTCGGTAAAGGTGATCCCTTGAAGCCCTGATTCCAGAGCCTTTTGGCAAGCAGCCTCCATTGTCATCTGGCTGTCGGTTGAGAATTTGCTGTGTACATGGCAGTCTATCATTTGAGGTCTCCTTAAAGAAAATATCTGATTATACGACTTTCTCTTCAAGTATTTTTATTCTGGCTTTAATTCTTTCGAGATCTTCATATACTCCCTTATCGATATTGGACCGGATACTTTTTACATCTCTTTTTAGTGATTTGATATCTCTTTCCATGGTAGTTACCTTACTTTCCATGGTGTCTACTTTGCCTTCGATGGTGTTTACCTTGTCTTCCATGGTAGTTACTTTACCTTCGATGGTATTTACCTTGTTTTCGATGATATCCAATTTGCCCAGCTTTTCAAGGATAAGCTTTAAAGTATTTTCCATAACCGCTCCTCCATGCACCTCACCCTATTGCTTTCTATGAGATATTTTACCATAGTGCAGACGAAAACGATAGGCCCATTATTGTTTTTGAAGACTTTAAAATAAATTTGTTTACAATGTTGCCCTGTTGGTATTTTAGGATTAAAATCTTAAGTGGAATCAGCGATTGAGGTATGAACCCACAGGTTTTGGCAGGGAGGATTTATTTATGGAAATGAATGTCGGCATGGTCGGCTATAAATTTATGGGGAAGGCCCACAGCAATGCTTTTAAGAAAGTCAGTATGTTCTTTGACCCCTCCTTCACCATCCATATGCAGGCACTTTGCGGAAGAAATGAAAGTGCCGTAAGGGAAGCGGCGGAAAAGTTCGGCTGGAAGGACTACGAGACCTCCTGGGAGAGGGTTATAGACCGTGAAGACATCAATGTAATCGATATCGGCGCTCCAAGTGACGTACATAAGGAAATAGCACTGGCGGCTGCCGAAAAAGGAAAGCATATTTTTTGTGAAAAGCCCCTGGCACTAAATCTTAAGGATGCCCGGGAAATGCTGTCCGCGGCTGAGAAAAACAAGGTTAAGCATATGGTTGGCTTCAGCTACCGTTTTATGCCCTCCGTGCAGCTTGCCAAAAAATTGATTCTCTCGGGCAAGCTGGGAAAGATATATCATTTCCGGGCCCTTTACCTTCAGGATTGGATTGTAAGCCCCGAATTCCCGCTGGTGTGGCGGTTGGACAAAAAAATAGCCGGTTCAGGGGCATTGGGTGACATCGGCGCCCACATTGTGGACCTGTCCAGGTTCCTTATGGGTGACATCGACAGGGTGACCGGAATGACCAAAACCTTTATTAAGGAAAGGCCTTTGATGGAAAATGCGGCGGGTTTAAATGCAAAAGCGGCGCCCGATGCTTCCAAAGGTGAAGTTACGGTGGATGATGCAGCGCTGTTTTTAGCAGAGTTCAAAAACGGTGCACTGGGCTCCTTTGAAGCCACCAGGTTCGGTAATGGGCATAAAAACGGCCTGTCTTTTGAGATAAACGGAAGCAAGGGGAGTCTGAAATTTGAATTCGAGAAAATGAACGAGCTCCAGTTCTATTCTTCGGAAGATGAAGAGGGAATCCAGGGCTTCAGGACTATTTCCGTCACAGAGCCGATCCATCCTTATGCCGGAGTCTGGTGGCCTGCAGGACATATCATTGGGTATGAACACACCTTTGTCCATGAGTTTTATGAATTCTTCCAGGCCATTGAAACGGATACGGTACCGATGCCTGATTTCAGTGAAGGGGTTAAATGCTCCCAGGTATTGGAGGCAGTGGAACTATCCGTTGAAAACGGACAATGGATTAAGGTGGACAGCCTGTAAGGATGTAATATTGCCTTGAAAAACGGAGTAAAATAAGAAAATAGTTTTTATACCGAAATAATTGCTTTTGGAGGTGCGCAAAATGTCTGAAAATAAAACAGAAGGACAGAAATTAAAGGAGTTGTTATCCTATTCCACAAAGAATGCCTGGGAAAAATCCTCTGAAGAGGATCAAAGTGAGGCGTTTAAGTTTTGTGAAGAGTACAAGACTTTCCTGGACAGGGGTAAAACCGAGAGGGAATTTGCCCAGGAAGTAGAAAAACTGGCTGTTTCCAAGGGCTACCTATCCCTTGATGAAATTATTCGTACAGGCCAGCGGCTCTCATCGGGGATGAAGGTATACAGAATAAACCGCAAGAAGTCCGCGGTCCTATCCGTCATAGGAGAGGAACCCCTCCAGAACGGAGTCAACATCGTAGGGGCCCATATTGATTCGCCACGCCTTGACCTGAAGCAGAATCCCCTTTATGAAGACTGCGGCCTTGCCATGCTTAAAACCCATTATTACGGGGGGATAAAGAAATACCAGTGGGTGGCCCTTCCTCTGGCGCTGCACGGAGTCATCCTGAAGGCAGACGGCAGCTCGATCTCCGTTAATATCGGTGAAGAAGCCGCTGACCCGGTGTTCACCATTTCTGATTTGCTGCCCCATCTTGCACAGGACCAGATGCAAAAAAAGATGAGCGAAGCCATCACCGGCGAAGGACTGAACCTCCTGTTCGGCTCCATCCCTTACAATGACGAGAAGATAAAGGATAAAGTAAAGCTCAATATTTTAAAACTGCTCCATGACAAATACGGCGTGGTGGAAGAGGATTTCATTTCTGCGGAGCTGGAGATTGTCCCCGCCTTCCAGGCAAAGGATGTGGGACTGGACAGGAGCATGGTGGGAGCTTACGGACAGGATGACAGGGTCTGTGCCTATACGGCCCTGATGGCCATACTCGATGTACAGCAGGTCCAAAAGACTGCCGTATGCCTGCTTACCGACAAGGAGGAAATCGGAAGCATGGGCAATACCGGTGCCGAATCGGTGCTCTTTGAAAATTTCATGGCCGATATCCTGTCCCTCAGTGTAGACAACTACAACGACGTCCTGCTGCGGAGGTGCCTTGAAAGCTCCAGAATGCTTTCCGCCGATGTGAATCCCGCGGTGGACCCCAATTATGAAAGCGTTCACGAAAAAAGAAACGCTTCCTTCCTGGGGAAGGGACTTGTCATTCAAAAGTATACGGGATCCAGGGGAAAAGCCGGCGGAAGTGACGCAAATGCCGAATATGTTGCGGAGCTCCGCCACCTGTTCAATGCCAAAGGCATCCTGTGGCAGTCGGCGGAGCTGGGAAAGGTGGACCAGGGCGGAGGGGGCACAATTGCCCAGTTTGTGGCCAATCTCGGCATAGAGGTTATCGACTGCGGCGTAGCCATCCTCTCCATGCATGCGCCTTTTGAAATCACCAGCAAAATCGATATTTACATTTCCTATAAAGCCTACAAGGTCTTTTACGGAATATGACAGGACGATGGTAAACCAGGTGTTGCTTCAAAAATGCCTGGTTTACCTGACATTTTCTTTCTTCAATTGGAGGTCAACGTGAAACTGGAAGCAATGATATTTGATTTGGATGGAACAATAGCGGATACCGTTCCCTTGACGATATATTCCCTTAAGGAGACCGCCCGCCAACTGACGGGCAAGGAGTACAGCGACGACTACATACTGAAGCTCTTTGGACCCATCGACTCTGAAATAATCAAAGGTCTGGTAAATAACCACAACCGGGAGGCTGCCGTAGAAGTGTATTTTACCTGCTTCCGCGAGAATTTCCACAGGTTTGTAAAACCCATGGACGGAATAGAGGAGTTGTTGAAGCACCTCAAAAGCAAGTCTGTCCGGACCGGCATGTTTACAGGCCGCAGCCGGCGGGGTACGGATATCGTTCTTGAAGAATTAAAGCTCAGAGAATATTTTGATGTCATCATCCCCGGCGATTTCATTGAAAACCCGAAGCCTGACCCGGAAGGGATATGGAACGCCATGGACTATTTGCGGGTGGAAGGCCGGGCTGCCGCATATATAGGAGATATGGAGGTAGACGTGCTTGCGGGCAAAAATGCCGGGGTATTCTCAATCCTGGCCCTGTGGTCCACAACGGCGGATGAACGCCTCATTCATACGCACCCGGACAAATATTTCAGGAGCCCCCGGGAATTGATCCAGTGGCTGGAAAGCGAATCCTGATAAACAGGCACAGCACTTTAATTCAGGCAGACCTTTTTCTTTTAAAAACAAATCGAAAGAGGATGGCCAGAATTATAACCGCGATTATTCCGATGACACCATACTCAAAGCGTTTAAATATGGGCCTGATAACCGTTTCATACCTCTGTCCGAAAACATAGCCCAGATAGATCAAAATAAAGTTCCATGGGATCATGCCAATGAGAGAATAGAGAGTAAACTTCTTAATATCCATCCTGGCGATCCCGGCAGGCAGGGAAATAAAGGTCCTGATTACGGGAAGGAGCCTTCCGAAAAATACCGCCGCCGCTCCGTATTTGTTGAAGGTTTTTTCCGCATGATAAAAATGTTTCTCCGACACGAAGAAATACTTCCCATACCGAAGAATGAAAGGCCTTCCTCCATAATAGCCTACGGCGTATGCGATGTAGGAGCCTGCCAGACTGCCTGTGGCCACCGCCACATTGGCACCGAGAAGGTTGATGGAGCCATTGGCCACCATATGTCCCGCCAGGGGGAGGACCACTTCGCTGGGCAAGGGAATACAGGCGCTTTCAATCAGCATTCCGCCTCCGATACCCCAATAGCCCAATGAATTTATGATATTTACAATCACTGCAAGAATACTTTCAATAAACTCTACCATTTTAACCTCTGTTTCCTTTACCGTATAATGGATAACCAGGCCAGCGCTTTGTCTATGGCATCGGGCCGCCTGTCCCGGCGGTATTTGTCTCCGCATTGGAGGGGTTGGCCTTTACAGCGTCCCCCGCTGGCTGTGCCGGCTTGGGAGCCTGCTGCTGTGAGGGCTTCTTTGTTGTGGTGGTATTTTGCTTTGTTTCCTTTTGGACCGGTTCCTTACTATTTATATTATTGTCAAATCCGCTTTTAGAATCAAAGTACTGCTTTATTATTTCCGCCGACTTTGCCTTGTCATGTACAAAGTACCAGCCGCTATGCTCGTTGCTGTCGGTGCCCGGCAGCCTGAGCATGATCACTTCTTCGGCTTTCAGCCTACCGATATTCCTGGCGAGCTTCAAGGCGTCGTCCATCTGTATGTTGGTTTCAACATTCTTAAAGATCACGCTCATGATGCTGTTTAGTTTGGTTATATTATAAACATTCACCTTTTGGCTTATAACCTCTTTAATAAAGCTCTGCTGGGCATCGATCCTCTTTAAATCGCTGCCGTCGTAAAATTTCTTTATTTCGCTGGTATAACGGTTGGGCTGCCTGAAGCGCATGAACTGTTCCGCTTTTGCACCATCCATATGCTGCTGCCCCTTTTTCAGGTGCACGTGAAGATTCTGCAAAGGATCGTCGTAGTCCATATCCGCGGGCACGTTGAAGTCCACTCCTCCCAGGATATCGATTATTTTTTTGAAGGAAGAGGTATCAATATAAACGCAGTATTTGATGTTGACGCCCAAAAGACTGCTGACAGTGCTCACTGCAAACTTTTGCCCCCCTACGGGATAGGCCGAATTGATCTTCGGCACGCTGGAGCCCTTTACCTGAACCTTTGTATCCCTGGGAATGGACAGCAGGGTCAGCTTGGCCGTGTTTGGATTGTAATTGGCCAGTATGATGGTATCGGTATTCTTAGCCACCTTGTCGCCTCCGAGGACAAGTACATTCACAGAGTCCTTTTCCTGCAGGAAGGGAAGGACAATGTCGCCGAAATACCCACTGGTATTACTGACGATAGAATTATCGATGATACCTACATAAGAAAGAATGAAAATTCCAAATATAAAAAGAGAAGACGCCAATATTACCGTAAGAATCAAATAAAATTTTCTTAAGTTCATAAAAACCTCACCGTCAGGCTGTTAAATTGTGCCATTTAAAATGGCAAACGAAAAGTACTTGAGATAATTTTCAGCCTGCTCAAGCACTTGCATACACCATAACATTATATAAAACCCGGTATTCTTTGTCAAATCAAGCATTGAACGAAGTTTGAAGATACGCCTCCCTGAATCGGGAGGCATATATACACCAAGTGATTTTGCTTAATTTAAAGTACATGGACAGTTTTTGCCGAGACATTAAAACTAATTGGAATCACTACTATTACAACATGAATATTGGAATTGTGGTTGGGTTTGAATATAATAACCAGACCTTACTTCACTTACCCAGTTTTGAAAAATTGATTTCCAGTCATTTCTGGCAAAGAATGTTTCAATTGGATTCGCAACGGTAGAATCCCATTCCAGGATTAAAAAAGGACCGATTCCAAAAGACCATATTCCATTTTGTATCACACCGGTTTCTCTTATAAGCAACAAAGGCAGTCCATATAAATAAGCCATTCCCGGCTCTATCTGTGCAAATGGGCTTCCTTCCCAGGTCGTTACCCCGACAGGTTGATTAAGATTGTTTTGAATAATGGTAACTTCATTTTGCCTTAAATTAAGTGATACCATTCCATAACTGGATAAAATCATACGACGGATATTCGTTAATGGTGTTTCAGGATATTGCTCGGACTCAGGCAGTGTTCGAGGAAAAAGCAAGGCCTTCCTGATTTCTCTGATTATTGCATCGACAAATTGCTGTTGTACAGTATTTAGACGAGTTGGATGGCTTAAAAATACCGGAATCCGAAATAAAAGGTTTGATGACTCTCTCATTAATTCGGAAGGTGCTGCGCCCATATTCGCGTTATTTACTTTCGTTCCTGCTTTTTGGGAATAGTTATTCATGTCTAAATCAATCTGAACATCATATATATCCATAGTTATCACCTCTTTAATCTATAATATTCTGTAGACAAAAAATGTGGTTCACTTTTCTGTTAATTATGTAAACTATGTGGCAATTACAGCCGGGCCGAACTGTCTCCATGCAAATAGGCTTTTCATTTCCAGAGATAGCTAATCTTGACAGATAACATTGTAAGTATATAATTTTAACTATAATCATTAGAGTCCTTTATATTCAATAAACTCAAAAGTTATTCTTTGGGGAGATGATACTATGCTGATGAAGATATCGGATCTGATCACACCTGAAATTTATGAAGTGATTTATCGAATGGGGCATCTCGACGAGTTGGTTATCGCCGATGCAAATTATATGGCATCTGCAATGAGCAAAAAGGTCGTATATTCTTACTCACAGGAAAACCATATACTATTAGCCGAGATATTGAAATACTTCCCCTTAGATGAAGATGAGGAGTTTCCGGTTACAATAATGTCTCTCGATTATGGGATTTATGAAGAGCCCCAGATTTGGGAGGATTATCAGAATGTGTTGAAAAAAATTCCTTCTTCTAAATCGCTTATATTGAATAAAATATCCCGTAAGGAATTCTACCAGCGTACCAGAGATGCTTATGCAACCATACAGACTTCCGATCCTCGCGTTATGGGAGATATTATAATCAGAAAAGGTTTTGTTTTTTCTGATTATAGTAACATGCAGAACACAATACGCAAAGTTAAATAATCATAGGACTACTTCTCTGTCAATATACTGGCACTTTCAAATTTATTGCCGATAAATTAACCGAATTTGGAAAGTTAAAAACACTAAAAATATTTCAAATAATTTATTTGTAACGAGGATAATTATGGTAACAAGAAAATTTGAAGAACTAGCTATGAATGCATGGCCGTCATTGCAAACAAAATTGTATGATGGATGGGTGCTCAGATTTGCCAATGGATATACTAGAAGAGCAAACGCAGTATGCCCGATTTATGAATCTACCCTTTCCTTAGATGAAAAAATAGATTTTTGCGAAAAAGAATATGAATTACAAAATCTTCCTGCCCAATTCAAACTAACCGCTGAGAGTAAGCCCAAAGGAATTGATTCCAGGCTGGAGGAGAGGGGATATGTCAGAATAAATGAGACAACATTGAGAACGATGGATTTAAGTCAATATGCTTGTCCTGAATCTCATGATGTCATTGTTGAATCACAGTTTAACGACAAATGGCTGGCTGGATTTTTTGAGTGCTCGAATATCGTTGATAAAGAAGTTCAGTTATCCGCCAGAAAAATTTTGAATAATATCCTGGGGCCAGTTATCTACGTGACAAAACAAATGGAAGGTAAGATTGTAGCATGCGGATATGGTGCGATTGAAGGAGATTATGTCGGTATATTTGATATTGTCGTTGATGAGAATTTTAGAAGAAATGGATATGGAAATGACATAATGAACGGAATTCTTAAAACGGCATTAAAAATGGATATTAAAATTGCTTATTTACAGGTCACTGCAGGTAACATACCTGCTGAGAAATTGTATGAAAAAATTGGTTTTAAAGAGGCCTATCGATATTGGTATAGAAAATCGGAAAAATAGACTGTACCGGTCAAAAGAATGTAACGTTGAAAGGAGGCTAATTCAACTTAAAACGATAGCTGTCGAAAAAAAGAAGATAGGAGGGTTGAAAATGAACCAAGATATTATTGGCAAAGCAGAAGCGATTATTGCAAAGAATACAGGCATAGGTACATATTGTGTATTATCTCTGATAGACTTGGATGGCTATCCAATAGCGTCCACGATAACTGCCTCAAAAGCAGAGGGCATCAACTGGCTTACATTTTGTACCGGGCTGGGTGGAACAAGAACCAACCGGATCGACAAGTGTAACCGGGCAAGTGTTTGTTTTAATTCCGATGATTACAATATCACACTGGTTGGTACAATCGAGATACTGACCGATCCAGCTGTGAAAAAGGAAATGTGGTATGAAGGCCTGGAGAATCATTTCAGCGGGCCGGAGGACCCCAATTATTGTGTTTTGCGTTTTAAAACAGAACGCTATAATCTCTTTGTAGATTGGAAAGAAGTAAGAGGAAGATTATAAGCGTAATCGTGAATGCAGGATGTTAGCTGGAAGTCCTTGAAAAGGCCGCGCCTTCCATGGCGCGATTTGTTCATCATATAAAATATTTGTACTTCGGGGGTTAAGTTTATGGCGAAGATATTTAGACAAAAGGAAGTAGCATTTACTCAGCGGAATTCACCTATTCCCGAGTTTTCATGGCATACAAGTCCCAATTTAACTGATATGGTGAAATCAAAACGTTTAAATTTTGATATTAAGCTAATCGGCCCCGGTAAATATTCTTATCCGTATCACTTTCATAGAAATGCGGAAGAGTTATTTGTGATTTTGTCCGGGAAAGCCATCCTGAGGACACCTGCTGGGTTTGAAGAGCTGTGTGAAGGTGATATTGTGTTTTTCGAAATTGGTCCTACGGGTGCACATCAAATCTTTAACCACACAGATAAGCCATGTAAATATCTTGATGTTCGAACACTTGCGGAGATTGATGTCTGCGAGTATCCTGATTCGGGGAAAATAAACATTTTGCCGAACGACGAGGTCTATGAAACTGCCGACAGCGTCAGTTATTATAAGGGCGAAGATAAGGTGAGTGAAAACTGGCCCGCTGAAATCATTAAGAGGGGGCAGAAATAAAATAAAGAGCCCGGTATGTACCCTATCCTTTTAGAACGGTACAAACAGAATGGAGTTGAAAATACGGATGAAATCCTTAAGGAAATTTTTATATACAAAAACTAGCTTTATAGAAGGCCAGGATGTTATACATAATCATGGTGCTTTGTCCGCATGTCGTGTATGGAAAGATTTATAGGAGTTGTTTTATGACGAAAAAGCTGACAATTGGAATAGCCATTTTAACCGTATGTATACTCTTTTTTACAATTTATTTTTTACAACAATCGATGGGTATTAAGGCATCTGATATCGAAATCAAAGGACAATTATCTCGAAACGATGGTGGAATCTTCGAAAACAAAAAATATGTAATTGAATTCACAGTGACAAAAAAGAAATCGGGCAAGGCTATGCTGTATCCTTTTGCCAAAGGATTAATTAACCCTACTTTCGAGGATCGCGAAGCAGAAAAAATTGGGGGAGTAGGTACCGGTGGAGACGGGTATGGCGCTGTTATTGACAGGCTAAAAAAGTATAAGATTTTAGATAAGGCTGAAGAAACAGAGGTATTGGGATTTAACTGCCCGGAGGAAGTAGGTACTCATAAATTCAAAGTGTATTATGACAAATTAAACAGTGAAGAGATACCACAACAAGTGTATATCACATACTTGAACCTGGATGAAAAGTTTGGCATTTCCGACTATTGGACCAAGACTGAAACTATTAAACTCAATTAATTATTTATTAAGTGCAGCTATCTGGGGCTACTCTGAATATTGGAGCGCCCTGCCTGCGTATAACAAAAGGACCTTATGCGGGTTTCGTAGAAATAAGACGTTGAAACTTTCATTTATTCTACGGTTGTGATATATTTAGCATATTATGGAATAAAGAGGTGTTTACGGTGGGGATTCGATTTGATGCTGTAGGGTTATTTGTGAGTGATTTAAATGTTATGGTTCCATTCTATCGGGATGTAATGGGATTGGAGATTGATTGGGATGGTGGATCCTATGCAGAATTTAAGCACGAAGGCATACGTTTTATGATGTACGGTCGTAAAGACTTTGAGAAACTAACCGGACAGGCTTTGACATACCCGGACGGACTTAATGGCACCCTTGAACTTGCCGTTGACTATCCGCTTTTTTCTGATGTTGATAAAGAATTCGAGAGGCTTGTCTGTCTGGGTGCCAAGCCCGTATATTATCCTAAAAATGAACCCTGGGGAATGAGGTCAAGCTATATTGCCGATCCAGATGGAAATTTAATAGAAATCGGTTCATGGGGAAAAGGTGAAGTGAAATAGATCTTGAAGGGAAAATGGATATGAAGCTGGTAAGAGGTTTACTTATAGGAATATATACGAATATTTTATTCGTTATCTTACTATTAGCGCTTATGTTCATAAGTTCAACAAACCCGAGTATTGGAGGGCGGCTACTTTTAGGAGTCTTGTTTGCAGCAATAATTTCAGGCATTTTTAATATGGTATTGGGTATATTAAATATATGGAGTGCATTTCAACTATACAGGAAGAAGGAATATACAGTTGTTCGAAAACGAATGAAAGTACTAAAGCTAGGGTCAATCCCGT
Source organism: Bacillota bacterium (assembly GCA_023424965.1). Taxonomy (GTDB): domain Bacteria; phylum Bacillota; class Clostridia; order Acetivibrionales; family JAFADI01; genus JAFADI01. The sequence goes on from JAFADI010000063.1 coordinate 22,954, forward strand.
TCTTTATTATAAATTTTTTGGTATATTTTTTGTTATTCATTTTATTTGTGGCAGCTTCCCGAGGCATCCTATTATTTACTCCAATCCCGTTATTCTTTACAGTTTTTATTTTTTTCACTTACCTTATTGTTATATTTACATCATCGTATGGAATCGGCTTTCTAGCTATCGTCAAGAGAGAAAAGAAAATAAATACAGGGAGTTTTGTAATTCATATCTTACTTCAATTATGCTTTGTCCTGGATGTATTTGATACTATTATATTGCTATTTAAATATAAAAAAGATTTAGCAAGTGACGCACATCCAAGTGTGGCTCCGAGTAACGGGGGCCTCGACATAAGCTAACAATGTCTTCGTAAAAGTAAATACAATGCTAGCAGCATATACAAGGCGTTAGGTAAAATTGGTTTCATAAAGCAGCTATATCGTGTGGCGGCCGTGCATAATGAAACTCATAAAAAATGGCACAATGAAAAAATGTGGTACAATATGGATATGCTGCGTCGAATTGTTTGCATAGATAAAAAGTGTAAATCTCAATTATTAACTTTTAAGGGAGTTAAAAATGTGAAAAAGATTATAGTTGTTTCTATTCTTATTGCCATTGGCATTACTTCTATAGTACCTGGTTTTCCGGTGTTTGCACAGAATGATACATCTTTTTTCGATACATTTAATATTACTAAAACTGATATTTCTACGATGAAAATACGCTGTATTGCATATGGGCTTGGTGAAAAGAGTGCGTATTCTCTGGAAGAGAAAGAATTAATTGATGTTTTAATAACACAGTTGGACAGCATGTCAGTTGTACAAAATGGTACCGGGCCAACCGTTTTAAAAGATTTAAATGGAAATATGAAAATTGAGGGAGGGGGTTTTGAGGTTTCATTTAAAGGTCAAAAATCAGAACGTACATTTTGGATTGCCAGTAGTGGTGAGATTGCTGAGTATAGCAGTGAATCTGGTAGTTTACCTAAATTTACACATCAAATTGTAAATAAGAATATAAATAATTGGCTTTGGAAAGCAGAAGACATTTCACGGATATCACAGAGCCAAAAACAGAATATCTTACTCACTGATAAAGACGATATAAAAGTATTTATTGCTGTTGGTGATATAAATATGCGATTGTATTTTGATGCCCAACCAAAAGTTGTTAATGGAAGTACCATGGTGCCTGTTCGGAATGTTGCGGAAGCATTAGGCGCACATGTTCAATGGAGTGAGGAGAAGCAGGAGATTTTATTAGATAGAGAGTGGTCATTGATACTAAAAGTCGGAAATATCATTCCTGTATTTCAACCAAAGGGTGATGGCATTAAGCTAGAAGTAGCTCCATTTGTTGAAAATGGCAGAACATATGTACCTCTTAGGTTTATTACAGAATTTTTTAATAAAAATGTGGATTATGATGACACAACGAAAACCATATTAATCACTAACCCTATCATTGATGGATGGTGTATTAATAAAAAAGGAAATTATAAAATAAAAATCTATGAGGATTATACGTTTGAGGGGTTTCTTCGGCCTCAATTGTTTGGGAAAACATATGAATCAGCAAGTTTCGTAATTCCGTTTTATACGGATGAGTCACTGGCATTGCCAGTAACAAGTATAATAACTGCTGGTAGAGTATCCGGGTCTTTCAATACAATAATCGACGGAATAACTAGAAAATATGCTGGCTATAAGAATTTTACGGTAAATAGTATATCTCAAAATGAAACTATTATTTGCTACGAATATAATGAAAGGGAAATTAATAATGGATTAAGTGATGCACAAAGAATTAGTGTAAATTATTTAAAATCAGATAATGGCAGTACTCTATATGCAGAAGTGGACAGCCATGTTAATTATTATGAGAGCAATAAGGATAAGCTTGTAGAAAATTTAAGAACTATTCAAGCAATCAAGTAAATAACAACGTCGAAATTAATCTCCCGGAGTTAAGTAAAAAATAAAACGTTGAGGTTATGTACTATGGAGAATTTATCTTATTCAAATAAAGTGGAAGATCCTAACTACTTTCCACCAATATTAGCGAGTCGAGGTGACAGATTCCTGGCACAATTAATTGATGGTGGAATTATTGTGGGCGTCGGAATAGTTTCGGTCCTTTTGGGAACATTCGCAGATCCAAATGGCATGGTAATGATTATTTTGTTTGGAACCGGGTTGCTATCATTATTGGTATACCAGGCATATCTTTTATCCACCAGAGGTCAAACTATTGGGAAGCAGGCAATGAAAATCAAGATCATTCGAATTGATACTGAGGAAAACGGAGGCTTTGTATATAATTTCCTTCTTCGGGGCGTAGTGAACCGTATTATTGCAGGTATAGTGCCACTTTATGGGCTGATTGACATATTACTGATTTTCTCAGAGAATAAAAGATGCATTCATGACAGGATTGCAGGGACAATAGTCGTCGTTGCGTTTTAACACAATTGTTCCTGAAAGATATTTTCAAGCAAAAGAAGCACAACGTGACCTGTCAGAAGCTATATGAAACTACCCCTATTCCTATTTGCCCTCTGAAGTAGGAGTATATTCAGAGAGAGGATTGCTGTCCACGGCATTTTTCAACTGCTGGTTGTCCAGATGGGTATAGATTTCCGTGGTTGAAATGCTCTCATGGCCCAGGATTTCCTGCAGTGCCCGGATATCCACCTTGCCGTGCTTGTACATCAGCGTTGCCGCCGTGTGGCGCAGCTTGTGGGTGGAATACCTTTCGGGGTCCAGCCCGGAGGACTTTATATACTTTTTCACGATATACTGGACGGTTTTGGCGCTTATGCGCTGTTTCCTCTCGCTGAGGAACAGGGCGTTCCTGTCCTTCACACCGTCTCTGGGACGCTTTTCCATGTAGGCGCTTATGGCCTTTTGACAGGCCTTGTTCAGATATATCGTCCGTTCTTTGTCGCCCTTGCCGATCACCGTCAGTGTTTCATCTTTGAGCTTGTTGATGTTGATGCCCACAAGCTCCGACAGACGGAGGCCGCAGTTCAGGAACAGCGTTATGATGGCATAATCCCGCTCCTTGTTCTCACCCTCGACGGAATTCAGAAGTTTTTTGCTCTCATCCACATTCAGATAGCGGGGAAGGCGCTTCATGATTTTGGGGGATTCCAGCTCTGCCGCCGGATTGACGTCCAGAAGCTTGGCCTTGCTGGTCAGATAGTTGAAGAAGGATTTCAGGCTGGCGACCTTTCTGGCCCGCGCGCTGGCATTATTGTCCCGCTCCCGGCTCAAATAGGTCATAAAGGAGTAGAGGTCGCTCAAAGTAACGGTTCTGATATGTTCAATGGTCATGTCGGAGATTTCGATTTCGTCGAATTCTTTATTTTCACGAAGAAGGTTTTTTTGAACCTTCAGGAAACGTAAAAAAAGCCTCAAATCAAAATAGTATTCCTTTGCCGTGTTTTTGGATTTTCCCTTGATGGTTTCCATGTAACTGATGAAATCCTTAAGAATTAAAGGCGCTCCACTCATATCCGCAGCTTTCACGTTAACCTCCATGCCCCCAATACCCTTTGTCCTTTGTCCAGCTTATAACCATTATACACCAATCTCCAATAAAACGAAACAATCCAGCCCCGGATTTGCTCCGTGAATGCTCAAAAAAAGAGCCACATGAGGCTGTCTGCTTGACAGTGTGGCTCTTAGGTGCGCTTTATGGGGATTTTTATGGTATCTATGTAAGGAAGTCTCTATCGATCTTTTGAGAGCAGAGATAGTTCAGAAGCATTTTATCTTCAAGACTGTCAGAAGTTATTACCTTTCGTTTCAGCAGCAAAGCAACGTATTCCTGGATTTCAGGCGACAGGGCGGCCAGATTCATATCGATCCCTCCTGATGCAGCAGATTGTTTTTAGTAAAATATTATATAATCTGTATTAATAAAATATTCAGAAACAATTACAACTGTGTAAAATTATATGAATAAATTTATTTTTTCAATGTAACACCAAAATTTCCAACTGAATATTATACTGTAGACTGGTTTAAACCAGTCTGAAATTGATATAGAAGGAGTTGTATTTTAAATGTCAAACAGCGGCTTTTTGGGAAATTTCTTTGACAATGATGCCATCCTCTGGTTCATCATCCTTTTCCTTCTCCTGTTCTGGTGCAATCGTAACTATGGCTACGGACCAGTTGAGAATTGCTAAAGCAGAATTCTTCTGGGCTTGATGGAGCTCAAAGAGGTAGTTACCAGGTACTTAGATTTTAAGCTGTCGATTCATACCGGCAAAGGGAAGGAGTTCTCCTTCCTTTTTGTTTTGGGCTGTTATCCTCAAGCTTTTGTTTGTTGAAAAATACCCGCTTTTTATATTATAATAATTCGCGGAGGTAATGGAATGGGAAAAGAAATTGAAAGAAAGTTCCTGGTGCGCAGTCAGGAGTTCAAGGCATTTTCCGAAGGCATATTGTACAAGCAGGGGTATCTGCATTCGGACTCACAGAAGGTCATCCGCATAAGAGTATACCGGGATGAGGCTTATATAACCATCAAAAGCAAGGTTACAGGGATAAGCCGCCTTGAATACGAATATCCCATACCCGCCGGGGATGCAAACGAAATACTGGACAAGCTGTGCCGGAAGCCCTTCATCGAAAAGTATAGGTATACCTGTGAATATAAGGGGTTTACCTGGGAAATCGACGAATTCTGTGGCGAGAACCAGGGGCTGATCATCGCCGAAATTGAATTGCAACGTGAAGACCAGGCCTTTGAAAGACCGGAATGGGTGGGGGAAGAGGTAACGGGAGATTCCCGGTATTATAATTCCAGCCTGGTAAGCAATCCTTATACCCGCTGGTAAATATAAATACGGAGGTTAGGTTGAAATGGCAAAACTGTACTTCAGGTATTCCGCAATGAATGCCGGCAAGACCACGCAACTCCTTCAGGTAAAATACAATTATGAAGAACGCGGACAGAAGGTGCTCTTGATAAAGCCTGCGGTAGACGACAGGTACGGAACGGAACGGATCAAATCCAGAATCGGCCTGGAGTGCGATGCCGTTGTGATACATACGGATACCAGCATCCTGTCACGGGTAAAACAAGCCCTTGAAGTTTCCGCAATTAACTGTCTGATTATCGATGAAGCCCAATTTCTGTCACGGTCTCAAGTGCTGGAGCTGTGCAGCATTGTTGATGATCTGGGCATCCCGGTTATCGCTTACGGCCTGCGTTCCGACTTCCGGGGTGAGCTGTTCCCGGGCAGTGAGGCCCTGCTTTCCTTTGCCGACAGCATCGAAGAGCTCAAAACCATCTGCTGGTGCGGCAAAAAGGCAATCATGAATACCCGGCTTTTAAACGGCAAGCCGGTCTATGAAGGCGAGCAGATATTCATCGGCGGCAACGAAAGTTATATTTCCCTCTGCCGCAAGCACTGGAGGGAAGGAAATACAGGAAATTAGGGAAGCGGGCACTGGTTGACCGGAAGCTCAATGACATACAAAGCTCCTTTTTCCCTGTTTTCAGCACTTATTTTCCCATTGTGCTTTTCAATGACATTTTTGCTGATGGCCAGGCCCAAACCGAAATTGCCCTTTTTCCCTTTATAGAACCGTTCGAAAATATTGGGCAGTTCCTTGGCGTCAAAGCCCGGACCGTCATCGGCGATTGCGATCCTCACCACATCGGTCCCTATCAGCTCCGTATTGATGATGACGGAGCTCTCGGCATAGCGTATGCAGTTGCTGATGATGTTCATGAAAGTCCTGGAAAGCTTTTCGCCGTCTGCATAGATGGAAATGCCTTTTTCCGGTTTGTTGGCGGTGATGCCTACACCGGTTTTAATTGCTATTCCGTTCATCCTGTCGACGCATACGTTGATCAGCTCATTCAGCTCCAGATTCTCAAAGTGATAACTTTCTTCAATTGCGTCAAGCCTTGACAGGTACAGCAGGTCTTCCACCAGATGGGTCATACGCTTGGATTCGTCAATGATGATGTCTGCGGCGGAATTCTGATCCACCACATTATATTTTATTCCCTCTGCGTAGCTCTGTATGGACATGAGGGGAGTCCTGAATTCATGGGACGCGTTTTGCAGGAAGGTTTTCTGCGCCTTGTCATAGGTTTCAAGCTTTTCGGACATGATGTTGATATTGTCCACCAGTTCATTCAGCTCATCCACCACCGGCACCGTGATCTTTGTGCCGAAATTCCTCTCCGCAATGGCACTGATGTGTTGATTGAGGGTTATAAAGGGAGCGGATATCTTTTTGGCCAGCAAAGAGGAAAACACCACCGTAATCAGTGCGGAAAAAGCCAGGATGGCAAACAGGATGATGTTTATGACCCACTGCAGCTGGTTCACCTTCTGGAGGCTGGAATAGATGATAATCCACGACAGGCCGAAGGAATTCTCCGTGGACACCGGCTTGATGATCGCGGTATATTCCGTTCCCGACAGGTGGAAATTAAAATATTTTTCACCTGTTCCTTCCGGCAGCTTTCCGATTTCATCCGATATCAGCTTTAACAGGTCGGCGGAAGGGGTGTAAATCTCTTCAGGAATGGAAACAATTCTGTTTTTATCCTTATCCAGCAGAAGATAATCGGCATTTAAAACCGACAGAGGTTCTCTCAGGGAACGATCCAGCTCCAGGTAAAACCTGAAAATTTCAAAATCCTTCTGGGTATTCTGGTCGTTCAGCGGAATTTCCGGCCCCATCCTTTCTTTCCCTTCCGGAGGCGGCATCCTCCGGCGGTCAGGAAAAAAACCGGGTCCTCTGCGCAGTGCCGTATCCTCGGTGCGTGATGAAATTTTGTGCAGCTGTCCCACAATGTCCTTTTCAAAATACACCCGGATGGCAAAATTGAAGATTACCGTTACAAAGGTGATGAGCATGATGATTAAAACCAGGTTGTATTTGAATATTTTCCATTTTATCGTGTTTCTTTTCATGGCACTATTCCTTGTCCGATATTTTGAAGCCAAAACCCCATACCGTTTCTATTTTCAGCTTTGAACCGCTGTCTGCCAGCTTTTTGCGGATTCTTTTGATCATGTCGTCCGTCGCCCTGGTCTCCACTTCATTTTCAAAGCCCCATATCTTATCCAGCAGTTCACTTCTGCTCACGGCCTTGTTCCTGTTTTCAGACAGGTAATGGAACAAGGCAAATTCCATGCCCGTAAGGCCGATGTCCCTGCCGTTGTATTCCACCTGCTTTGTATCAGGATTGACGGAAACATCCAGAAGCCTGACCGGACCCCTGTTTCCTGTTGTACTCCTGTCCAGTTCCATCCTTCTGAAAATGCTTTTTATCCTTGCGATAAGCTCCATGGGACTGAAGGGCTTTGTAAGGTAATCATCACCGCCCAGGGTGAGCCCGGCGATTTTATCCGGCTCCGTATCTTTTGCGGAAACAATGATGATGGGAACGGAGCTTTTCTGGCGTATCAATGCGCACAGCGAGTACCCGTCGATCCCCGGCATCATGATGTCGATGACCAGCATGTCCGCAGGCCTGGCGCTGAAAGCTTCAAAGATGGAACTACCGTCGTTGAATATCTCCACTTCATACCCTTCTTTTATGAGAAAAGACTTGATAATGTTGCAAATATTTACTTCATCGTCAGCGATGTATATAAGTTTCTTGTCCGGCATGACCATTTCACCTCTAGGATTATTTTAACATTTTCAAAGAAATATATCATTTAAAAATCCAATCTGCTTTAATTTTGCCACAGAATAGTAAAAACTATTGAATTAAAACAAAATATATGTTATATTACAAAGTGTAAGAACTGTCACACAATTTATTCTATTATTAACAGTCACGTGGGGTTAAACGTCAATGACAAAGCATATATCACTTAACATCGATAACGGAAAAGAGCTGTATGAAATTACAAGGGCTTTAGCCTCGGAAGTCAGAATCGAGATACTGAAGTTACTGAACTACAACAGTTTGAATGTGAACGAGATTGCAGAAAAACTGAATATTCCCACATCCACAGCGGCTGTCAATGTAAAGGTGCTTGAGGATGCGGGGCTAATACTGACTGAACTTCAGCCGGGTGTTCGAGGCTCGATGAAATTGTGCAGCAGAAGAATCGATGCAATCAACATTGAATTGTTCTCTCAGTATGGCAGCTCCAAGACAAATTCTTTTTACACGGATATGCCTATCGGATGCTATGTGGACTGCAATGTTGTGCCCACCTGCGGGATAATCAGCGAAAAGGGAAACATCCATCTGCAGGATGATCCACGGGGATTTTACAGCACCGAAAGAATCTCTGCACAAATGATGTGGTTTTATCGAGGATACGTGGAATACCGCTTTCCCAACAGTATACTGAACCACGGAAAAGCAACGCTGCTGGAAATATCTCTGGAATTATGCTCGGAAGCTCCGAATTACAGGAATAACTGGCCATCGGATATTACGATGTGGATAAATGGAGTGGAAATCGGTACCTGGACAAGTCCGGGGGATTTCGGAGGCAGAAGGGGGAAGCTGAACCCCCAATGGTGGCCTGATGTCAGCACCCAGTACGGACTTTTGAAAACCTGGCGAGTAATCGAATCCGGGTCCTATATCGATGAAGTCAGGATATCGGAGGTTGATTTAAAAAAGATCCAGCTTGAAAAGAATGACTATATAAGCGTAAGGATTGGAATTAAAGATGATGCCAAGAATATTGGCGGAATCAATATTTTTGGTGAAAAATTCGGGGATCATCCCCAGAATATAGTAATGCGTGTTGATTATTGCAATAATTTCTAACGATATTTTTTATTCATACAAACACAAATGTTGAAATAAAACAAAAATACGACTTTATAATGGTATCCAAGTTACAAAAACATGCCAATACACCTGCATCCATTGGTTTCTTAACACCTACTCCAGAGCAGGCTCAAATAATACATAAAGCAACACAAACCAAACATCCATAAAAAACAAATTTAATAAAGAATTGGGAGGTGATATATCCGTCATAAAAGTTCCCTCAATATTTTTACCATTCTATCAATTAAATTTAGAAGGAGGATATGAAATGATCGGAAAGGGCAAAAAAAATTGGGTTGTTTTATTTCTAATATGCTCATTTATGGTAAGCGTTGTTTTAGGCGGATGCAGCAGCAAAACTGAAACCCCGGAGGATACAGGCACACCAAAAACGGAAGATGCCGCAAAAGCTCAGAAACAGGCACCCGCTGAAGAGAAAACCCTTGTAGCCGTGATGTGGGGAGAACAGGCGAGATGGGATGCTCAGAAAAAGGTGAATGACGCGTTCACGCAAAAGTATCCCAACTTGAAAATTGACCTGCAGACCATGCCGAATGATACTTTCTTTACAAAGCTGCAGACGATGATTGCCGGTGGAACTCCTCCGGATATTTCGCTAATGAATGAAATGGCTACACCTACATACGCATCCAAAGGTATCATGGCGGACCTTACTGATTACATCACTAAGGATACAGCATTTAAAAAAGACAGCATACCGGAAGGTCTGTACGGACCGTTCACGGTTAGTGGAAAACTGTACTGTATGCCTACAATGACTTTTGTAAATTGCCTTTTCTACAATAAGGACCTTTTTGACAAGGAAGGGGTTCCATATCCTGACGAGAACATGACATGGGATACCCTCAGGGATATAGCTAAAAAACTTACAAAGGATAGCAACGGAGACGGAAAAATTGATCAGTACGGCTTTACATTTGGAGCCTGGCCCAACTTCATTTTCCCGTTTATTTGGGCCAATGGAGGAGAGTTTGTAAAAGAAGACAGAAAAACAGCGGTCTTAAATTCTCCGGAGAACGTGCAAACCTTTCAGTTTCTGCATGATCTCATCTGGAAAGACAAGGTTTCACCCTCTTCCGTTGCCAACAAGAATAATACCTTTGACTTTGCAAATGGCAATATTGCCATGTTTGATCTAGGCAGCTGGAACGTAACCGTCTATGACGACAAAAAGATCAACTACGGAATTACATTGACTCCTAAGACACCTAGTGGAAACCGTGCTGTAAATGCATTCCCCAATGGATGGTTCATCATAGAACAGTCCAAGAACAAGGAGGATGCATGGAAGTACCTCGCTTATAATGCAAGTGAAGAAGGCCAGAAAATTGCCGCTGAGGGTAAGGTTGGCATGCCTACCAATGCGCAAATTGCCAACTCGGACGCTTATTTGAAGTCTTCAAAAACTCCGGGTGTGGACCTGTCCGTTACAATAAAATCTGCCGCCATGGCAAGAGGCGCATACACCACTTCAAATTGGAGCGAAATAGAGTCGAAGGTTTGGCCTGAATTTGACAACATATGGACCAAGGAAAATGCTGATGTCAAAGCGGTGCTTGACAGCATGCAAACAAAGCTTCAATCGATGGTAAGCGAAGCCAAATAATTGAGACCGGTAAATATATTTTAATTCAAGCCGTTGCTGCAAGCTGAGAATGCCTGCGGCAATGGCCTTACTAAATGCCAAAGTGAGGTAATGGGACTTGAAAAATTCATCTATTTCCCGTGAAAGAAGGAATTTGCTTACAGGGCTTGCATTTATCGCGCCAAATTTTATCGGGTTTTTGTTATTTTCCCTGATCCCTGTAGGGGCCTCATTCGTCTTAAGCTTTACGAACTGGGATCTCATAAGTAAACCCCAATTTGTCGGTATCGATAATTTCGCAGGATTGTTTACCGCTGATCCATTATTTTGGAAGGTTTTATGGAATACAACGAGGTATTGTATTTTGGCAATACCGGGGATGATGATTTTGGCATTGCTGCTTGCCCTGTTGGTAAATCAAGAATTGCGGGGAAGAGTGATTTATAGGTTTATATATTTTCTTCCGGTAGTAACATCCACCATCGCAGTTTCCATCATCTGGACATGGCTTTTCAACACGGATTTTGGTCTGATAAACCAGTTTTTGTGGATATTTAAAATTCCGCCCGTCGATTGGCTGATGGATGAAAATACTGCCATGATGGCGATTGCCGCGGTAGGGATATGGAGCACCGCCGGATATAATATGACGCTATACCTTGCAGGGCTGCAGGCTATTCCGAGACAGCTTTATGAAGCCTGTGAAATCGATGGCGGAGGTGCTTTGCGCAAGTTTATTTCAGTGACTATCCCCATGCTGACACCTACAACTTTTTTTGTTCTGGTGATGTCCATTATCAATTCCTTCCAGGTTTTTGACTACATTTATATGATGACGAACGGTGCCCCCAACAACACCACAAAATCCATTGTCTGCTACATATATGACAATGGCTTCCAGTTTTTTAAAATGGGAAATGCATCGGCTATTTCATGGGTACTGTTTATTGTTGTTTTTTCACTTACCTATATACAATTTAGAATGCAGGCGAAATGGGTGGAATATTAACGGAAGCATGGGAGGTGTTCAGGCATGTGGGAGAATAATATTATTTTTGAAACAACAAAAAAACTATCCATCTATGGGCTTATGTCCATATTTGCCGTGATTCTGGGTTTTCCATTTCTCTGGATGGTCATAACCTCTTTAAAAACATCGGGTCAGATATTTGTTTTTCCTCCGGTTTTCATACCGGATCCGGTGCAGTTTTCAAACTATGCCGATGCGTGGATCAAGGCCAGCTTCAGCAAGTATTTTTTTAACAGTGTATTCGTCACCACGATGACAGTTTTCGGCCAGCTCGTTACAAGCTCGTTAGCCGCGTACTCGTTTTCAAGGCTTGTTTATAAAGGAAGGGATAAAATCTTTCTTGCCTATCTTGCAACCATGATGATACCCTTTCCGGTGATTATGGTGCCGAATTTTATAATTATGAGGATGTTTCATTGGCTCAACACCTATCAGGCGCTTATAATACCTTCAATTTTCACGGCCTACGGTACTTTTATGCTAAGACAGTTCTTTATGACCATACCTGCCGAGCTGGATGAAGCGGCCACCATTGACGGCAGCAGTAAATTGGGGATTTTCTGGAATATAATCCTGCCATTGTCCAAGCCAGGGATTATCACACTTTGCGTCTTTTCTTTCATCGCAGCGTGGAACAACTTTTTATGGCCACTAATTGTCACAAACAAACAGGAGCTTTTTACCTTGCCGCTGGGACTTGCCGTATTCAGGGGGTTCCAGTACAACATCGAATACCATCTGCTGCTGGCGGGTACGGTCATTTGTGTTTTGCCTATTTTGGCCATATACCTGCTGGCACAAAAATTCTTTGTGGAAGGGATTGCACTCTCAGGAATAAAAGGATAAGGAGAAAGGTTAATGATTGATGGAAAAAACATTTAAAAATCCGATCTTTGAAAATGGAGCTGATCCATGGTTATATAAGCATCAGAACGGTTGTTATTACTTTATGATCACACTTCATGACAGGATTGAATTGTGGTGCTCCCGGTGCATTACAGGTGTAAGCGGGGCTGAAAGAAAAACAATATGGACTGTCGCACCTACCGGCCCTTGTTCAAAAAACATTTGGGCGCCTGAAATTCATTTTATCAATGACAAATGGTATGTATATTTTACCGCCAATGATGGCGGAGGAGATGAAACAAGAAAGATCTTTGTCCTGGAAAATGAATCGGAGGACCCTATGAATGGGCCATGGACGGAAAAAGGCGCAGTGAATACACAATATCCGGGACTGGATGGCACAGTGCTGCAGCATGACCGGGAACTGTATTTTTTATATGCAGGCTACGGAAATTTTCCTGATTACGGATCTGCAATTTATATCGCAAAAATGATAAATCCCTGGACATTGACCGGTGACAATATTTTATTGACAAAGCCTGAATTTGACTGGGAAAGGCAGGGGGGAATGGCAATAAACGAAGGCCCTGCCATATTGAAAAGGAATGGAAGGCTATTTATTATCTATTCCGCCAGTACAACCTGGACTGAGGATTATTGCCTGGGAATGCTTTCTGCTTCTGACAACTGCAACCTGCTTTCAAAAGATTCCTGGATAAAATCACACAGGCCTGTATTTAAAAAGTCCATAAAAAACCAGGTTGTAGCACCTGGACATAACAGCTTTGTAAAATCACCCGATGACAAAGAGGATTGGATCATTTTCCATGGGATCTCCGATTCGAGAGGTCAAAATTTGAACACGGATTCCAGAAGCACCTGGGCACAGCCTTTTTACTGGAATAGCAACGGTTATCCGGAGTTTGGAGAACCCATTTCCCGGAATACGGAGTTGAGAAAACCGTCGGGAGAGGTGAAGGCTGTATATTGCATATGCAGGGCTGGGAAAGGGGGGGATTGCATGACATCAATAGAAAATGCAAATGATTCTTCTTAGGGGGCTGCTTCTCCAGCGTAGAGATCAAATCAACAGATTATAAGGAGGTATTTATGTTAAAAAGAGCAAAGATTTTTTTGTCATTAATCCTGGCAGTGTCTATCGTATTTAGCCTTGTTTTTACAACATCCGTTCATGCGGCTGATGTAACCGGCACGTTTATTTATGGGAATACAACGGATAACAGGTGTTTTTATGAGAGGGCCGTAAAACTTCCCAACGGGGATATCCTTTGTACATTTATGAGGAATTTCCCTCCATCCGACTGGTCTATGGATGCAAAAAGCTTTTACTTTTATAAAAGCTCGGATAACGGCAAAACATGGAGTTTTGTGAGCGAGCTCAATTCTTCAACAAACGGAGGCTTTCCCGTGGGAAAGCAGGGTATGCCGGGCTTGTTTGTTTTGCCTCAGCAATTGGGCGCATATCCGGCGGGTACCATATTATTCGCTACTACCGATTGGTCTACGGGTCCCTATGCCATTCACATATGGAGGAGTACGAATAATGGTGCGACCTGGCAATTACACAGTTCCCTGGCTGCCCGTGGTACAAACGACGGTGTAACCAAGGGCAACAATGTGTGGGAACCGGAATTTGCAGTCAGCAGTGATGGGAGGCTGGTTTGCTACTACTCGGATGAAAGGCAGATAGGTTATGACCAGTGTATTGTACGGGAGATTTCAAACGATGGCGGTATTACCTGGGGTAATTTTGCACTCATTGTGGGAAAAAACGATGCGCCAACGGGAACAAAAGGCTGGCGCCCGGGTATGCCAAGAGTGACCAAATTGAAAAATGGAAGCTATTTCATGGCATACGAAAATATAAATTGCAGTTCCAGCTATCCTGCAGGAGTAGTCAGTTTCAAAATTTCAACGGATGGTATCAACTGGGGTACGGCAAGTGACATGGGTACTGTTGTTAAAACAAGCGATAATCAATATGCCGTTCAGTGCCCCGAAATCGCTTTCATGGATGATGGCAGTACATATGGCAGATTATTTATTCGAGGCATGAATGACACTTGCGCCACCAACAAATGCCTGACCAGTATCGATAATGGAGCTACCTGGTCAACCATCGACGCTCCCCTTACCGTAAACCGTAAAGAAAGTGTCGGAAGCAGCTGGAGTGGTACGTTCCTGTCCATAAGCAACGGCATCTTGCTGGAACTTAACAACTTCTTCAATGGCAGTTATAATGAAATCAGATGTGGAACCGGGCTGCTGAATTCTTATGGAATGATTGTTTCCGGTGCACAGTATAAACTGACAAACCAAAAGAGCAGCCTTTGCCTGGATGATCCGGCGGGTTCAACAACAGCCGGCACCCAAATGATCCAGTGGAATGACAACGGCCTCGCCACCCAAAGGTGGAAAGCGGACTATATGGGCAGCGGCTATTTCAGGTTGACCTGTATGTTCAGTAACCTGGTATTGGATAACTATAACGGATTGGCTACACCCGGCAACAAGATTATTCAATGGAATGACAACGGTATGGACCCTCAACGGTGGGCAATTACGCATACGGGAAACGGCTACTATAAGCTGACAAATAAATCCGGCGGTTTGTCCCTGGATGTGAGCGGTGGGTCCACTGAGCCAAATGCACTGATTGTTCAGAATGTTGATAGCGGCAGCACAAGTCAGAGATGGAAAGTGGAACAGGACAATATTGTAAGGCTTGAATCCAAAAACATTGCAAATACGTATATCCGTCATTCGAACTATAGAGCGCAGATCAGCCCCAGAGACGATTTCCGCACGACGCCTTTCCAGGATTCGGAATGGAAGCTGGTACCGGGACTTGCTGATTCGACCTGTGTGTCCCTTGAATCTGTAAACAAACCGGGATATTTCCTGAGACATAGGGATGGGCAGGTATGGCTTGACGCAAAGAGCGATACGGCGCAGTACAAGGCTGATGCCACCTGGAGGATAAAACCCGGATTGACTGACAGTAGCATGTCATCTTTTGAGGCATATAATTTTTCGGGACAGTATATGCGGCATCGGGACGGGTTGATGTGGATGACGGCCATATCAACGGACTTGGATAAGGCGGATGCTACATTCAGACAATTGAAATAATACCGGAAAGAGCCAGGGGGACTGTTCTCCCTGGCTCTTTCCTTTTAAAATCCAATCTGCCTTAATTTTGCCACAGATTTGCGGAGATTTCTGCCTTATGCGGAGGATAAAATGAAAATGTGGAAAGAAAAGCCACATCTCAATAAATTTTTCAAAAGGAAAAGGAGTGAAATCAAATGATGAACAAACTCAGCAAAAAAAGAATCGCAGCCATTGCCCTGGCGGGAGTGATCACCGTCGCCGGAGCTGCGACAGTCTTTGCGGCAGATCAGGTAAAGAGCGGCCGTTCCTTCGGTAACCAAAGGCCTCCGTCAAACATGGGGGGACCTCAAATGGGAGGACCCCGGATGGGCGGCCCCCAAATTGAGAGCAACTTGAAATCCATATTGTCAGAGCTGGTAACGGCCGGCACCATTACCCAGGAGCAATCGGATGCCGTCCAGGAAAGCCTGTCCGGCAGGAAGGGAAGAGAGAATGCCCAGCCCCAGGGCGAACGCAAGGGTCCCTTTGAGGAGCTTGTAACTGCCGGCACTATCACTCAAACGCAACTGGATGCCATACAGGAAGCCCTCAAATCTGCCAGGGATTCAGGAAAGACCTTCACGGACGTACTTGCGGAGCTGGTAACCGCCGGCACCATCACTCAAACGCAATCAGACGCCATTACAGCCCTCCTGCCGTCGGGTGAAGGCAAAGGGCAGCCCAGGGAACAGGGTGAGCGCAAGGGTCCTTTTGAGGCGCTTATAACGGCCGGCACCATCACCCAGGCGCAACTGGATGCCATACAGGAAGCAATGAAATCAGCAAAAGACTCCGGTAAAACAATCAAAGATATCCTGGCGGACCTGGTGACGGCGGGAACGCTGACCCAGACTCAATCGGATGCCATTACAAGCGCTGTGCCCACCCATGAAGGGAAAGGCCAACCGGGAGAACAGGGTGAGCGCAAGAGTCCCCTGGATGAACTGGTAACCGCCGGCACCCTTACCCAGGCCCAGGCGGATGCCATACAAAGCGCTTTGAAAGCCGCCATGGAGACGGCAACG
>JAFADI010000095.1 GCA_023424965.1 Bacillota bacterium
CCTATGTAGAAGAGATAAAGACCGAAAAGTACGGAGAAAGGCTTGAGGGACTGCTCCGCAAGAGAGCCGGCGATCTTTACGGCATTGTTAACGGCATAAGCTATGAAGATTTCGACCCGTCCGGGGATCCGCACATATTGAAGCATTTCAACAGTGAGACCTACGAGGATAAAAAGCAAAACAAGTATGGGCTTCAAAAGGAAGCCGGTCTTCCCAAAAGCGACAGACCGCTCATTGGAATCGTTCACAGGCTTACGGCCCAGAAGGGATTGGACCTGGTACTGGAGGTCATGGACGAATTGCTTAAAGAGAAAGTCCAGTTTGTACTTCTGGGGTTGGGTGATCCCTATTATCACAACCGGTTTAAAGAATATGAAGAGAAGTATCCGGACAGAATGAAGGTATTCATTGAGTTTAATGCTCCGCTGGCACAGCGCATCTATGCGGGCAGCGACATGTTCCTCATGCCTTCGCTCTTTGAGCCCTGCGGGCTTGGGCAGTTGATAAGCCTCCGTTACGGGACCATTCCCGTGGTGAGGTCCACCGGAGGGCTGGCGGACACCATTGCGGACTACGACAGGGACAGTGAAAAGGGAAATGGCTTTGCCTTCGAAGAATATACGTCAGAAAAGTTTTTTGACGCTCTGAAAAGGGCGCTAAAGCTGTACAACAAGAAATCAGGGGAATGGGATGAGCTTGTGAAGCGTGCCTTGAAGCTTGATTTTTCCTGGAAGGTACCGGCCGAAAAGTATGTGAGGCTTTATGAACTGGCTGTAAAAAAGCAAGAGGTCAAAAGGGAAGTTTAAAATAGCAAATGCGGCTAAAGAAGCTCAGAACTCCGGGCTTTTTTGGATATATAGGAGGTATTTCCGTGAGTAAAAAGGAAAGGGCAATAAAAATTATTGAAGTTTTTAACAGGCTGTATCCTGATGCAGACTGTTCACTGGACTACCAGGATCCTCTCCAGCTCCTTATCGCCACGCAGCTGGCGGCTCAGTGCACCGATGCCAGGGTCAATATCGTAGCAAAAGACCTTTTTGTGAAATACCGGAATGCGGAGGATTTTGCGAACGCCGATCTCCATGAGCTGGAACAGGACATTAAATCTACGGGTTTTTACCACAACAAGGCAAAGAACATTATAAACTGCTGCCGGACGCTGGTGGCAAAGTTCGGAGGAAAGGTGCCGGGCAATATGGAGGACCTGCTGAGCCTTGCGGGTGTGGGCCGGAAAACGGCAAACCTGGTGCTGGGCGATATTTTTAAAGTCCCGGGGATTGTGGTGGATACCCATGCAAAGAGACTGGCAAACAGGATCGGGTTTACCAAAAACAGCGATCCCACAAAAATAGAGTTTGATTTGATGAAGATCATTCCCGTGGAAAGCTGGAGCAAGTTCTGCCATCAACTGGTCTACCATGGAAGGGCTGTCTGCAATGCGAGAAAGCCCATGTGTGAAGCATGCGGCATAAGAGAGTTCTGCGATTTCGGACGGGTGTCCGGTGAATAATGCAATCCTTTAAAGTAAAATATTGTAACCTTTAAAGAAGGATTTAGGGGGACACTGTCGAATTAATTTATTTATCATACAGTGAACGGTAAGAGGTGTGTTTATGCCCGCAGGTGCCAATCCGGCAAAGAAATCAAGCAAACCGAAAACCAAAAAGATTATTAAATTGGAAACCCAGCCCAAGGAGGCGAAAAAGCAAAGGCCTCTTTTCGACCCTGAGGATGTTGTTTTTGCCCTGGATATAGGAACAAGGACGGTGGTGGGCGTGGTGGGCTGCCAGGAAAAGGACAAATTCAAGGTTCTGGCGGCGGAATCCATCGAACACAAAAACAGGGCCATGATGGACGGGCAAATCCATGATATTGAACAGGTGGCCAATATTGCGGCGGAGGTAAAGGAAAGGCTTGAAAAGAAGCTGGGCATTCCCCTCACCAGAGTTGCCATCGCGGCGGCAGGCAGGGTTCTTAAAACCTGCGAGGTCAGGGTGGACCGTGAAATTGAAGATGGTAGGGAAATCGACAAGCAGCTGGTAGGAAGCCTTGAAATGGAAGGAATCCAGCAAGCTCAGTACAAACTGGACCAGGAAGTTTCCAAGGAAGAAAAGACGCAGTTCTATTGTGTAGGCTATAGCGTAATCAATTATTATCTGAACGGGTATGTGATTTCATCACTGGTTGGCCACCGGGGCAGAAGAATCGGCATCGAGGTGCTGGCTACCTTCCTGCCCCATATTGTGGTGGACAGCCTTTATACCGTCATGTCAAGAATAGGGCTTGAGGTTTCAAGCCTCACACTGGAGCCGATTGCCGCCATCAATGTCACCATACCCAAAGATTTGAGGATGCTGAACCTGGCCCTTGTGGATATCGGGGCGGGTACCTCCGATATCGCTTTGACCCGGGACGGAAGCGTGGTGGCTTATGCCATGGCTCCCATAGCAGGGGACGAGATTACCGAAAAAATAGCCCAGCACTATCTTCTGGACTTCAACACCAGCGAAAAATTGAAAATTTCCCTGTCTTCAGGAGCGGAAAATGCGGTTTTTACCGATATACTGGGCATCAAGCATGTGGCCGGGGCTGCGGAAATAATTGAAGTTATAAAACCGGCGGTGGAGTCCCTGGCAGAGACCATCGCTAACAAAATCCTTGACTTTAATCACAAGGCGCCAAACGCGGTGTTTCTGATCGGCGGAGGGAGCCAGATACCGGGCCTGACGGAACAGGTGGCTGAGAATTTGAAGCTGCCCAAAGACAGGGTTGTGGTGAGGGGAAGAGAAGTCATTCAAAACATAAAGTTTTCCGGCAAAAAACTCACGGGACCTGAGGCCATTACCCCTTTCGGGATTGCTGTAACTGCACAGATACAGCAGGGACAGGATTTTCTTTCCGTCACCCTGAACGGTAAAAAGCTGAGGCTGTTCAATTCCAGAAAACTCACCATCTCAGACGCCCTTGTCCTTGTAGGCTTCAACCCAGGCCAGCTCATCGGAAGGTCGGGAAAGAGCATAAGCTTTACCTTTAACGGTGAACAGCGGACGGTAAGGGGGGAGCCGGGCAAACCTGCCGAGATCTATGTGAATGGCAATCCGGCAAGTCTGGCAACGGTTTTGACCCCGGGGGACGACATAAGGGTAAAGCCGGCGGAGGACGGAGCCGCCGCAAGGGTCTTATTGTCCCAGATGGTAAAGGACAGGGCTGCCGGAAGCATTACTTTCAACAACAGCAAAATTGAAATAGGAACCCTCGTGTCGGTGAACAGAGGACAGGCGGCAGGCGAAAGAGAGATTCTTGAGGGAGATGTGATTGAGACCAGACAGATAAAAACCGTCGAGGATTTAATCCGTGTGTCGGAAGTGGATACCGGTGCTTATGATATTTTTGTAAACGGAAGCGAAGCAGAGGGTCAATATGTTCTGAGAGACTCGGATGTTGTAAAATTACTGCCCAAAGCGGATGTTTCAAAAACCCGGGAGGAACAGCAGGAGGAGGTACCGCAGGCCCTGCCGGCTGCCGGGGAGGGAGAAGCTCCCGGCTTCTGTGTAATTGTCAATGGAAAGGCCATAGAGATAAAAGGAGAGAAAAAACAGTACATATTTATTGATATTTTTAACTATATTGATTTTGATCTGACAAGGCCCCAGGGTAACATAGTACTCAGGCATAACGGCGCTCCCGCAGGCTTTACCGATGAGATCAGGCATGGAGATGTCATAGAGATTTACTGGGAGAGATAGGCTTTTTGAGTTTTAGGGGGAGTACTTGATGAAAAAATGCCAGAACTATGAATACCTTTACATAAGTTTCACATGGCTTTTTATCGCACTGAGTATTTTTTATTTGCTATTGACGGAGATCCTGCAAAACAGCAGATTCTTCGAAACAGGTGAAGCCGTCGGCTTTGCCACATATTTTATAACACTGACAGCGCTGAACCTGTATAAATATATCCTGGTAAAAAAAGAAAAAATGGACAGGGAAAAGTACATCATTGCCGCAAGAATCATAGAAGCCATCCTGCTGGCAGTGGGCATGGTCTTTATCGGCCTGGGTGAGTTCGGCTTTATGTTTTTCATCATCATGATCATCATCGCCAGCCTGTCAAATGGGATGAAAGCCGGACTGGTCCTGTTTACGACTTGGAGTTTCTCCATCTTTGCGGTGTATATTATCAGCGAGCAGCCTCTGGCAGCCAACATCCGCTTGAAGGACAGCTTCGAGAAGGTGGTGGGGAACCCCGCCGAAATATTGTCGTTTTTCGCCATTTATTTTCTGCTGATCGTGCTTTGCGGAAAAATCCAGAAGGACAGTGTGGAGCGTGAAGAAGAAAACCTCAAGCTGGTCAAAGAGCTTGAAGAAAAATACGACCTGCTTGCCATTGCCCAGGAAGAGGCCAGGATTCAGTATGAAAGGATAAAGGATGCCAACATAAAACTGGAGGAGTCCAATTCAAAGCTGACCAGCAGTATCGCGGAGTTTTTCACCCTTCAGCAGATAAGCCAGGCCATAAGCTCCATTTTTGATGTCAGGGAGCTTTTGAAGTATGTAAACGACATCATCCTGGGTGTGATGGGAGTCAATTATTCCACCATCGCATTGTTCGATGAGAAGAGAAACAAGCTCAAGGTGCATACCACAAATATCAGGGACAGGCAGGAGCTGATTGCCTTAACGGACAATATCAACTGCAGCCTCTTGCATAATGCCCTTCAAAATGCAAAACCGGTGCTTGAGAATTTTGTTGACCATGAGGAATACGTTTTTACCCGGGGGAGGGATATAAACTCCCTCATATGTGTGCCTTTGAATACCAAGTCCAGGAGATTCGGCATGGTCATCGTGGAACAGAAGTACAACAATGCTTTTGACGACAGCAACGTAAGACTGCTGGACATTATAGGCCAGCAGGTGGGGATCGCCATGGAAAATGCGGAACTGTACCAGCGGATGCAGGAAATGGCCACCACCGACGGCCTTACGGGTGTCTATAACAGGCAGTATTTCCAGGAAAGGCTGGGAATCGAGTTTGAAAATGCGAAAAATGAAGGCTATCACTTGTCCCTTGCCATCTTTGACATCGACCACTTCAAGCGGTTTAACGATACCTTCGGACACCTTTTCGGCGATAAGGTGCTAAAAAGTATTTCAGAGAGGGTCAGGAATTCGCTCAGGGGAAATGACCTGCTTGCGCGTTTTGGCGGAGAGGAGTTCATCATCCTGTTCCCCCACACTACCCTGGAAGAGGCCTATGAAAAGGTGGAGAGCTTACGGCGGCTTATTGCGGAAACACAGGTGAGGGATGAGCTGATAAGTGCTTCGGTGACGGTGAGCTTTGGCATATCGTCTTTTCCGGAATATGCTTCCGGGGAGGCAGAATTGCTCAGAAGTGCCGACGATGCCCTGTACCGGGCAAAAGAAGACGGAAGGAACTGCGCACGGGTTGCTAGTAAGCTTTAAAGGAAGAAACCATATGCCAGAAGATTTTTTCCTGTTCGTCATTCCAGAGGTCTTCCGGTACAAAGTAAGAGATGCGGTACATCCGCTGTCCTTTTTTTAGAAACACCTCCGAGCTTTTATAATACTTTCCGTTGCCACCGGATGACGAATAATCCCAGAAGTAGCCTTCCAGACCGTTAACGGTTATTTTTTTTGAGCTGAAGTATTTAAAGGTTTGCAGTGAGGCGGATTTGGAGTTTTCTAGGAATTCCTCCAGGGGGTAGGGAAGGTCCCACACCTGTACGAATCCCCGGTGTATTGCCGTTTTATCGTGAAAATCAATGTGATAAAGGATTTCGCCTCCCGAAAAATTTTCTTGATTTAATACAAAGGCGGAGGGATAGCTGAAGCTGAACCTGCCATTGAGATTCTTATAGCTTGAAAAATTTTCCCTCAGGGCTTTCTTAAAGGAAGAGGAGGTTTGTACGGTGTCGAGGGGGAGTTTGTCATTCACGTAAATATTATTTACATCAAAGGCTACAGGGTAGGAAAATTCCAGGCAATCGTTAATCGTAACATTGAACAGAAGGCTGTTTTCCAGAATAAAACCCGACAGGAAAAACAGCACAATCCATAGTGCAAGGACCAGAAGAAAAAGACACAGCCTTTTTTTGTAGTTTTTTACATAGATTATGTACAAGATAACGCCCCCCCTCTAAATATATTTATTCAGGGTAAGCCCCAACAATCACCAAAAAGTGAGGAATGAATATATTGTTAGTATTGAAGTTAGTTTTAAGAGGTGTGCTCATATGAAGATCGTGGTGTTAAAAATGCCCAGGTTTTTTGGAAGTATCTTAAAAAAAGTACTCAGAATGAAGTAATGTACATATTCAATAAAAGGAGAAACGGCTCAGATAAAGAAAAAATCTTTGAAATACTATTTCAAAGATTTTTTCTTTATCTGAGCACACATTTAATTCAAATCTGATTTATACCGCACGAGTTACCTTGTTTGAACGCAAGCATCTTGTACAAACATTAACTGATTTTGCAGTTCCGTTATCAACTACCTTGATTCTTCTGACATTGGGTTTCCAGGACCTGTTGGTCTTTTTGTTGGAGTGGCTTACCTTCAAGCCGAAGAGCATATCCTTACTGCATACATCACACTTTGCCATTTATAACTACACCTCCTTTAAACTGGAGAAATATCAACCGATTTCATGGTATTTCATACTCAAAGCAATAACTATTTTAACACATACCCCGGAAAATTAGCAAGGTTTTTTTATAAAAACATTTTTCTTTCTACATTCTTAATTTATAATAGATATCAAGTGGCAAGCAGACGGAGCAAAAATATACGAAGAGAAGCAGGGATGCCTTTGGGGCACGAAGGCAGGAGGTCTATGGATAAAGGTATAGCGGACATTCTGAAAAAACCCATACAGTTTTTAAAGGGAGTGGGAGAATCGCGGGCAAGGCTCTTCAGCAGGCTGGGGGTATTTACCGTAGAGGATGTGATCACCCATTTTCCGAGAGATTATGAGGACCGGGGCAACCTGAAGAACATTGTCCAGATCATGGATGGGGAAACCTGCGCCTTTGAAGGAATTGTAGCTTCCGAGGTGTCGGAGTTCCGGCCCAAAAGAGGGCTTACCATCTACAAGATGCTCGTAAAGGACCATACGGGGGCTCTGGTTGTCACCTGGTTCAACCAGCACTACATAAAAAACGTTTTCAGCCCGGGGGAAAGCTACGTTTTTTATGGAAAGGCCGCCAGGAAATTTAAAAGCTTCGAGGTTCACAATCCGGTTTATGAAAAAGTAAAAGAAGAGGGAATGAAAAATACCTGCAGGATTGTCCCCGTTTATCCCGCAACCTCCACCCTGACCCAGAACATCATCCGGTCGGTGATAAGCAATGCCTTAGAACAGGTGGAGGAGAGGCTGGAGGATGTTATTCCGCAGCCCCTCAGGGCTTTCTATAAATTGAGTGAGATAAACTACAGTATGAAAAACATCCACTTTCCGGACAGCGAAGAGGATTTCAAAAACGCGCGCTACCGGCTTGTGTTTGAGGAACTGCTGCTCCTCCAACTGGGACTTTTGAGCATAAAGAACACCCTGGGAGAATCAAAAAAAGGGATTGTTTTTAAACCTGTAGAGGATATGGACAGGTTTATCGGGGAACTCCCTTTCCGACTTACAGGGGCGCAAAGGAAAGTTTTTGATGAAATTGAAAAGGATATGGAAAGTGAAAAGGTTATGAACAGGCTGGTCCAGGGGGATGTGGGCTCAGGAAAAACCATCGTGGCCGTTTTGGGGCTTTTTAAAGCGGTGAGGAATGGCTACCAGGGAACGCTGATGGTTCCCACCGAAATCCTGGCAGAACAGCATTTCAAGTCCATCAGCCCCCTTTTGGACTCCTGCGGTATTCGGACAGCCCTTCTCACAGGGAGCCTGAAGAAAAAACAGAAGGAGGAGCTGCTGGAAGAAATAAAGCAGGGGGCAGTGGATGTGGTCATAGGCACCCATGCGCTGATCGAAGAAAATGTGCAGTTTGACAGGCTGGGAATCGTTGTTACCGACGAACAGCACCGTTTTGGTGTACGGCAGAGAGCAGTGCTGGCGCAAAAGGGGAACAATCCGGACGTGATTGTCATGACCGCCACGCCCATACCAAGGACGCTGGCCCTTATCCTGTACGGGGATCTGGACATATCGGTCATCGACGAGCTTCCACCGGGAAGAAAACCCATTGAGACGTACGCCGTTGACGATTCCATGCGGGAGAGGATTAATAACTTTATAAGGAAAAGGGTGTCGGAGGGCAGGCAGGTATACATTGTATGCCCTTTGGTGGAAGATTCGGAAGCCGTGGAGGCCAGGTCCGCCATGGAAACCGCCGAGCGCATCGCCGGAAAAGACTTCAGGGATCTGACGGTGGGGCTTATTCACGGGAAAATGAAGCACAAAGAGAAAGAGGCCATCATGAGGGAGTTTGTCCAGGGCGGTGTCAATATCCTGGTTTCCACCACCGTCATTGAAGTGGGTGTCAATGTGCCCAACGCCACCGTCATGGTCGTTGAGAATGCGGAAAGATTCGGGCTTGCCCAATTGCACCAGCTCAGGGGCAGAGTGGGAAGGGGAGAACATCAGTCCTATTGCATCCTCTACAACGAATCAAAAAGTGAAATTTCCAGGGAACGGATGGAGGTCATGCAAAAGACCAACGACGGGTTTGTCATTTCGGAAAAGGACCTGGAGTTAAGGGGGCCGGGAGAGTTTTTCGGCACGAGACAGCACGGGATACCCGACCTGAAGATCGCAAACCTATACAGGGATCTGGAGATATTAAAGACCGCACAGAAAGCCGCCAGGGAAATACTGGAGAAGGACAGGCCCCTGGCCAGGGAGGAGCACAAGGCTTTGAAGGAGCACATACTGCAACGATTTGGAGCGAAATTGAAGGACTTAAGCTTGAACTAGACTTGCCGCCCATGGTCGAAAAATGAGAGGCAATGTAGTATTAATAGGTTGACAATTAGAAATCATAATATAAAATAATACTTAGTATATACATATTTATGGAGGTATGGCTTATTTTACGAGTTATCTCCGGAACAGCAAAAGGTCATAAGCTAAAAACTCCAAAGGGGAACAGTACAAGACCTACGACGGATAGAGTGAAGGAATCGCTTTTCAATATTATCGCGGGCCTGCTTCCCGGAGCCCAGGTGCTGGATTTGTTTGCAGGCACGGGGAATCTGGGCATTGAGGCCTTGAGCAGAGGAGCGGCACATGCCGTTTTTGCGGACAAGAGTACGGAGTGTGCGGGGATCATCCGTGACAACCTGAACCATACCCGATTGAACGAGAAAGCCTCGGTACATGTGGGAGATGCGGCTGCCATTCTGAGCAGACTAAAGGCGGAAGGAAAGAAATTCGATATTGTTTTTCTTGATCCTCCTTACAGCAGAAACATGGCCAAGGAAGCCCTGGACCACTTATTTGAACTTGACCTGATCAATGAAGACGGCATTGTAATCGCAGAGCGGGACAAAAATGACCAACTACCTGAGAATGTAGGCCATTTGAGCCTTGTGAGGACCCAAAAATATGGAGATACTTCCGTTTCATTCTACAGAAAAGTTTAAAAATACCATTGATAAAGAAGGAAATGATAAGTTGAAAATATGCGTATATCCGGGAAGCTTCGATCCCGTCACAAACGGACACATGGATATTATCGAAAGAGCTGCAAGGCTATGTGACAGGGTTATCGTGGCAGTACTGGTCAATAATAGCAAGAATCCGGTATTCACCCTGGAGGAACGGGTGGATTTATTGAAGCGGGCGCTGGGGAACAGGCCCGATGTTCAGATCGAAAGCTTTTCAGGACTCCTGGTAGATTTCATGAAGAAAAAGAATGCCACGGCCATCATTAAAGGACTCAGAGCCGTATCGGATTTTGAGTACGAGTTTCAGATGGCCCTGCTGAACAAAAACCTTAGCCCGGATATTGAAACGCTGTTCATGATGACAAGTATCAATTACTCCTATTTAAGTTCCAGCGCCGTAAGGGAGCTTGCCAAAAACGGCGGGAATATAGACGGCCTTGTGCCGGACTGTATTAAGGAAGCCATACAAAAAAAATTTGAGACAGTTGTGTCGGAAATGGAGATAAAGGATGGAAATTCTGGCTATTCTGGAAACCCTTGAGGATGTTGTGGAAAAGGGTGTAAGTGTGCCTTTTTCCGGAAAATGCATGGTTGATAAAGAAGAAATTCTGGAGATCATAAAGGAGATAAGGCTGAAGCTGCCCGATGACATAAAACAGGCGAAATGGGTTAAGGAAGAAAGGCAGAGAATACTCCTGGAAGCCCAGAAGGAAGCCAACAACATAATTAAAGATGCGGAAAACAGGATTTCCTCCCTGGTGGACGAGCATGAGATCACCAAAAAGGCTTACGAGCAGGCCAACGAAATTGTCTCCAACGCGCAGAAAAACGCCCGGGATATAAGGCTTGGAACGAGGGAGTATGCCGACAGTGTCTTAAATAAAGTGGAAGAAATCCTTAAGGACACGCTTGAAGTCATTCAGGCAAATAGAGACGAATTGAAATAATTCAGGACCTGCGGGCTTGGGTCCGCCCAATGCGCAGCCATAGGAGCGCTACCCCCGTACAGACAAGCAGCAAGGAGATACACAGGAGCAGGTTTTTTCCCGACAAAATTACATAGTCCCCCCATTTCATCAGTGCAGGGGTTGAAAATTGGTTAAAGGCCGGTTTGTAATCGAAAGAGAGCAAGCCGGCTGTTTTAATGCCCACAAAGGTATATAGGCCCGCTACGGCTCCCTGCAGGAATTTGCCCGCCAGATAGGGCTTTATGCTTATGTCCGTTTTGCTTATAATGCTGTAAACCTGCGAGTGGACGGAGAGACCGGCCCAGCCGATGACCATGCTGACCGCCGTCAGCCTTGATCCCAGCTCGGCGTTTGCTCCGCAGGCCATGCTTGCACCGGTGGTGATTTCAAAAAAACCGCTGATCAACGGTGTAATGAGCTCATGTCCCACACCCATGGGAGCCAATGCCAGGGCGGCAGCGCCGGAAAGAAAATCGATAAGGCCCATTTTGAGCAGAAGGTTTATAATCACCGAAAACAATATGATAAAGCCTCCGATGGACAGCAGGGTGGCAATGGAATTTTTTACTGCGTCGCCTAAAACGCCGCCGATGTTGGAAGTGAGATTTTTTCTCATGGCTGCCAGCTCTTTTCTGAATCTTGGCAGGAGGTTGTGATAATTTGCAGGAGTTCCCCGACTGTTTCTTTTATAGAACCGGAAAACCAATCCCACGGTGATGCAGGCAAGGATATGGCAGACCAAAAGGAATATCCCCATTTCAGGCTTTCCCAGCATTCCCACCGACACGGCTCCCGCAATGAAAAGGGGCCCGGAGTTGTTGGTGAAGGCAAGGAGCCGCTCGGCCTCCACTCGGGTTAAAAGCTTTTCATCCCGCATGGCCGCAGTAATTTTTGCGCCTACAGGATAGCCGCTGGTGATGCCCATGGCGAAGGCGAAGGAACCGCAGCCGGGAACGTTGAACAGGGGCCGCATGACGGGTTCAAGCAGAACTCCGATGACTCTGGTAAAGCCGGTCATGCTGAGGATTTCCGAAGCGACAAAGAAGGGAAAGAGGGAGGGGAACACCACGTCAAACCAGAGAGAAAGGCCTTTTCTGGCCGAGCTCACGGCTGTCTCCGAGAACAGGATGAGGCATAGGATAAAAAGGGAGATCAAAAGGGGAAGTACCAGCTTCCTCAAATAAAGGACGCAGGATTTCTTCCGGAGCATGAAAAACAAAAAGATAGCGATACCAACGGTGAGCACAATAAAAGTGAGCATGAGCCGTCCCTGAAATATGTTTCTAAAAGCATTCTATTGTATGCCGCCTCCAAATATGCCTTTCATTTTTTCTGTCAACGGGGACGTTTCTTAAGAAATTCAGGAAATAACAGCCTCTGCTGGACAGTGCAAAGGACATTTGTAGGAAATAATTTACATTGAGCTGAGCCTGCCATAGAATAAGGAATTATATTCGAGTTAGGGAGGGAAAGTTTATGCCGAGAACGGCCAGAGTCAAGGCACCAGGATACATTTACCACATTATGTGCCGGAGTATAAGCGAAGTACTGCTTTTCAGGGATGGAGACGACAAAAATTATTATCTTGATCTTTTACACAAATATAAAGAAAAATACCATTGCGGGGTTTACGGCTACTGCATCATGGACAACCATCTGCATCTGCAGCTTGATCCCCGGGGCTTCGATCTGTCACGTTTTATGCACAGCCTGAATGTGGCCTACGTCATATACTACAACCGCAAATACAACCGCCGTGGGCATGTGTTCCAGAACCGCTATGAAAGCCGTGTCATAAGCTCAGATAGTTACGCTCTTGCGGTGTCCGCCTATATACACAACAACCCGAAGGATGTGGAAGGATACGGGGACAAGCCTTATGCTTATCCGTTTTCATCCATGGGCTTTTATCTGGGACTCAGAGAAGACTACCGCAAACTGGTGGATACAAAATTTGTACTGGAACTGCTTAACATAGAAGACAAAAGGAAGGCCGCAAAAAGGTATGCGGAATTTGCCACAAGACATCTTAATACGGAAAATGTCAAGAGCATAATGAAATGTCTGGAGCACACGCGGAACAACATAACCCACGATGAACGGAAAATACTTATAAGAGAAGCAAAGCCGGGACAGGTGGCGGAATATCTGGCGGAAAAGCTGGGCTTGCCTTCACTGGAATTCCTGCAGTTGAAATACCGCAGGAAGGCAAGCAAAGCGCGGGCATTTCTGGCATTTGTCCAGAGATCCCTGTGTGGGGGAGGATACAAGGAACTGTGCGCTAGCATCGGAAACATGTCAATGGCGGGTATTGCAAGACTTTGCCGTGAGGGCTTCAGACTTTATATGGAGGAACAAAAGTACAGGGTGCTTTTTACGGAGGTGGCAAACCTGTGTAAATGCTAGGATTTAAGGAACGAATTGTGGATAACTGACAAATATCAAGAAACGTCCCCGACAAAGAATATTTTTCCCGATACGGCAAATCTCCGCAAAACTTAAGAAACGTCCCTTAAAGAAATATTGTAAAAAAATGTATTTATATGATATAATTAGCAGGCCAATCCGGTTGGTGAAACAGGTGTTAAAAGGAGATTTTCCATATGGGATATGATTACAAGTACTGGGTCTGGCTCAGCACAATACCCAAAATAAGCCCTCTGAAAAGAAGGTTGCTGCTGGAGAAATTAGGAAGCCCCAAAAACGTCTGGGATGCCGGAGAACTTGATCTTTCAGGCCTTGACTTTTTGTCCCCCGACAGTGTAAAACAACTGAGGAGCACAAAATTCAGGGATGAAGCGGAAATACATTTTGAGAACCTGTACAAGCACGGTGTAAAGATGACAACGATTGAGGACAAGCTGTATCCTCAACAACTGAAAAACACTTATGATCCTCCCGTAGTGCTGTTTACAAAAGGAACTTTGCAGGGCGACGAAAAGATGATTGCGGTGGTGGGCTCCAGAAATGCCACGCCCTATGGACTGAAAACGGCGGAAAGGATATCCTTTGAACTGGCAAAGGCGGGCATTACCATTGTAAGCGGTATGGCAAAGGGCGTGGATTCCCATGCCCACAAAGGCGCTTTGAAGGCTGGAGGAAGAACCGTTGCGGTGATGGGCTGCGGGCTTGACCGGGCATACCCTCCCGGAAATGAAGGCTTGATGGCGAAGATCATCAATTCCGGTGCGGCCGTCTCCGAATATGTGACCGGTGTTCCTCCCATGGCACATAATTTTCCTGCCAGGAATAGGATAATCAGCGGGGCTTCCTATGGCGTGGTCATCATTGAGGCCGGTGAAAAAAGCGGTTCTTTGATAACCGCCGATTTTGCATTGGAGCAGGGACGCGAGGTTTTCGCCGTGCCCGGGAATGTAAACAGCAGTACCAGCGTGGGGACCAACAAGCTCATCCGTGAAGGTGCCAAAATGGTAACCTGCATTGAAGACATCCTTGAAGAATTAAAAAATTCACTTGGTACAAATACTAGTATTAAAAAAGTTGATCATAAAAAGCAGCGAATGGAGAATAATGATTTTAAGGGCCTGGATGAAGAGGAAGCCTTGATTTTAAAATCACTGAAAACCGGGCAGCTGCACATCGATGCGGTGGCCTTCCGGTGTGGTCTGGCCGTCCAGACGGTGGCATCCCTGCTGCTGATGCTGGAGCTCAAAGGCTTGGTGGAACAGCTTCCGGGCAAGGTGTTTAAGTATAAAGCTGGAAACAAAAATAAAAATATGCTATAGCTTTTATTAAAAAATATGTTAATATAGTATGCGATAGGGCATATAAAGACCAATATTCGATGGAGGAACGTAATGGCAAATTACCTTGTAATCGTCGAGTCTCCTGCAAAAGCGAAGACGATAGGAAAATTTTTGGGAAAAGGTTATAAAATTGAAGCATCCATGGGGCATGTCAGAGATCTTCCCAAAAGTCAGATAGGAGTAGACACCGATAAGGATTTTGAGCCCAAGTATATTACCATCAGGGGAAAGGGCGATTTGATCAACAAGCTAAAAAAAGAAGCAAAAAGCGCCGACAAGGTATACCTTGCAACGGACCCTGACCGTGAGGGAGAAGCGATCTCTTGGCATCTGGCCAATTTATTGAATATAAATGAAGGCAATAAATGCAGAATAACCTTTAACGAAATTACGAAAAATGCCGTTAAAAATGCCATCAAATCCCCTAGGCAGATCGACATGGATTTGGTGGATGCGCAGCAGGCAAGAAGGGTCTTGGACAGGATCGTAGGCTACAAAATAAGCCCCCTGCTATGGAAAAAAGTGAGGAAGGGCTTGAGCGCCGGCCGTGTGCAGTCGGTGGCCACAAGGCTCATCTGTGACAGGGAGGATGAAATCGAAAAATTCATTCCTGAGGAGTACTGGTCCATCAACGCCAAGCTGCTTAAACTTTCTTCCAAGGAAAACTTCGATGCCAAATTCTACGGCACCGCTTCAGAAAAAGTGGAGCTTAAGAATGAAGAACAGGTAAACGGCATCTTAAAAGCGATTGAGAAGAGCAAATATATCGTTCAGAAGGTCAAAAAGGGTGAAAAGAGGAAATCCCCGGCTCCGCCCTTTATAACAAGTACCCTTCAGCAGGAGGCGGCAAGAAAGCTGGGCTTTACCACCAAGAAGACCATGATGCTGGCCCAGCAGTTGTATGAGGGCTTTGAGGTCAAAGGCTACGGAGCCATAGGGCTTGTAACCTATATACGTACCGATTCCACCAGGATATCCTCAGAGGCCCAGCAGGAGACCAGGGAGTATGTGAGGCAAAGGTATGGCGAGAAGTATGTACCGGAAGAGGTAAGGGTGTTTAAGAACAAATCCGCCTCCCAGGATGCCCACGAAGCCATAAGGCCTACCTATATCAGTATGGAACCGGATTCCGTAAAAGAATCCATGACAAACGACCAGTTCAAACTGTACAGGCTCATCTGGTCGAGGTTCGTGGCCAGCCAGATGTCTGCGGCAGTTTATGATACCATTACGGCGGATATCGAAGCCAACAAGTATATTTTCAAAGCCACGGGATCAAAGATAAAATTCCAGGGATTTATTGCCGTATATGTGGAAGGCAAGGACGACGAGCAGGAGGATGGCGACTCCTACATTCCCGAACTGGTTGAAGGGGAAGAGGTGGGCCTGAAAAAACTGGAGCCAAAACAGCATTTTACCCAGCCCCCTCCACGGTATACGGAGGCCACTTTGGTCAAAGCGCTGGAGGAGAAAGGAATCGGCAGGCCCAGTACCTATTCTCCCACGATCACCACCATCCTTGCCAGGGGATATGTAGATAAGGATAAGAAGTTACTGATCCCTACGGAGCTTGGAAGAATCGTCACCGATATAATGAAGAATCACTTTAAAGATATTGTGGATGTCCAGTTTACCGCTCAGCTTGAAAAAACCCTTGATGATGTGGAAGAAGGAGAAAAGCGCTGGGTGGAAGTAATGCAGGATTTTTACGGGCAGTTTGTGGACGTATTGAAGGATGCGGAGACACAAATCGGCCATGTGGAAATACCCGATGAAGTGACGGATATAAAGTGCGAAAAGTGTGGAAGAAACATGGTTATAAAAATGGGACGGTACGGTAAATTCCTTGCCTGTCCCGGATTCCCGGAATGCAGGAATGCACGGCCCATTCTCGAAGAAGCCGGTGTGAACTGTCCCAAATGCGGGGGGAAGGTCCTCATAAAAAAGACCAAAAAGGGCAGGAGGTACCTGGGCTGTGAAAACAACCCCAAATGCGGTTTTATGACCTGGGATAAACCGGCGGGTGAGAACTGTCCCAGGTGTGGAAGCTTCATGACGAAGAAGACATCCGGGGGAAAAGCACAGTTGAAATGCAGCAATGAAGAGTGCAACTATATAAAAGAAGAATAGAAGTGTTGTGAGGTATCCCGGAAGGATACCTCCTTCACATTTTAGGCCATTTGCGGAGGATGAAAAGGATGAAGGAATACATAAATGTGATCGGTGCAGGTCTGGCAGGCTGTGAAGCAGCCTGGCAGCTTGCGAAAAGGGGTATAAAGGTGAGGCTGTTTGAGATGAAGCCCAAGCGCTATTCACCGGCACACCACCTTGACACTTTTGCCGAACTGGTTTGCAGCAATTCACTGCGTTCGGACCAGGTGGAAAATGCGGTAGGCCTGCTGAAGGAGGAAATGAGGCTGCTGGACTCCATCATCATGAAATGTGCCGATGAGACCCGGGTTCCGGCGGGGGGAGCCCTGGCGGTGGACAGGACGAAGTTTTCACAGTTGGTGACGGACAGGATCAGCGCAATTGAAAATATTACGGTAATCCATGAGGAAGTGACGGCACTACCGCCGGAGGAGACTGCCATCGTGGCCTCAGGTCCCCTGACCTCCGATGCCTTGTTTGCCTCCCTGGCGGAAATAACAGGGGAGGGCTACCTTCACTTTTTTGATGCGGCGGCGCCAATACTGACCTTTGACTCCATCGACATGGCAAAAGCCTTTAAAGCAGCCCGGTATAACAGGGGGACGGAGGATTACATCAATTGTCCCATGGACCGGGAGCAATACGAACATTTCTGGAAGGAGCTTGTGAATGCCGAGATGGCCGAGGTGAAAGATTTTGAAAAGGAAGTGCTCTTTGAAGGCTGCATGCCCGTTGAGAGCATGGCCAAAAGAGGAAAGGACACTCTCCGTTTCGGTCCCCTTAAGCCTGTCGGGCTTATCGACCCCAATACGGGAAAGGAGCCTTATGCCGTGGTGCAGCTGAGGCAGGATAACAAGGAGGGAACACTGTATAATATTGTAGGTTTTCAGACCCATCTGAAATGGCCGGAGCAAAAGAGGGTATTCGGCCTCATTCCCGGACTGGAACAGGCAGAATTTTTGAGGTATGGGGTGATGCACAGAAACACCTTTATAAACTCTCCCAGGCTTCTTGATTCAAGCTACAGGATGAAAAAACACCCTCATATTTCCTTTGCGGGACAGATCACCGGTGTGGAGGGATACATCGAATCGGCTTCATCCGGATTGGTTGCCGGCCTGAACACGGCGATGCGGATTTTAGGCAGGGAAGAGGTCAGATTTCCGAGAACGACGGCCATCGGTGCCCTGAGCAGCTATATATCGGACACTTCCGTAAAGAATTTTCAGCCCATGAATGTGAATTTCGGATTGATGGAAGGTCTGGATGTGAGAATACGGGACAAAAGAAAGAAAAATCACGAAATCGCCCAGCGATCTTTGGGTGTCATAAGGGATATAGCCGACAAAATCAGCCTTTCAACACAACATATTGATTAATTTTTCTGCCAAATACCTCATGTTGTTGTATTTTTGGACAAATTATGTTAAGATTTATGTGTAATATTGGAATATTATGTAGTCCTGCCCTTAGCTGTTGGCTTAATTTACAAATTTAATTGCAAAAAATAATAAAGGAAAGTATGGGGTTTTGTCGAAATATAATTAAGGTGTATTTTTAAACATTCGATACATATATTGGACAACATGGAGGGTTAAGGAGGAAGGTCCTATGCTTGGGAAAATACTTAACGGAGGCAAAGTAGTGGAAAAAGCGATGGATGCGGCATGGCTCCGCAATGAAGCCATATCGCAGAACATTGCAAATGTTGACACTCCGGGCTATAAAAGAAAAACCGTAGCTTTTGAGGAGTACCTCAGTGATGCTCTTGGAGACAGTTCCTTCAGGGGAAGGAGAACAGACCCGAGGCATATACCTATCGGCGGGAGAAATGTTGATGAAATAGATTTGAAGGTGAAGCAGGACAATAAGTCCCTGAGCATACGCCAGGACGGCAATAATGTAGATATAGACAGTGAAATGGCCTCCATGGCGAAAAACACCATCATGTACGATACGCTGACCCAGAGAATGAGCGGACAGTTCAGAAAGCTCAAATCGGTCATAAGTGAAGGGAGAAAATGAGTAAATGGGATACTTTAATGCTCTTGATACGGGCGCATCCGCCCTCACAGCCCAACGGCTCAGAATGGATATCATATCCCAGAATATTGCCAACGCCAATACTACCAGAACGGAAAACGGTACGCCTTATCGGAGAAAAACGGTTATTTTTGAAGAAAAATCTCCTTCGGCACCGTTTTCCGACTATCTGTCGGAAAGCAGCAGGGATAAAGTTGTTGGAAAGGGTGTAAGAGTCGCAAAAATTGTGGAGGATCCTTCACCCCTTAAAAAGATTTATGATCCGGGACATCCGGACGCAGACGCGGATGGCTATGTACAGACGCCCAATGTGGATGTGGTGGTGGAAATGGTAAACATGATATCCGCATCCAGGGCTTACGAAGCCAATGTCACTGCCATCAACACTTCAAAGAGTCTGGCAATGAAGGCTCTGGATATCGGCAGGTAGGAATAAGAGGAGGCTTTTATGGCGGTTAATGGAGTAAGCGGTTTTAATGCTCTGTCACCGGTTGATATGACTGTAAGCAAGACGCTGGGAACAGAGGAAAAGGGAGTGAGCTTTTCTGATTACTTGAAGGCGGCGATCAACCAGGTAAGTGACCTTCAACTGGGATCGGAAAAAATCACCGAGGATTTTGCCGCAGGCAAGACGGACAACATCCACCAGGTTATGATTGCTGCGGAAAAAGCCGATGTGGCTTTGCAGTTCACCATGCAAATAAGAAACAAGATTATGGATGCATACAGTGAAATCATGCGCATGCAGATATAACGAGGCAATGAATCACCTGCCTCGTTGAAACGCGAAGAGGTAAGAAAATTTTTCTACAACCGGTGCGTTATAATAAAGAATGTGAAAGCCTCGGATTGCTGTGTCAGATATCGTCTCTCGGTGCTCAGGTATCCTATATACATTCCGCTCCTTGAGACGCATCTTCCTCGCACCCCTCGCTTCTGACATTCTTTATATAATATATATTTATAATATGTCGAAAACCTGAAAAATATATTTGCGGGAATATTACAAAAGAGAAGTTCCTTATGTGAGGTGAAGTAAAATGCCTGAAGCTTTTTCGCGGTTGCAGCAGCAAGCTGTGGAGCTGTGGAAAAATCTTGACAAATCCCAGAAAAACAGAATATACATAACTTCAGCCATTTTGGTTGCGGCCATGACCATCGGCATATTTCTGCTGACAAGGCCCAATTATATGACGCTGATCAAAGACGCCGACACCAAGGAAGTTGGTGAAATGACGAAGGTGCTTGACGAAAAGAAGATATGGAACAAAGTGGAGAACGGCGGAAGCAACATCGTCGTAAACACCAGGGATAACAGCTCGGCCCAGGCCGCTCTTGTCCAGAACGGTTATCCGAAAAGCACCGGAATGACCTTTGAAGATGCCTTCAAGATGATAAAGCTGAATACCACCGAAAGCGACAAAAAGAAGCTATGGGAGGAATACAAGGCCAAAAGCCTCAGTACCAAGCTCAAGGCGCTGGATAATGTGGAATATGCGGATGTAACCCTGGCAATGCCGGAGCCGGACCCCTTTGTGGGTACGGAGCAAAGCAAACCCACGGCCAATGTGGTTGTGAAGCCCAAAGGGGAGATCACCCCCAAGCAGGTCCAGGGGATTATCATGATGGTGGCTAAAAGTGTAGAAAATCTGAATCCCAAAGACATCTCCGTGGTTGACAACAACCTCAATCCTTTAAATGCCGAAGACAACGATGTCACTGCTCCGGGAACCCAGTATGAAATGCAGATGAAAGTAAAAAAGGAGCTTGAAAAGGCGGTCAGGGATCTCTATAACGGCCAGTTCGATAACTTTGACAATATCCGGGTCAGCGCAAATCCCGTATTGGATTTTAACAGCGAAAAAACGACCAGCAAAGAGTATGCAAATCCGGAAGGCATGGAAAGCGGAGCTCTGATCAGCAGTGAAGAAATAAAGGAAAAGCTCAAAGACGGGGCTGCCGCCGGAGCTCCGGGAACCGACACCAATCCCGGCACTGCAAATGCACCCACCTACCCGACGGGAGACAATCAAAATTCCCAATATGACAAAGTAGAAAACCGTCAGAATTTCGAATATAACCAGACCGTCAGAGACCAGGTCAAGGCCCTGGGTGGTCTGGATCTGGAGAGATCCTCCATGTCCGTGGCCCTGTTTTATGGGACAAGGGTTGCCGACGACAGCAAGCTCACGACCGAATTTGTCACCGACATGCAAAATGCAGTCAGTGCTGCCACGGGCATACCTGCAGCCAGGGTATCCATCAGCAAATACAAGCTTGCTCCGCCGGTGGCAGAACAGAAGCCGATTTCAGAAACCATCAAGGACATTTTCAATACCTATGGCTTGTTTGCGCTCATACTGCTGCTGATGATCGGCCTTATCATCATGGCTCTTCCGAGAAAGAAGAAGGAACCTGTGCCCGGATTGGCGACACAGGCGGCAGGCCTTGCAGGTGCTGATTACGGTTCCAAATTTACCATTCCCGAAATGGAAGATGAGTTTATACCGGAAATTGACCTGGAGGAAAGGTCGGAAGTTAAGAAGCAGATTGAGAAGTTTGTCAAACAAAAACCGGACGCCGTTGCCCAGCTTTTAAGGAACTGGCTCTCGGATGAATGGGACTAAGGAGGGGTTTTTTTGGCTCGGCTCAATACCGTAAAAACTGACAGGTCGGGAAAGGAAAAAGCTGCAATGCTCCTGATCTCTCTCGGACCTGAAAGATCCGCAGAAATATTCAAACACCTGAAAGAAGAAGAAATTGAACAGCTTACGCTGGAAATTGCAAATATAAGGACGGTTACCCCGGAAGAGAAAGAGAAGGTGCTGGAGGAATTTTACCAGATTTGTCTGGCACAGGAGTACATCGCGGAGGGAGGTATCAGCTACGCCAAGGAGATACTGGAAAAGGCCCTTGGAACGCAGAAAGCCCTCGATGTCATCAATAAACTGACGGTGTCCCTCCAGGTAAGGCCCTTTGATTTTGTAAGAAAGGCGGACCCCGCTCAACTTTTGAACTTTATACAGAACGAGCATCCCCAGACCATTGCCCTCATTCTCGCCTATCTGAAGCCCCAGCAGGCCTCGGTGGTGTTGTCCGCCCTGGCCCAAGACAAGCAGGCGGATGTGGCCAGAAGGATTGCAATGATGGACAGGACTTCACCGGAAGTTATAAAGGAAGTGGAAAGAGTACTGGAAAAGAAGCTTTCATCGCTGGTCACAGAGGATTATACCGCTGCGGGAGGCGTGCAGGCCATCGTCGATATATTGAACAGTGTGGACAGAGGAACGGAAAAGTTTATCATGGAGACGCTGGAAATAGAAAACACAGACCTGGCGGAAGAAATCAAAAAGAGAATGTTTGTCTTCGAAGATATTCTTTCACTGGACAACCGTTCGATCCAGAGGTTCCTCAGGGAAGTGGACAACAACCAGCTGGCTGTTGCGCTTAAAGGCTCCACCGAAGAAGTTCAGAAGACCATCTTTGCGAACATGTCCAAGCGTTTGGTTGAAATGATAAAGGAAGATATCGAATTTATGGGCCCTGTAAGGCTTAAGGATGTAGAAGAAGCACAGCAGAAGATTGTCAATGTCATCCGCAAGCTTGAAGATGCAGGAGAAATTGTCATTTCCAGAGGCGGAGGAGATGAGATTATTGTCTAATAAAATATTTAAAAATTATCAGGTCAATCTGGGTATGCCGGTGCAGATACGGCCTCCTGTGAATTTTCATACGCTGCAGCACGCAGCGGAGGCTTTTGCGGAAGAAGAAGAGGCCGAGAGCGTGGAACTGTGCGAAACCGCCGAGGATATCCTGGCGAAAGCTAGGGAAGAGGCGGACCTTATCGTAAAGGAAGCACGGCTGGAAGCCATCAGGCTGCTAGAAATGGCTGAAAAGGAAATAACGGAAACCAGGCTGCTGGCAGAAGCAGAGGCAAAAAACCAGGGCTATGCGGATGGGCTCAAGGAAGGAAGAAGCCAGTACGACGACCTCATCCAGGAAGCCGGATTCATAAGAGAGCATGCCAGGGCGGAATACAAGGAAGTCCTTGAAGGCATAGAGTCCGAAGCGGTCAACGTCATACTGGATATCGCAAAAAAAGTCATCGGGGCAGAGGTGGGCGCCAACAGGGAAAGCATCCTGTCCATTGTGCGGCAGGCTTTCGAAAGGTGTGCAAACAAGGGAAAGGCCCTTTTGAAAGTGGCACCGGAAGATTATGAGTATCTTATGGAAAACAGGGAAAAACTCCTTTCGGTGCTTGAAGGGGCAGATGAGCCGGAAATAAAAAAAGATTCTTCGTTGAAGCCGGGAGCTTGCGTTGTAGAGACTGCTTATGGCAGCATCGATGCCGGCGTGGAAACAAAGCTTGAAAAAATTGAGGAAGCCTATCGACAGGTCATAGGACAGGGCTGATGCGGAATGATTAGCATAAATATTCAAAAGTACAGAAAACTGCTGGAAACCTCCGACTTTATACGGTATTCCGGCAGGGTATCCAAGGTTGTGGGCCTCACCATTGAATCGGTGGGGCCTGAGGTTAATATCGGAGAGTTGTGCCTGCTGCACACCTTGAAGGGCAAAACCGTTGTCAATGCGGAAGTGGTGGGTTTCAGGGACAACAATGTCTTGCTGATGCCCCTTGGG
Source organism: Bacillota bacterium (assembly GCA_023424965.1). Classification (GTDB taxonomy): domain Bacteria; phylum Bacillota; class Clostridia; order Acetivibrionales; family JAFADI01; genus JAFADI01. Next base: position 23,205 of record JAFADI010000095.1, read on the forward strand.
GACATGAGCGGCATAGGCCCGGGCAGTACCGTGGTGGCAACGGGAAGCTCACTGTCCGTGGGTGTGGGAAAGAGCCTTGTGGGCAGGGTGTTTGACGGATTGGGCGTACCTATCGACGAAAAGGGGAACCTGGAGCCCGAAGAGTATTATCCCGTCAACAACAAGCCTCCCCATCCCCTTCAAAGAAACAGGATATCCCAGCCTCTGACCCTGGGAGTAAAGGCCATCGACGGTTTGCTGACCGTTGGAAAAGGCCAGAGAATCGGGATATTTGCAGGAAGCGGTGTGGGAAAAAGCACATTGATGGGTATGATCGCCAGAAATACCAGGGCGGATGTCAATGTGATCGCCCTGATTGGAGAGCGTGGGAGAGAGGTAAGGGAATTTATCGAAAAGGACTTGAAGGAAGAGGGACTGGCCCGCTCGGTATTGATTGTTGCAACTTCGGACCAGCCGGCCCTGGTGAGGCTTAAAGGAGCTCTGCTGGCCACTGCAGTGGCGGAATATTTCAGGGACCAGGGAAAGGATGTACTGCTTTTGATGGACTCTCTGACCCGTTTTGCCATGGCCCAGAGAGAAATCGGCCTGGCCATCGGTGAGCCGCCGGTTTCAAGGGGCTATACACCTTCGGTTTTTGCAGTCCTCCCCAAACTTCTGGAGCGGGCAGGGAATTCCCAGCATGGTTCAATCACAGGTTTGTATACCGTCCTTGTGGACGGAGACGACCTTACGGAACCTGTCACAGATACGGCCAGGGGCATTCTGGACGGGCATATCGTCCTCTCCAGGAACCTGGCAAACCGGAACCAGTATCCTGCAATTGATGTTCTGGCAAGCATCAGCAGGGTTATGTCCGATATCATAACACCGGAGCATAAGGTCCTGGCCGGCGAGCTGAAAAAGGTAATGGCGGTGTACAAGGATGCGGAAGACCTTATCAACATCGGCGCTTACGTAAAGGGCAGCAACGATAAAATTGATTACGCCATCGAGGTAATCGACAACATTATTGCTTTTCTGGAACAGGGCACCCACGACAGCTACAGCTTTGACGAGGTGCTGGAGCTGCTCTTGCGCGTACTTAAATAGCTTCTATGGCTTGAGCTTAAAAGGTGCTGATTAAAATGCGGCAAGTGAGCCAGGGAGGGCGAACGCACACCTAGTAGAATTAAGTTAAAGAGAAGAGTGAACCCATGCCTTTCAAATTCAAATTCCAGTCTATCCTTGATATAAAAATTCAAATAGAGGACAGCCTTAAAAACGAGCTGGGGAAAGCGGTCCAGCGGCTGGAACACGAAAAGGAGCTCCTCCGGAACCTGGAAGGGGAACGGGACGGGAATATTGACGAATTCAATTCCAGGTCCTCCAAAGGGATACGGGTTGAGAAGATCAGGGAGTACACCGCATATCTATCCTATCTAAAAGATGTTATCAGGGGACAGAAAGAAAATATTAATGTTGCACAGGGGAATGTCGATAAATATAGAGAACAGCTGATAGAAGCCCTTCAGGAACGGGAAATGCTCGACAAGCTGAAGGAAAAACATTACCAGGAATACCAAAGAGAACAGCTGAAAAAGGAACAGCAGGTAAACGACGAGGTGGTCAGCTTTAACTATATGCCGGGGAAGGACAGGTAGGCATGGCGAAGGAAAAGCTTGAAAAGACAGTACAGGATAAAACGGAAATGCAGGGACAAAGCCCCAAACCGCAGGGAAGCAGCAGCCGTGAGGCTAAGAAAAACGGACTTTTATTTGGCGTCATGGCATTGGTGACAGCCTTGGCCATAATACTTGCGGTTATTGGAGGGGCTTTTTATTTTATCATCCACAACAACGTCAGCGGGTTGGCGGACAAGTACAGAAAGAACCTTCAGGGCATTCCGGTTTTAAAATTGGCCCTGCCGTCGGTACCGGATCCCGAAGATCCAAAATACCTGACGGATGGGGAGATACGGGAGAAGTACGGCGAAATCAAGGATAAAAGGGATGAACTTTCCAAACAGGTGGAAGAGCTCAAAAAGGAAGTAGAGGAGCTTCAACAGTATAAAGACGGCGGCGATAAAGCAAATGCCGAGGCGGAGCAGGTAAAAAAAGAAGCGGACGATCAAAAGGCCCAGCTTGAAAAGGACCGGCAGCAGTTGGTGGATGACAGGAAGAAGCTGGACGAGCTGATCGCCAAAGGGGACAAAGAAGGCTTTAAGGCATATTATGAAAAGCTGGACAAGGAAACAGCCCGGAAGGTTTACGAAGATATCATGAAAGAGCAAAAGGCCCAGGCGGAAGTATTGAAGTTTGCCCAGGTCTACCAGAGCATGGATGCGGCGGCGGCAGCCCAGATATTCGAAAATATGGGTGAAGCAAAAATGGATTTGATCGTGGAAACGCTGAAAAACATGAAGAAGGAATCTTCCGCAGAGATACTGGCATCCATGAATGCGGCTTTTGCCTCAAAGGTGACCGAAAGTCTTGCGAAGCTCTACAAAGGTGGAACAGCAGCAGAAGCTCCTGCACAAATCCCGGCAGGCGGACAGACGCAGCTGCAATAGGCCGGTTCACAAGGTGTACCGGTTTGAAGCAGTGAAGGTGAAAAGGCTTGTAAACCCCTTACACGGGTTTATATAGATAACAAAAGGCAAAGGAGGTGAAAAGATGGTAACACAGAATTCAATGCTGGAGCTGGCGGCCAAAATGCTTTCATCCACGGATACGGCAAAAACCGACAACAAGGCAAATGGCAGCTATGAAGCTTTTGGGGATGTTCTTAAAAATTCCATGGGCAAAACCGTACAGAAGAACGATATGGTGGAAAAGTCCCGGACAAGGAATGATGCGGAGGCATCCGGCAAGCCGGAAGACCGGCAAGTCAGGTATAACAGCTACAGGGAGGCTTTAGCCGCAAAAAAAGAAGCAAGGCCGGTTGCGGCGGCAGTGAAGGAAGACAGCAAAGCCGTGGAAGAAAAGGGTGAAACCGACGAAGCGGGAAAGACTAAAAAGCTTCAAAGCTCGGTACAGCCCCAGGAAAATCCCGCCGTTGAAAAATTGGCGGAAATATTGGGAATTAACGCAAGTGACTTGATGAAGCTGATGGGATTCCTGAACATCAAGCCGGAAGATTTGGCAGATCCCTCAAAAAGTGCCCAGGTGGTTGAAAAATTGTCAAACCTCCTTGGACTGAATGAGGACCAGAAACTCACACTGGCAAGAGTTGTAGGAAGTTTGTGTGCAGAATCCGGAGGGGAGGCAAAGGAAACAAGCCCTGCGGAGACGGCGGCCGTCGATGGTGAGACGGAAAGCAAAGGGGTGGAGCTGAAAGAGGCAAAGCCTGAGATTACGGTAGCAAGAGATCCCAAAGAAGAGTTCAGTCAGATCATGGAAAAGCTCAGGGTGCGGCTGGACGAAATAAAGAACAGGCTTGCGTCCGGTACTCCGGCCGAAGGGGATGAATTGTCAAAAAAGATTGAACAGCTGCTCACGGAGGAAAATTCCGGGGAAGCTCCAGCCCCGCAATTAAAGGCCACGGCATCTGAAGAGGATACTGCAAAGCAGAGTTCCCCACTTACAGCAAACCATGGGGATAAGGCAGCAGTTGAGACAAAAAAGGCGGATACCGATGCCAAAAGTGAGGATAACCGTGGAAACGGAGGTAAAGAAAACGCTTCCGGAGACACGGCCGTTAAACCGGCAGTTTCTGAGGCCGGAGCGGACAAGGCTGCCGAAGGCTTCAATCCTGCGATAAACCCTCAGGTACAGAAGGGGAGCCCGCTTCAGGAGGTCTCGAAGGCAACCAGGGATGTTCCTGTGACAAAGAATGAAATCATCAACCAGGTGGTTGAAAAGGCAAAGGTAGTACTGAGCGGGGAGAAATCGGAAATGCTGATGGACTTGAAACCCGAAAGCCTTGGCAAACTTTCTTTGAAGGTTGTCACGGAACGCGGCATGGTGGTGGCCCAGTTTGTGGCCGAGAGCCAGCAGGTAAAGCAGGTGCTTGAAGCCAACATGCAGCTTCTGAAGGATAGCCTGGAAAAGCAGGGCCTGGCTGTACAGCAGTTCAGTGTGTCGGTAGGGCAGGACAACAGCAGGAATACCGGCCGGGAAGTATGGAACCGGGGCAATGCCAAATCCGGAAGCCGCAAGGTCGGAGAGGCGGAACCGTCCGGTGCGGGAGTAGCTGCCGCCAACCAGGATGCCATGCGAAGAAGTGCTTACAGCTATAACGAAAGCAGCATCAATTTGACTGCATAGGAGGGAAAGTAAATGGCCACCAGTTCTGTCAGTAATCAGAACACAATACAGCAAATCATCGACAAGACTGCTGCAGCCTCAGGCAACAGGAAAACAGGGGAAATGGGAAAGGATGAATTTCTCAACCTGCTGGTCACCCAGCTGAAGTACCAGGATCCGCTGAACCCTGTGGACGATAAAGAATTCATCGGCCAGATGGCCCAGTTCAGTTCCCTTGAGCAGATGCAGAACCTGAATACCAGCATGACTCAGTCCCAGGCCTACTCTCTCATAGGCAAGAGCGTGAGCGCAAACTATGTGGACGAGCAGACCATGAAGGCCGTCAGTGTGGCGGGAGAAGTCACGGGCGTCAAGGTGAGCGGAGGGAAAACCTATGTCATCGTGAACGGAAAGGAAGTTCCCGTGGAAAAGATTTCCCAGGTGGCCGATGGCGCTGCGACACGCTATGGAAATGTTTCACAGTATACCAATTTGATCGGAATGACAGCCAAGGGCTTTGTCTACGACTATTCAACCGGAGAACTGGTGACGGTGGACGGAGTTGTCAAGTCCATTCAAATGGGTTCCGGCGAAAATTACGCGGTGATGGACGGCGTAAAGGCGGCTGTTGCGACAGTGGTCGACAGCAATTCCACCGATCCGGATTACGTAAAAAATTATCTTAAGGACAATAAGGGGAAAGAAATTTCAGTAATCATCAAAGACCCGTCCACAGGCCAGAAGGTAGCCGTAAAAGCTGTGCTCAAGAGCTATGCGACCAATGAGGACGGATCGGTGAAGGTCAATTCCGACGGAACCATTGATGTGGTGCTGGATGGACTCGAAGTTCCGGTGGACAGCATCCACAATGTGAAACCTACGGAGACCCAGACCAGCAGGGAAGAGGAGCTTCTCCAAAAGATCCTGGACAAGCTGAATGGCACTTCCGACCCTGAGCCGGAAGATGACGGAGACGGAAGTACGCCCGACGAAACAGGCACCGGAGAATAGAGGTGCAGGTCGAATGCCTGAAGGGAGGAGGTGTTTCACATGGTAATAAACAACAATTATTTCAACAACCTCAATAAAATAGGGCAAAGCAATCCGGCTCCGCAGCCGGTAAAGAAACCCTCTGAAAACACGGGAGCCTTTGGTGAAATACTTCAGCAGAAAATAGACCAGAACGCGGGCTTGAAATTTTCCAAGCACGCGGAGATGAGGCTCCTTACCAGAAATATCAGGCTTTCGGGGGAGCAGAAGGAGAAGCTGGGTGCCGCGGTGGCAAAAGCGGAAGAGAAGGGTGTGAAGGATTCCCTTGTGATCATGGACAACCTGGCCTTTGTGGTTAACGTAAAAAACAAGACGGTAATCACGGCGGCGGGCAGCAGCGATTTGAAGGAGAATGTCTTTACCAACATCGACGGTGCGGTGTTTGCTTAGGATGGACCACGGGACAGGGAGAAGCATTAGGACCGTGGAACTATGAACGATAGGAAAAAGGTGCAAGCAGGAAAAGGGACTATGGTGTTTGTAAAAAAATACCGATAATTAATTTAGCCGAATTGAGGCTGCAGCCGGACCCTTCCGGGAGGCTGCCCGCTCCGGACCGACAGAAGGAGCGGACCACGAAGGAGGTCATAACTATGATGAGATCTATGTTCTCAGGCGTTTCAGGCCTGAGGGTTCATCAGACGAAAATGGATGTCATTGGCAACAACATCGCCAACGTAAACACCGTTGGCTTCAAATCGGGAAGAGTCAACTTCCAGGAAATTTTCAGCCAGACGCTGCGGGGCGCGGGAGCCCCCGACGGCACCAGGGGTGGAACCAACCCCATGCAGGTGGGTCTGGGCCTGGGTGTGGGTTCGGTGGATATCATCACCACCAGGGGAAGCCTGCAGAGAACCGACAACCCCACCGACCTGTCCATTGAAGGCGAAGGCTTTTTCATCGCCAAGTCCGGCGGCGCCACCATGTTTACCAGAGCCGGAAATTTTGGCCTTGACAAGCAGGGGAACCTGGTAACTGGCAGCGGGCTCAATGTGTATGGTTGGGATCCTGACCTGGATCCTGCCACAGGGCAGCTGATCTTCAACACGGAAAAGGAGATCGAGCCCATCAACCTGTACACGGGTGCCATCGGGAATAAAAGAGTAATTGCCCCCAAGGCTACCACAGCGGTAACTCTTTCGGGAAATCTAAATACGGCAATGCAGATTATAACAGCGCCTACGGGGAATACGGCGGTTGATTCTGATAAAAAGTTTAAAGTGCCAATGACCGTATACGATGAACTTGGAAACAGTCATGAGGTAAATGTGGAGTTTTTTAAAACAGCGGCAGATGACACAGGATCTACCTGGGCATGGAGAATAATGGGTGAGACAAATAAATATGCTATTGCCAATGACGGTACGACCCCTGATAATACGTCGACACCTCCAACGACAGCCGCAGGAACAATTAAGTTTGGCGTGGACGGAAAACCTCTCAGTGGGACAAGCCAGCTAATAACAATAGCCCCCGATGCTACATCGGGAACCGGAGAATTTAAAGTTGCATTTGATTTTTCAAGTATAACCTCTTATTCCTCCGACAGCTCCGTAAAGCCCACCAAGATTGACGGCTACCAGACAGGCAATCTGGTGACCTTCAATATCGGTTCCGACGGCATCATCACCGGCATATACGACAACGGACAGCAGCAGGCCTTAGGCATGGTGGCCCTGGCGGTGTTCGATAACCCGGCGGGCCTCCAGAAGGTGGGAGACAACATGTACATCCAGACCACAAACTCCGGCGACTTCCAGAAAGCCCAGAAGCCGGGGGCCAACGGGGCCGGGGCGTTGAGCCCGGGAACCCTGGAAATGTCCAATGTGGACCTGTCCAAGGAGTTCACCGACATGATCACCACCCAGAGAGGCTTCCAGGCCAACAGCAGAATAATCACCACTTCCGACGAAATGCTTCAGGAGCTGGTAAGCCTCAAGAGGTAAGATGAAAAGCCGCAGGCTGTGGGCACCGATATAAAAGCAGCCTGCGGCATATTATTGTAATAGGCCTGTAAATAAATTGTTTTTTTGAGGGAAATTTGTAGTAATAAAGCTCCTTGTTTCGACAAAACTAGCTTTTTTGGTAAATTTTCTATTGAGTTTTTGAGGTAAAAATATTATGATTAGAGTAACAAGGTTAAATGGGACCAGTTTTGTCCTGAATTCCGAATTCATAGAAACGGTAGAAGCCACGCCTGACACGGTGATTTCGACAACAACCGGCAAAAAGTTCGTTGTCGCTGAAACCGTGGAAGAAATCGTCGAAAGAGTGATCAATTACAAAGGCAGAATTTTGTATATAAACAAAATTTAGGTTCATAGTGCCCATAGATAAATATAACTTTCAAAAGCAGGCATGATATTCAAAAGATAAAGGGGGCATAAGATTTTGGAGGGAAAGAGTAGTTTCTTTATTCTTTTATTTATAGTGGCATTTCTTTCATTAACCCTGGCAGTCCTTGCGGGGTATGTCTTCTTTGTCGGCGGTTCGCCGAAAGCTGCGACTGAGACTGTAAAGCAGGAAGATGCAAAAAAGCCCGCTGAGTCGGACCTGGTTACAGTACAACTTTTCGACGGCAAAAAGTATTTGAACTTGAAAAGCACCGACGACAAAAAGCTGTCCGTAATACAAATTGGTATTTCCATTAAATACATAAAGCCCAAAAGTGATAAGAAGGCCCACGAAGAAAAAGGCGATCCGGTTTTAGGCCCATATATGGATGAGCTTAAGGAGTCGGTTATTGCCTATTTCGGCAATATGACGGCGGAAGAAGCCAAAAACCAGGGGGAAGCCATGGAAAAGGCCAAAAAGGATCTGGTGAAGAGATTCAATGAGATTGTTCCGGCCGATGAAAAAGAGAAACAAAGCGTAGTATACACGGTGGTATTTTATGATTGGTTCACCCAGTAGGAGGTGGTGCTTTTATGGGAGATATACTGTCGCAAAATGAAATAGATGAACTCCTCAAAGCGCTGAATACCGGGGAAATCGACGTCCACCAGATGCAGAACACCACGCAGGAGAAGAAGGTTAAGAATCATGACTTCCGGAGGCCCAGCAAGTTTGCAAAAGACCATTTGAAAACTTTGCATATCATCAACGAGAACTATGCCCGGCTGGTCACAAACTTTCTTTCCGGTTATTTAAGAACCCTGGTGCAGGTTGATGTCATATCGGTAGAACCTTTGCAGTATCTGGAGTTTACCAACTCCATATCCAATCCGGTAATCCTGGCGGTGGTGGATTTTACGCCGTTAAACGGGCAGATCATCCTGGAGATGGCTCCCAATATCGCCTATGCGCTTATCGACAGGATTTTGGGAGGGAAGGGCTCCTCCATGGAAAAGGTCCGGGGTTTTACGGAAATTGAGCTGGCCATTGTGGAAAGGATCATCATCCAGATCCTCAATCTGATGCGGGAGCCGTGGGAAAATGTCATAACCATACGGCCGAGGCTGGAGAAGATTGAAACCAATGCCCAATTTGCCCAGATCATTTCACCCAACGAGATTGTCGCCCTTGTAACCTTAAGTGCCCGGGTGGGAGAGGTTGAAGGGATGATCAACATATGTATACCTCACATGGTTGTAGAACCCATTATTTCAAAATTGAGCACGAGATTGTGGTTCTCAACGGTGGAAAAGGAAAGCACGAAGGAAACGAAGGAATCCATCGAAACCAAAATTGAAAATACGAAGGTGCCCGTGAGGGCAGTACTTGGAAAGACAACCATTTCGGTAAATGATTTTATTGAACTTCAGCCCGGAGATGTCATACCGCTGGATACTGCGGTAAATGGGGACCTGGAAATCCTGGTGGGAGAACTGCTGAAATTTTACGGTACTCCGGGAGTCAGGAAAAGCAAGGTTGCAATGAAAATTTCCGAGGTTGTAAGAAAGGAGGACGAATAGTATGGGAGACATGTTATCACAAGCTGAAATAGATGCCCTTTTGAATGGAACCTCAAGCCTTGAAGCGAGCAGCAGCCAGAACGGGGCTTCCCCTCTTACCGGCCAGGAAATTGACGCTTTGGGCGAAATAGGCAACATCAGCATGGGGACTTCGGCGACGACTCTTTTTACCCTGCTCGGGCACAAGGTGCTTATAACGACTCCGAAGGTCACGGTAACTACCTGGGAGGAGATGGCTAAGGAATTTCCCACGCCTTATGTAGCCGTCAAGGTGGAATACACCCATGGCTTGATCGGTTCAAACCTTCTGGTTTTGAAAGAAAGCGATGTTAAGATCATCACCGACCTCATGATGGGCGGCGAAGGCAATGTAAACACTGCAGGGGAGCTCACCGATCTGCATTTGAGTGCCATCAGCGAGGCTATGAACCAGATGATCGGGTCCTCTGCCACATCCATGTCGTCGATGTTTGACAAGAGGATCGATATTTCTCCTCCCAAGGCCTTTATGCTTCAGTTTGATTCAAACCCGCCCTACAACGATTTTGACAAAGACCAGCAAATTGTTAAAGTGGCGTTTAAAATGGAAATCGGAGACCTGATCGACAGTGAGATCATGCAAATACTTCCCATTTCCTTTGCAAAAACGCTGGTAGACAATTTACTACATATGGGGGATGGGGACCAGGCGCAGCAACAGCCTGCCAAGCCGCAGCCTCCACAGCCCCAGCAGCCTCAAATGCAATCCCAGCCCCAGCAGTTTGCCCAGCCCCAGCCTCCACCGCAGGCGGCGGGCTATTACCAGGAGCCCCAGTATGGCATGCCGCAGCAACAGGGTTACGGAATGTCCCATTCAGGCTATGAGCCGGTTTATCATGAAGAGCCCAGGAGCAGGGGGCCGGTGAATGTCCAGCCAGCACAGTTCCAATCATTTGATGACGGGCGGATAACCCTGGAAAAGAAAAATATCAGCCTTATTATGGACGTGCCTTTACAGGTTACTGTAGAATTGGGCCGTACACAAAGGCTTATAAAGGATATCCTGGAATTTGGTCCCGGTTCCATTATAGAGCTTGATAAACTGGCGGGAGAACCTGTTGATATTTTAGTGAACGGAAAAACCATCGCCAAAGGGGAAGTCGTGGTTATCGACGAAAGCTTTGGTGTCAGGATAACAGATATTATACATCCGTCAAAACGTTTATAGACGCGGGTTGTTTGCTTTACACATACTATTTGATTAAGGAGAGGGATTGTAATGGGAAAAAAGGTTCTAATTGTTGATGATGCAGCTTTTATGAGGATGATGATCAAGGATATTCTGTCCAAAAACGGCTATGAGGTCGTGGGCGAAGCTGAAAACGGCGCAAGGGCTATTGAAAAATATAAGGAATTAATTCCCGATTTGGTTGTCATGGACATTACAATGCCCGAAGTAGACGGTATCCAGGCTGTTAAGGAAATTAAAAAGATCAATGGGGATTCAAAAATCATTATGTGCTCCGCCATGGGACAGCAGGCGATGGTCATCGAATCCATACAGGCGGGAGCCAGGGACTTTATTGTAAAGCCTTTCCAGGCGGAAAGGGTTGTTGAAGCTGTTAAAAAAGTACTCGGCTAAAGGATTTGATGTCTTATGACCGATGGATATATCGGATTTGTGGGAATTGTTATCGTATTCTGCGCCCTCCTTTTTTTAGTCTATGTCACGACCAAGTATGTTGGCGGTAAAGCCGCAAAAGCCATGAGGGGCAGATTTATAAATATTGTTGAAACCGTTACGATCGGTTTGGACAAGCAGATACACCTGCTGAAGGTGGGAGACCAATACATACTGGTGGCATCGGCGGGAAAAAGCATTGAGTTTCTGACAACGCTGGAACTGGATGAAGCGGAGGTCGAAGCGGTTTCTGAAAATGCGGGGGCCTTCGACTTCAAGGGTATTTTTGATAAGTATCTTCAGAATTTTAAAGCCCCGGGAAATTCAGGAGCCAGAACGGCAAGGGGCGGTAATGAAAGCAAGGTGGAAAGCGAAATATTTAAAAGCAATTTGAATAGGCTTAAAACCATTAATTTTAAGTTCAATCATCAAGTTGGCAATGGTGGGGATGAAAATACGAATGAAAAATAGAAGGATTTACCTTCAAATACTAATAGTTGCTGTTATCCTGGCGGCATATGCTTTACAGGCCTATGCGGCGCCCGTATTTCCCATCCCCAAATTGGGTGTGAATGTGGAGCCCGCCCAAAATCCCAACGATGTTGCCTCAAGCATTCAAATCCTGATGCTTTTGACAATTTTATCCCTGGCTCCCTCCATATTGATCATGATGACCTCCTTCACGAGGATCATCATCATCCTCTCGTTTTTGAGGAATGCGCTGGGAACACAGCAAATGCCGCCGAATCAAGTGTTGATTGGGCTAGCTTTATTTTTAACCTTATTTATTATGACGCCCGTGGGAACGGAAATAAACGATAAGGCCTTTCAGCCCTACGTCAGAGGCGAAATAACCCAGGAGACGGCGATTGATACGTCTTCCGGGATTATTAAAGGCTTTATGTTCAAATATACAAGGTCGAAAGACCTGGCGCTGTTTGTTTCACTTTCAGGCGCCAAAGCTCCGGTGGAAAAGGAAAAGCTTCCTTTGACCGTGGTAATACCCGCATTTTTGATCAGCGAATTGAAAACGGCTTTTCAGATAGGCTTTCTTATATTTATACCCTTTCTGGTAATTGACATGGTTGTTTCAAGTACTCTTATGTCCATGGGTATGATGATGCTGCCGCCTGTTATGATTTCACTGCCATTTAAAATTCTGTTATTTATCATGGTGGACGGCTGGAACCTGATAACGCGGTCAATTATTACCAGCTTCATCAAATAGGCCGGCGGGTATTTATGCTGTAGATAAACGGAGGTTGTTATGGATCAAGGGACTGTCATTGATCTTGCAATGAATGCTCTTCGCGTTGTTATATATGTTTCTGCTCCCATGCTTGGGATCAGTATTATTGTAGGGCTTGCCGTGAGCATATTTCAGGCGACGACACAGATACAGGAGCAGACCCTGTCCTTTGTCCCCAAGATATTGGCCGTTTTTGCCGCCATCGCTCTTTTCGGGGCCTGGATGCTGCGGGTTCTGGTGGAATATACCGAGAACCTTTATTTGAATTTGAACCAATATATAAAGTAACGGGGTGATTGCTTGCAGCCGGCGGCAGGGATGCTACTGAACGGATTTGATGCGTTTTTACTGGTTTTTGTCCGGATGACGGGACTTTTTGTGATAGCGCCCATCTTCGGAAGGCGCAACATCCCCACATACTTTAAGATTGGCTTTTCGTTCCTGCTGGCGGTAATCCTGGTAAATACAATCTCCATACCGGAGCTCCAGTATTACGAAAATATTTATGCCTTTGCCCTGCTGGTTTTTAAAGAGTTTATTGTGGGGTTGACCTTAGGATACGTGTCTTACCTGGTTTTTACCGCCATTTATATGGCGGGGCAGATTATCGACATGCAGGTGGGTTTTGGAATGGTGAATGTGCTTGACCCTGTCAGCAACATTCAGGTACCCATTACCTCCAATTTTTATTTTATATTAAGCATGCTGGTATTTCTGGCCTTTAACGGACACCATGCACTTATCAAGGCGCTTTTTGAGAGCTACAACCTGGTGCCGGTAGGTACCGCCGCATTTAACAACAATTTAATGAATGATATTATACGGGCTTTCGGCAATATTTTTTTAATCGGGTTTAAAATAAGTGCTCCCATCGTTGCGGCAATACTTATTTCGGATATTGCCCTGGGGGTCATTTCAAAATCCGTTCCCCAGTTGAACTTTTTTGTCATCGGCATGCCGCTTAAGATTGCCCTGGGGATGGTGGTCATGATATTGACAATACCCATGTTCATTTCCGTTGTGGATGTGCTTATCAATGGGATGAACCATGAAATGCTCAATTTTATCAAGGATCTGGGTGGCAGGTGACAGGGAAAAGGGTGATTGAAGATTGAAGGATGTCCATTACCTGAGGATTGACCTGCAGCTTTTTGCAGAGGGCGATAAAACCGAAAAGGCTACCCCTAAAAAAAGGCAGGATGCAAGAAAAAAGGGGCAGGTGCTGCAGAGCAGGGAAATCACATCCGCTCTGGTGCTGATATTTATATTCATAGGGTTGAGGATTTTCGGACAGAACATTTATACGGAAATCTCCAGTCTGATGAAAAGAATATTTGAGGAGTACAGCCGCATTGAAGACCTGTATTCCATCAATGTATTGTCCAGGCTGTTTTATGACGTACTGACGGCATTGCTCAAGTCCGTGGCTCCCATATTTGCCATCGCGGTAATCACCGGGCTTATCGGAAGCTACGCCCAGGTGGGCTTCCTGTTTACCGTGGAACCCCTGGGGATGAAATTTAACAGGATAAATCCACTAAGCGGGCTGAAGAGAATTTTTTCCTTAAGGGCCGTTGTGGACCTGATGAAGTCCATTTTAAAGGTTGCAATCATAGGCTATGTGGCTTATGCCTATTTAAGGGGCGAAGTCAACAACGTTTTAAGCCTTATGGACATGGATGTGATGGGAGCCGCCATTTATATAGGCGTTACCGCCCTGAACGTGGCCATAAGAATATGCGTGGCGCTTGTCATTCTTGGCGTGCTGGATTATTTCTACCAGTGGTGGGAATATGAAAAGAACCTGAAGATGTCCAAGCAGGAGGTCAAGGAAGAATACAAGCAGATGGAAGGAAACCCTGAAATCAAATCGAAGATCAGGCAGAAACAGCGCCAGATCTCCATGCGGAGGATGCTGCATGATGTACCCAAGGCGGATGTGGTAATTACCAACCCTACGCACTTTGCAGTTGCAATAAAGTATGATACGGGTAATTCCCCGGCGCCTGTGGTTGTGGCAAAAGGGCAGGACTTCATCGCCATAAGGATAAAGGATGTTGCCAGGGAGAACAAGGTTGAAATCGTGGAGAACAAGCCGCTGGCACGTACTCTTTATGACACGGTGGATATCGGAGAGGCCATACCGCCGGAGCTCTACCAGGCGGTGGCGGAGGTTCTGGCCTTCGTATACAGCCTGAAAGGCAAGGGCAGGACAGGATAAAACCCTTAGAAATGAAAAAGAGATTAAAAAATAAGAAATTTTGAGAAAGGAGGGCTTAGGAATGCCGAAACTTGGAGATATCCTTGTAGCAGTCATCATCGTTGCAATTGTGCTTATCATCATACTTCCCATACCCAGTGTGGTTCTTGACATTCTGCTGGCCCTCAACATATCCCTGTCGGTCATTTTACTGCTGAACGCCATCTATGCAAAAACGGCGCTGGAGCTTTCCATTTTTCCGTCGCTGCTTTTGATTACAACCCTGTACCGATTGTCTCTCAACATTACCGCTGCAAAGCTGATCCTCACAAACGGAGAGGCGGGAGAGGTTATCGCGGGCTTCGGCTCCTTCATCGCGGGGGGAAACCTGGTGGTTGGCATTATCGTCTTCCTCATTATCATGATTGTGCAGTTTCTTGTCATAACCAAGGGCTCCGAAAGGGTGTCGGAAGTTGCTGCAAGATTTACGCTGGACGCCATGCCGGGAAAACAGATGGCCATTGACGCCGACCTCAATGCGGGGCTCATCAATGAGCTTGAAGCCAAGGAAAGAAGGCGGACCATTCAACGGGAAGCGGACTTTTACGGGGCCATGGACGGAGCCAGTAAGTTTGTCAAGGGTGACGCCATTGCGGGCATTATCATAACCATTGTAAATATCATCGGAGGCTTGATCATTGGAATTGTCATGCGGGGAGAGGAGCTTAGCGAGGCCTTTTCCAACTATACCATCCTCACCATCGGTGACGGCCTTGTCAGTCAGATACCGGCGCTGTTGATTTCGACAGCCACAGGCATCATTGTCACGAAAGCCGCTTCCGATTCCAATCTGAGCCAGGACCTGGTAAAACAGATTTTTCAGAACCCCAGGGTGCTTTTCATTGCATCGGGGCTGTGCGTAATTCTGGGGCTGTTCCTGGATCCCATCCCGTTTTTTGTGCTGGCGGTCCTGCTGAGCTTTATCGCGTATACTCTCCTCAAGCAGCAGAAAGAGGTTCAAAAGCAGGAGGAGGTCCAGGTACAGGAAAGTGAAGTGGAGGAGATCCGGAAGCCGGAAAATGTGGTTACACTCCTTCAGGTGGATCCCATTGAGCTTGAATTCGGCTATGGCATCATTCCCCTTGCCGATGTGAACCAGGGAGGGGACCTGCTGGACAGGGTTGTCATGATAAGAAGGCAGCTGGCCCTGGAGCTTGGAATGATTGTACCGATCATCCGGCTTAGAGATAATATACAGTTGAATCCCAATGAATATGTGATTAAAATTAAAGGTGTGGATATTTCCAAAGGCGAGCTGATGTTCGACCACTTCCTGGCCATGAATTCAGGGATGGAGGATGAGGAATTGGACGGTATCAAGACAGTGGAACCGGCCTTCGGGCTTCCTGCCATCTGGATCAATGAAAGCCAGAGGGACAGGGCGGAAATGCTGGGCTATACTGTGGTTGATCCTCCGTCCATCATTGCCACCCACCTGACGGAGGTTATCAAGAAACATGCACACGAGCTCACCGGAAGACAGGAAGTTCAGACCCTCATCGATAACGTGAAGCAAAGCTATCCTGCCATTGTGGATGAGCTTGTTCCCAAAGTGATGACTATTGGTGAAATTCAAAAAGTCCTTGCAAACCTTCTGAAAGAGGGAGTGTCCATCAGGGATATGGTAACGGTTCTGGAAACGCTGGCGGATTATGCGCCGGCCACCCACGACCCGGACATGCTGACGGAATATGTAAGGCAGGCCCTGGGCAGAGCCATTACAAGGAAGTTCCTGGCGGAAAGCAAGTCAAGCGTAATAACCCTGGATCCCAAGCTGGAGCAGGTGATCATGGATTCACTGCAGAGGACGGAGCATGGCTCCTATTTGTCCCTGGAGCCGGAGCTGACAAACAGAATATTGAACAACCTGTCAAAACAGTTGCAGAGGCTTTTGCAGCTGGGCCAGCAGCCTATCGTCCTGGCTTCGCCGGTGGTGAGAATCTATTTTAAGCGGCTTACGGAACAGAGTGTTCCAGGGCTGGTGGTGCTTTCCTACAATGAATTGGACCCCAATATAGAAATCCAATCGGTGGGAATGGTATCGGTATAGCGGGCGGCAGTGGGATGGATGAAAAAATAGTAAAAAATAGATGCTGATGTAAAATAATCATATGGGTGATAGAAATGAAAATCAGGCGGTACCTGGGAAGTAATACCCAGGAGGCTATTTTAAAAGTAAAAATGGATTTGGGCAACGACGCGGTGATATTAAATACGCGGAAAGTCCGACAAAAGGGCTTCTTTAAACTCTTTGCGAAGCCCATGGTGGAAGTGCTGGCTGCCGTGGATGAGGAATATGGTGCGAAAAAAGAGCAGCCAAGACAGGAAACCAGGGTCCAGACCCTGCCCAGAGAAGCCATGGCAGTGAAGAACGAGGAAAAGGACCAGAAAATATCGGATCTGGAGAACAAGGTAAACGGCATGGAAACCATGCTGAAAAAAATCTACGAGCAGGTGCAGCCCGACCGTCAAAAAACGGCACAGGC
This sequence comes from Bacillota bacterium, assembly GCA_023424965.1. GTDB lineage: Bacteria > Bacillota > Clostridia > Acetivibrionales > JAFADI01 > JAFADI01. The sequence continues at coordinate 40,047 of JAFADI010000095.1, forward strand.
GCCTGCGGACACCGGAGAAAAGCAGGAATCCTACCCGAAGGTGCTCCAGCTTTTTTACAACAACCTGGTGAAAAATGAAGTGGAGCCGGAGACTGCGAAAAAAATAATGGATACCGTTTCCGCCCGCCTGGGAGAAGGGGCCAGTGTCAACGAAACCGCATCGGTTTTGTACAATGTCATTTCAGGGATTCTTGGCAAGCCTGAAACCCTCAAGCTGCGGGAGGACGGCAGGCCTACGGTGGTTATGCTGGTTGGCCCGACGGGTGTGGGAAAGACCACTACTCTGGCTAAAATAGCCGCCAACTATGCATTGAACCACAAGAAAAAGGTGGGTCTTATCACTGCGGATACATACAGGATTGCGGCGGTGGAGCAGCTAAAGACCTATGCCGAGATTCTGGGCATGCCGGTTTCCGTCATCTATTCTCCGGGAGAACTGGGGGAAGCGGTGGAGCTCCATTCCGACAAGGATATCATTTTGGTCGACACGGCGGGAAGAAGCCACAAAAACAAGGCCCAGTTTGAGGAATTAAAAACCATCATTCAGGCTGCCAATGCCGACGACATTTATTTACTGATGAGTGCCATCACAAGTGTCCGCAACTGCAGGGAGATATTGGGCAGCTACAATTTCCTGAAGGATTACAAACTTATCTTCACCAAGCTGGATGAAACTCCTATAAGCGGAATCATCCTCAATGCCAGATACATGACAAACAAGAGTTTATCTTATATCACTACCGGACAGAGCGTACCCGACGATATAGAAATAGCAAATATAGATAAGATTACAAAAAATTTATTGGGGAGTATAGTGTAGCATGATGGACCAGGCTGATAGACTAAGACAGATGATTGACAGTCTTAAACTGAAGCAGGCAGCCGCCCAGTCGAACTTGCTAGGTAACGTAAAAAAGAAGACGGCAAAGGTTATCACCGTTACCAGTGGCAAGGGGGGAGTGGGTAAAACCAATATAACGATCAACCTTGCTCTGGCCCTGAGCGATCAGGGATTAAGGGTGGTCATACTGGATGCTGATTTTGGGCTTGCCAATATTGATGTGCTGTTTGGGATTGTTCCCCAGTACACCCTTGTGGACGTGATCCATAACAGGAAAAACATATTGGAAGTGCTGGCTGACGGACCGAAAAATATCAAATTCATTTCCGGGGGCTCGGGGGTGGAAGAACTTGTAAAGCTTGACAAGACCCAGATTAAAAGATTTGTAGACAATATTGCCCTCCTGGACCGGCTCTCCGACGTGATTATTATCGACACCGGGGCGGGACTTTCCGACAATGTCATGAGTTTTGTCATGGCGGCGGATGAGGTGCTACTGGTTACTACGCCTGAACCCACCGCCATCACCGATGCCTATGCGCTGATAAAAATGATCTCCCACAGGGATAAGGAGAAAATCATAAGGGTGGTCGTCAACAGGGCTGAGAATCTGAATGAGGCCAATGACATATTAAATAAGCTTTCCATCGTCGCAGACAAGTTTTTGGGATTGAAACTGTGTCCGTTGGGATATATACTGCAGGACGATACGGTGATCAAGGCGGTCAAGATGCAGCAGCCTTTCTCCCTCAGCTTCCCGAAAAGCCAGGCCACCAGGCTCATCCGGGACATCTCCCGCAAGCTGGTGGATAAGGAGAATGGGGGCCAGGAAAATACAAACACGGGAATCAAAAGTTTTGTGAACAGATTGGTAAACTTTTTGGGTTCTTAAAGGGACTTAAAATATTACTTCCGGTTTTGTGCGGGGCCTGCGTGGAATCTACGCAGGGTGTAGCACAATGATAACGGAAGTTATATTTTAACTGTTCCCAGGGGACTTAGTTTTGGAGGTTGCATGATATATACGGATTTACAGATCGGAACCAAGCTGGAGCTTGAGGTATTCAACATCATGGGGGAAAGGGTAAAACGGCAACTTATAAGCCAGTTGGAGTGGACGGAGGAAGACAATGTGGCGTTTATGGCCGCGCCCATCCATGAGGGAGTGATTTTCCCCGTGAGAATCGGGGCGGCGATGAATGTGTATTGCCTTCACAACGGAGATCTGTACAAATTCAGGGCGAAAGTGATGAACCGTGGGGTCAAGGACAATATTGCCCTTTTGAAAACTGAAATCACGGGGGAATTTGAGAAAATACAGAGGCGCCAGTTTTTCAGGTTCGAATGCTCCACCGCCATTAAATACCGGCCGGAAACGGCAGAGGAAGAAGAGAAAGCGAAAGAGCCCCCGCCCTTTATAAAAACCTACACCAGGGATCTGAGCGGCGGCGGCCTCTGCATGGTGACGGAAAACAGGCTGGAATTGGGCCAGGCCATTGAGTGCGAGCTTTCATTGGATGAAGGCGCGAGCGTAAAATTCAAAGGGACCGTTGTCAGGTCGGACAGGATTGAACTGGACGAAAGAGACCGGTTTGAGGCTGGAATCCGGTTTGACAAAATCGACAACAGGGACAGGGAAGCGGTAATCGCCTTTATATTCAGAGAACAAAGAAAACTAAGAAAAAAAGGATTGATTTAGGGCCATGACAGGAAAAACAAAAGTATTAGTTGTAGACGATTCGGCATTTATGAGGAAGGTTATTTCCGACATCCTCAAAAGTGATGAAAATATTTTGGTTATGGACACGGCAAAGAACGGTGTTGAGGCCATTGAAAAGGTCAAGGCCTTAAAGCCCGATGTGGTCACGCTGGATGTGGAAATGCCCGAAATGGACGGCTTGACCTGCTTGAAGGAGCTGATGAGGCAGCAGTACATCCCGGTGATCATGCTCAGCAGCCTTACCCAGGAGGGGGCCGATGCTACCATCAGGGCCCTGGAGTATGGAGCCATCGATTTCATCACCAAACCCACAAATATATTCAATATCGCAGGTGACGAAAAGAAACGGGAACTGATCGAAAAAGTTAAAATAGCCAAAAATTCGACAAAAATAAAGAAGTATATATCAATAAATGATATACAGGTTAAGCCAAAACGTGATATAGTAAAAAGTAGCAATATAAAATATTTTGTCGCAATCGGCACCTCAACAGGTGGACCAAAGGCGCTTCAGGATGTAATACCATTGATACCGGGCGATGTCCCGGCGGCCTTCCTTGTGGTACAGCACATGCCTCCGGGGTTTACAAAATCTCTTGCAGAAAGACTGAATTCCATGAGCGAGGTTACCGTAAAAGAGGCCGAGGATGGGGAGACGGTACAGGCAGGTTATGTTTATATAGCTCCCGGAGACTATCATATGCTGGTAGAAAAATCGGGACAAAACAATTTGAAAATAAAGCTGACCCAGGACCCTCCGGTAGGAGGACACAGGCCTGCCGTCAATCCGATGATGGAATCCCTTTCAAAGACCAATTACTCCAACCTGATCGGAGTAATCATGACGGGCATGGGAGGAGACGGAAGCGAAGGAATCAAGAAGCTCAAAAATGTAAATAAAGGCTTCATCATCGCCCAGGATGAAAAGTCCTGCGTAGTATACGGAATGCCTAAGGTAGCAGTTCAAACGGGCTCGGTGGATGCTGTTGTACCGCTGAAAGATATAACGAAGGAAATAATGAAGATAATAGGGGGGCAAAAATAATGGACATGAATCAATATCTCGAAATATTCATTGAGGAGTCGAAGGAGCACCTTCAAGGGTTAAACCAGTCGCTGCTGCAGTTGGAGAAAAATCCCGACGATATATCGGTTGTAAATGAAATATTCAGGGTTGCCCATACCTTAAAAGGTATGTCGGGAACCATGGGCTACAACAAAATGGCGAAACTGACCCATGACATGGAGGATGTGCTGCACGCCCTCAGAAATAATGAGATACAGGTGACAACCTCAATGGTTGACATCCTGTTTAAATGCCTGGATGCCCTGGAGAATTATCTGAACAACATCATCAATACCAGCAGTGAAGGCGGCAACGAATATAAGGAACTCATACAGCAGTTGAACAACATAAAGGACAACAAAGGCACGGCAGTAGAGGCAGAGCCTCAAAAAGCTCCTCCGGCGGCTGAAGCCGCACCTGCCGTCCGGTCCGGAAATGTCAGGGAACTGGTTGTCAACCAGTATGAGCAGAATATTATAAATAAGGCGAAGGAGCAGGGGATGAACGCCCTGCAGATAACACTGGTGCTGAACAGGGGCTGTGTACTGAAATCCGCCAGAGCTTTCATCGTTTTCCAGACACTGGAGAAGCATGGGGAGATCATCAAATCGGAACCTGCGGTACAGGATATTGAAGATGAAAAGTTTGATTATGAATTTACCGTCGTTGTCATCAGCAGCGAAGGCAAAGGAGTTTTCGACAAGGAGCTCAATTCCATCGCTGAAGTGGACGAAGTCATTATCAGCGAACTGGAGGCCAGGGCCATTGACGGACCTTCCCTGGAGGCTTTGAAGGCCGAAATGGAAATCGCCCGTGCAGAAGACAAGAAAGAACCGGCGGAGGAAAAGGAAGAGACCGAGCAGGCAGCAGCTTCCCCGTCAAAGAAACAGAAAACAGGAAAGACGGTGAGGGTGGATATCGACCGGCTGGATGTACTGATGAACCTGGTCAGTGAGCTTATCATCATCAAGACCAGGCTTGAGGGGCTGGAGTCGGTGGACAAGTCCCAAATGTACAATGAGGCCGTGGAATATCTCGAAAGAATAACCACCAACCTGCACGACGCGGTGATGAAGGTCAGGATGGTGCCTGTAGAAACCGTATTCAACCGCTTTCCCAGGATGATCCGGGATATATCCAGGGAGCTTGGAAAAGAAATCGTACTGACAATGTCCGGAGAGGAAACAGAGCTTGACAGAACCGTCATCGACGAAATCGGGGACCCTTTGATCCATCTTTTGAGGAATTCCGCCGACCATGGCCTGGAGACCCTGGAGAAACGGCGCAAGCTGGGCAAGCCCGACGAAGGAAACATTTATCTGAGGGCATACCAGGACGGCAACAATGTGGTCATTGAAGTAGAGGATGACGGTGCGGGGATCAATACCGAAGCGGTTAAGAAAAAGGCCATCGAACGGGGACTTATCAATAAGGAGATATCCAATTCCATCTCCCAGAAGGAGATCGTTGAATTTCTTTTCAAGCCCAGCTTCAGCACTGCGGACAAAATAACCGACCTGTCGGGACGCGGTGTGGGGCTGGATGTGGTAAAGACTAAAATAGAAGCTCTGGGAGGCCTCGTAGAGGTTGAAACCGAACAGGGGAAAGGCAGCAAGTTCATCATTCGACTGCCGCTGACGCTTGCAATCATCCAGGCGCTGCTTGTACTCATCGGTGAAGAAAAATATGCCATCCCCCTTAACAGCATAAAAGAAATCATTAACATCGCACCGGATGAAATCAAGCTGGTCCAAAAGCAGGAGGTCATCCTTCTCAGAAACACGGTGGTACCTATCGTAAGACTGGGCAGGATTTTGGATGTGCAGCAGTCTGAAAAGCAGCAGAAACAGCTTACGGTAGTCATTGTCAAAAAGGGAGACAAGCTGTCCGGGTTTATGGTGGACAACCTGATCGGGCAGCAGGAAATCGTAATAAAATCGCTGGGCAAGTTCCTGGCAGGAATCAAGTTTATTGCCGGAGCTACAATTCTTGGAGACGGAAATGTGGCACTGATTATTGATGTCAATTCTCTCGCATAGAAAGGAGCAGAGGGGAAGATGGATGAGGTGTTGAAGATGGAAAACAGACAATATGTGGTATTCAAGCTTGGCAAGGAAGAGTACGGTATCGATATTAAAAAGGTGACCACCATTGAGAAAATGATGCAAATCACAAGGGTCCCGAAAGCGCCGGAATTTGTAAAAGGGGTCATTAACCTGAGGGGAGATATCATACCCATCATGGACCTCCGGTTGAAATTCGGGCTGGAAGAGATTGAAGAAACGGAAGATACAAGGATTACCATCGTGAAGATAGAGGACGTTTCCATCGGTACCATCGTGGATGCGGTGGCTGAGGTTATAGAGCTTTCGGAGGATTGCGTGGAGAGCATTACAAACTTCAGTAACGATTTGTCCGTCGACTATATTCTGGGAGTAGGAAAAATAAACGATAGAATTGTTACGCTTTTAAACCTTGAAAAGCTCTTGAAGGTTCAGAGCAGCGACGAATAAAGGAGGTTGGCCCCTATGGCACTGAGCTTGAATGATTTGAACAATCTGCAGCTTGACGTTCTGCGTGAAATAGGCAATATAGGTGCGGGGAATGCCGCTACGGCTCTTGCCAAAATGTTGAATAAAAAGATTGACATGGATGTGCCCAAGGTTAAAATCCTCGAATTCAAAGAGGTGAACGACATCCTCGGAGGTGCGGACAAACAGGTAATCGGCATATTGCTCAGCGTTACCGGAGATTTGACGGGAAATATCATGTTCATACTGGATTACAAAGCCGCAAGAGTGCTTGTCAATATTCTTATGGGCCTGCCTGCGGAAGAAGATTCGGAGTTCTCAGAGATGGAGCTCTCGGCCTTGAAAGAAATAGGCAACATATTGTCGGGCTCCTATCTTTCCGCTCTATCCACCCTCACAAATTTAAGCATAATGCCTTCAATACCGGATATCGCCATTGATATGGCCGGGGCCATCCTCAGCGTTCCCGCCATCGAATTCGGCAAAGTAGGAGATACGGTGCTGTATATAGAAACTGAATTTTCAGAAGGGAGTACCAAAGTCGTCGGGGACTTTTTCCTTGTACCTGATGTTGATTCGTATGATACTTTATTAAAGGCATTAGGAGTTATAAGCTAATGGAGAATGTTATAAAAGTTGGAATGGCAGACTTAATGGTGTCCAATCATCCGGGCATATTGACAACCCTTGGTCTGGGTTCCTGCGTAGGGATAGCCCTTTATGATTCCTTCACGAGAACCATAGGGCTTGCGCATATTATGCTGCCTTCAAGCTTGCAGGCCAGGAACAATTCAAATGAAGCAAAATTTGCGGATACTGCCATTACAAAACTTGTGAACGATATGGTACGGGTCGGTGCACGGCGCAGCAATCTTGTGGCCAAGCTGGCGGGAGGCGCACAGATGTTTTCTTTCAACCAGACATCAGACATGATGAAAATAGGCTTCAGGAATGCCATATCCGCCCGTGAAAAGCTTGCGGAGTTGAATATTCCCGTAATCGCTGAAGACACGGGAGGAAACTACGGGCGGACCATCGAGCTTTATTCCCTTGACGGCAAACTTGTGATAAAAACCATCGGGCATGGAGTAAAACAGATATAATCTGAGAAGGATATAATTGATCAGCAGAGAAGGGGACTTCAAATGGACTTTATCCATCGGCTGCCTTTTATCATCGGGGCATTTGTGACAATCATCATCGGGCTTGTAAATATCCAGGCAGGTTCGGACCTGCAGGATACCTATAAAAAAATGGCGGTTGGCATCGTTGTGTTTTTTATGGTGGGACTGTTTGCAAGGCACTTTTTATTAAGCCTTATGGAAGAAGTGGAAGCAAAAAAGAAGGAATTGGAGGAACAGGGCGCACCGGAGGAAGGGACGCAGGTCTCCCAGCAGGACAAGGATAAAACAAAAGGCCAGCAAACGGAAAATGTAATCGATATCAGTACCGGTACGGTGAACTTTGAGGTAGGTGACGGCGAGGAATTCACGCCTTTGAAGGTGAGCGAGGTCATAAGCAGGAAGCTTGAAGAGTGATTACACAGTTTACAAAAGTACTTTGACATGGGGCACGTCTTTGGAGTATTTTTGTAAACTGTGATAGTTGGGGAGGTTAAGCTGAAATATGTCTACGGCAAACAAACAGACCGACCTGTGGAAGCAGTACGGCGAGACAAAAGACCCTGCCATAAGAGAAAAACTTATATTGGAATATTCCCATCTGATAAAATACGTTGCAGGCAGGTTAAGCATATACTTCGGATCAAATGTGGAATATGACGATCTGGTAGGTTTCGGTGTTTTTGGACTCATTGACGCCATTGATAAATTCGATTTGAGCAAGGGAGTAAAATTTGAAACGTATGCATCCCTTAGAATCAGGGGTTCAGTCATAGACAGCATAAGAGAAATGGATTGGGTGCCAAGGTCTTTGCGGCAAAAGAACAAAGAGCTTGAGAAGCTGTACTGCGAGATGGAGAACGAACTGGGGCATGCCGCTTCAGATAAAGAGGTTGCCGATAAGCTGGGCATATCCCTGGATGAATTCTATAAACTTCTCAATGAGGTAAACGTGTCTTCCATGGTCTCCCTGGAGGAGTTTCTGGAACAGAACTATGAAATAGGCGTTGACATGTCCCGGGGAAGTAAGGAAGACAGGCCGGAAAATTATGTGGAGATCGCGGAAGTAAAAGAAATTCTGGCGGATTCCATCGGTAAATTGCCAGAAAAAGAGAAAACAGTCGTATCTTTGTATTATTTTGAAGAATTGACATTGAAAGAAATAAGTGCAATAATGAAAGTGTCGGAATCTAGAATATCCCAGCTTCACACCAAAGCAATCCTTAGACTCCGGGGTAAGCTGGCCCGGCATAAATCCCTGATGCAGAATTAGAAAAATGTCGGTTTATTCTATTTTTTCTTTACTTTGTTTATGTATGAGTAAGTGGGGGTATTTGAGTGGTTGCTCGATTCGATCGGAATGTCAATGACGGTTTTTTTGAAATTAAATATCAACTGGATGGAATCTATTTGACGGTTTATCCCCCGGTGGGGAAAGGAGCCAGGGTAGAATCCAGGGATATCATAGAGAAGCTGAATCGGAAGCAGATCAGAGGTTTTTCCAAAGATGCTGTTGAACTGGCCGTTTTGAAGGCCGATAAAAGTGCCAATAAAATTGCCGATGCCCAGGAAGAGGTTAAGGTCAATGCTACCGCTTCCGTTTTAGTGGCACCGGATAAAATGAAGGCCTTTATAACCATCACGCCGCCGGAGGGCGGAAGGATGCTCAGCCTGGAGGAAATGGTGACGCTGATCGCAAGACAGGGTGTCATCTACGGCATCAATAAAACCACTCTTGAAACAATAACCCAGTATCCCGTATATAATGAGATGGTCTGCGTAGCAGAAGGATTAAGTCCTGTAAATGGAAAGAACGGCTATGCGGAGTTCCATTTTGATGTCAAAAAAGAAAGAAAGCCCACAATTCTTGAGGATGGAAGAGTGGATTACAAGGAAATGAACCTCATTGAAAGCGTAAGGCAGGGGCAAAAGCTCTGTACCCTGGTTCCTCCCGAAAACGGAACTCCGGGTAAAACGGTCCTGGGCTATGATGTACCGTCGATCAACGGAAAGGCGGCCGTCCTGCCGCGGGGCAGAAATGTGGAGCCCTCCGCGGACGGACAATCCCTTCTGGCCTCCATCGATGGGCAGGTCAGCTATATTGACGGGAAAGTAAATGTTTTTGCAAATTATGAAGTGCCTGCGGATGTGGATAACTCCACAGGCAATATAAATTTTGTTGGAAATGTAATCATCCGTGGAAACGTACTTTCCGGATTTACCGTTGAAGCAGGCGGAAATGTGGAAGTTTGGGGTGTGGTGGAAGGCGCCGTCATAAAGGCCAGCGGTGATATAATCCTGAGAAGGGGAATGCAGGGCCTGGGAAAAGGCATGCTCATCAGCGGCGGGGACATTATCGCCAGATACATAGAACACAGCAATATTGAAGCGCAAAAGGACATCAAGTCGGAAGCCATTATGCACAGCAGTGTCAAATGCGGAAACAGGCTTGAATTGTCGGGGAAGAAGGGCCTTCTGGTGGGGGGCAGCTGCAAGGTAGGCAAGGAAATAATCGCAAAGGTCATCGGTTCCCACATGGCCACGGTGACGGATATCGAAGTGGGAGTGGATCCTACTCTACGAGAGAGGTACAAGGCCCTCAGAGAAGAAATAAACAACGGCGAAAGTGATATAAAGAAGGCGGACCAGGCCATCGTGCTGTTGAAAAAGTTTGAAGCAGCGGGAATGCTGACGCCGGAGAAGCAGGAAATGATGGCGAAGAGTGTGCGGACGAAGGTCTTTTTGTCCAACCGGATGAATGAACTGAAAGAGGAGTTTTCCCAGATTGAAGCCAAGCTCCAGCAGGATGTATACGGCAAAGTCCGGGTCCATAACTACATCTATCCCGGTACGAAAGTTGCAATCGGCACCTGTATGATGTACATAAAAGAACCGCTTCAGTACTGTACCTTGTACAGGGATGGAGCAGATGTCAGGGTCGGGGCCATAGACAGATAGGTGAAATCCATGTTTTAAAGTGAGGTGGTGTCCATGTCCATAAAGCCTGTGGACTTTCAAGTGATGTTGCCTAAAACCTCCGAAGTATCCAAGCTGCATAATGACGAGCAGCAGCGAAATCAGGGTTTGCATCTCCAGCAGGCGGAGAAAAACCAGCACAGGGTTGAAAACAATTTGAGACAGGTGCATTCCCAGGAAAATGCCCAGGAGGCCAGGATAAAGGAGAAGCAGGAAAAGGAACGGGGCAATAAGAAAGAGAAAGAGGAAGAAAAGAAGAGAAACAAGCAAAACTATACCAAAAACAAGAAATTGACTTCGGACAACCAAACAAGTACTATAGATATAAGGTTATAGTTCCATTACGATTCCTATTCCGGTAAAGGTTATAAGTTATTATGTTTACCGGCCACAAAAGATAAAGAGAAATAGAGGTGCCTTATGAACCAATTCTACGTCAGTATCATTTTTTTAGGGATTACCTTGATGATTATCGCCCTGGTATGGATCGCTTATGACTTCAAGCGTTCTAAAGACTACGAGAAGGGGATCGAGGAGAAAAAGAACGAACTTCTGGCCATCATGTCGGATTCGGAGCAAATGATCGAAGAGTTGAATAAATTTTCAGATTATATTGTGACACAGATGGACATTAAAAATGAAGAGATGTGCAACAGCCTGAAAATGGTGGAAGAGAAAGCCAAACTTCTGAGCGTCAAAGCAACGGAGGCAGCCGATGTAAAAATCCTGCAGAGGGATAAGGTAGTGAATGGAACTTCTGTTGAAACGGCCTCCTTTGCAGAACCCAATTTATTTACTTATAACAGTGACCTGGTGATTGACAGCATCCATATGGAAAGTGTGTCCTCCCCGGGTGTAAGGGCGGGGAAATCCTCCGGTGTGAGGGCTGACAAGGTCATACCGATCAACGGCAGGCACAAGGAAGTTATGAGGCTGTATGACAAGGGAATGAGCGATACTGAAATTGCCAGGACCCTTAATATGGGAAAAGGTGAAATACAACTGATATTGGGAATGAACAGGTGATGATTGACAAAACAGATAAATGAAAAACAATCGATAGGGAACAGCGGAGCTGTTCCCTATCGATTGTTTTGGGAGGTAAAGCATGAAGATTTTTCATATAAAAAGTATAGTCCTGGGAGTGGGGATGGGAATTGTTCTTACATCGGTGGTGAGCATGATCTATCTGGCAGGGATCAATCCCAATACAAAAATGACAAAAGAGGAAATCATCCGTGAGGCGGAGAAGCTGGGGATGGTTGAAAATACCGAACTGGTAAGCGAAGAACAACCTGCCGTGACCGGGGCCAAAAAGCTGACGGAAATCAATCCGGTGGAGAAGGAAAAAGCGGCTGCAGAGGCTACTCCCCCCATACCCGAAAGCATATCTTTCAGCGTGAATTCCGGGGATTCTTCGGAGGTTGTTGCCGGGAGGCTCCAGGAAAAAGGACTTATCAGCGATAAGAATCTATTTATAAAAGAGCTGAAGGGCATGGGACTGGAAACAAAAATCAATGTGGGGAATTTCAAAATAGAGCAGGGAGCAGAGATGAAGGACATCATACGGCTGCTGACAAAGCAAGGAACATAAAATATTACTTCCGGTTTTGTGCGGACCCTGCGAGGTATCCGAGCCGGGTGTAGCACAATTATAGCGGAAGTTATATCTTATGTTCCCAAAGATGATAAATCCCAGGCACAAAAATTAATACATGAAACAATAACCCCCAAATGGCGGACTGCATATGATGTAGTATTCAGTTCACTATTATGGGGGTTTATGTATGCCAAACTACAAAGTAGGAGATGTCGTTACAAGAAAGTCTTACGGTGGAGATATTGCTTTTCAGATTGTAGATATCAAGGCAGGCGACGGGAATAAGCCCATTTATGTTTTGAGAGGGCTTATCTATAGAATACATGCAGATTCAAGCGAAGATGACCTTGTGAGGCAGGATGCAAAAAGGGTCAAGGAAGGAATGAACCGGTACCTGGCCGGAGCTTCCAAGCATGCCGTCAGGAACGGGCAGGCTTTGAGGCTGCCATTCCTGTTCAGGCTGCGGTCCAGGCCCGGTACGGTGCTTCACATTGACTCCAGTGAGGATTTTCTCCAAAAATGCATAGAGCATTACCGCAATGCCGGGATCAGGCCCATTGGGAAGCTGGCCGATGAAAGTGAACAGCCGGGTATCGTCCGGGGGCTTTTGGAAAGATACAACCCGGACATCGTGGTTTTAACGGGACATGACAGCATAAGAAAAAATACCGGAAACATCAATTCCCTGGATAATTATAGAAACTCCAAGTATTTCATCGAATCGGTGAAGGAAGCCAGGAGCTATGAAGCGGACCATGACAGGCTCTGTGTATTTGCAGGCGCGTGCCAATCCTATTTTGAGGGAATAATGTCGGCAGGGGCCAATTTCGCAAGCTCACCCGGAAGGGTTTTGATCAATGCCCTCGACCCCGCTTTGGTATCGGAAAAAATTGCTCTTACCGACTCGAGAAAAATCGTAACGGCCAGAGAGGTTGCCGCAGTTACCATCACCGGGAGCCAGGGGATCGGGGGAAAGAATACGAGAGGTCATATGGTCATCGGCTAGAAAACCAGGAAAAAAATGGTACCTCAGGGTATCATTTTTTTGTGCAAAAACATTGCAAAATGATATCAAAATGATATAATAATAGTATAAGCAGTCAGTACAATAAAACTGGAGGTCGAGTCTATGAAAGAATTAGAAATAAGAACTCTGCGAGGGTTACCGATGCTTCTGGCAGTAATCACGATCATCATTGTTGCAACCGGTCTGGTGATCCTTGGAATTTCTTCGGGCACAGCGTTGCCGGTAATTTTAGGTGTTGTTCTGACCCTTCTCTGGATTGTCATGTGTCCGGGCTTTTTTACCCTTCAGCCCAACGAAGCTTCCGCATTAATACTTTTCGGAGCTTATAAGGGTACCGTAAAGAAATCCGGTTGGCATTGGGCCAATCCTTTCTATACCAAAAAGAGGGTTTCACTGCGTTCAAGGAACTTAAACGGAGAAAAATTGAAAGTAAATGATGAAATGGGCAATCCCATCGAGATTGCGGCAGTCATTGTGTGGAGAGTGGACAATACGGTGGAAGCCCTGTTTGATGTGGAAAACTACAACGAGTATGTCAGAACCCAGAGCGAATCCGCTTTAAGGCATCTGGCGGGTTTATACCCTTATGACACCACGGACGACCACCACAGCATATCCTTGAGGGGGAGCACCAATGAGGTGTCCGAGGCCCTTAAAAATGAGCTCCAGGAAAGACTGGGGAAGGCAGGCGTTATTGTAGAAGAGGCCAGACTCAGCCACCTGGCATATTCTCCCGAAATAGCGGCGGCAATGCTTCAAAGGCAGCAGGCCTCGGCGATTATTGCAGCAAGGCAGAAGATCGTGGAGGGTGCCGTGGGAATGGTAGAAATGGCTTTGAACCGTCTGAGCGAAAAAGAAGTGGTGGAACTGGACGAAGAACGCAAAGCGGCAATGGTAAGCAATTTGCTTGTAGTATTATGCGGTGAAAGAAATACGCAGCCGGTAATTAATACAGGAACCCTCCATAATTAGGGGGAGAGGTATATGGCGGAAAAAAAGACGGTTTTACTGCGGCTGAGCCCCAGGATGTGGGAAGAGATAAGCAAATGGGCAGATGAAGAATTTCGCTCTGTAAACGGACAGATTGAGTATCTTCTCCATGAGGCCATTGTCAGGAAAAAGAAGAAGAAAATCGATTTTGGGAACAGTAGTGATGATGAAAATGCGGATGCTTAAATTTTTTTGCAGCGGTGTTGAGGGAAATTCAATGCCGCAAACGCATTTCCAAAGGGGAGAAGAGTATGACGCTGGATATGGTTGAAAAGCTGGTGCTGCTTTCCATCAATAATGAAAACGGAAGGGTTTCCAGATACGGCAGGTATGTGCTGAAGTACGGAGTTGCCGGAGGGATTCTGCTTCATCTGTATGACCAGGGGGCAATTACCCCGGAGAAAAAAGGTTTTGTCGTTTCGGGAAAAAGGCCCGATGGAAGCAGAATCGCCCAGGCCGCCCTGGACAGCCTGTTAAAAGAAAAGAAGGAATACCCAGTCAAAAGGTGGATATTATTCCGGTCTTCTGCCACAAAAGCTATAAGAAAAGAAGCTTTTTACCGGCTTGAGGACAAGGGCATCGTCAGAGAGGATGAATACAGGTTCCTTGGACTTTTTCCCCTCAAATGCTATCCTGTCACCAACACGGTTGAAAAGGAAAAAATGGCAAACAAGCTCAGGGAAGTGCTGATGGAAGGAAGCCCGCCTGAAATTGAAGAGGTGTACATCCTGGGTCTGCTGGCTGCTTGCCGGGCCGAGTACCTGCTTGTTTCAAAGCAGGAGCGCAAAGCGGTGAAGGAAAAACTGAAGGGAATATTGAAAGGGAATTACCTGAGCAGCGGGAATGAATTTCTCCTGACGGTATTAAAAAGCGTAAGTACTGCTGTTGCTTATGAGAGAAGCCAGACTTGAAATTTGTATGTTAAAAAAAACTATTGATTTTTCTTTGACAGGTATGTTAATATATTAAAGCAGTTAACTCAATCATTTGCCGATGTGATGGAATTGGCAGACGTAGTGGACTCAAAATCCACCGGTGGCGACACCGTGCCGGTTCGAGTCCGGCCATCGGCACCATCAGAGCTTTCAAGTTTTCTTGAAGGCTTTTTTGTTTTGGGCCATTTGCGGAGCAAATCCAGCCAAAAGCGATGGGGCTCGATGCCCGGTCGCTTTTATTCGAATCAAACTTTTGCATTTTACCCTTCCAAATATGCATTATAAATCAGAGACCGTTGAACCCCATGGCCTTTTTTGTTAAGCTTTTCCCAGAGGCATGTTGAACGAAGGAGGGACCGGATTGAAGCTGAACATCGAACAATCTTCCGAGTATTCCGATGTGGAAATCACGATAAAATGTGGTATTGTTGACGCCAGGCTTGAGAGGCTGATTTCCCAGATCAGGCTTTATTCTTTTTCCATCGCCGGCAGAAAGGCTGACAGCAGTTACAATATTCCGCTGGAGGATATTTTCTATTTTGAATCGGTGGATGAAAAGACCTTTATCTACCTCAAGGATGATATTTTTGAAACGGACATGCGGTTGTATGAACTGGAGCATCAGCTTGCGGATTCAAGGTTTGTCAGGATCAGCAAGTCAACTCTGTTGAACATTGAGCAGGTTTTAAGCGTCCGGGCCCTGCTCAACGGAAAATATGAAGCCAAGCTTAAAAATGGGGAAAAGAGTATCATCAGCAGGCATTATGTGCCGATGTTCAAAAACAAATTCGACTTATAGGAGGAGTGGCGATGAGAGAAGTAAAGGACCACATTATTACCGGGTGTATTTCATTTACACTGGTTTCTTTTTTCTATGCGATCCTGGGAGAACTGAGGATTGCAAATGAAATCAACAACCATACGCTCTATGATCTCCTGATTATCTGCGGCCTTATTTCGGTTGTCATGTTTTTTACCGACAAGATCCCCTTTAAAACCGTTTATTCCATCATGGGCATGAACCTCCTGGACATATTCCTGGTGGTGTTTCTGGTGGGGGGGCTGGCGCTGGACATGTTCCCCATGCGCATGGACCTTATGGTGAGCATCAGCGTGATGATCCTTGTGATATACTTCATCGTGTTCGGAGTTATGGCAATAAAAAACCAGGCGGATGCGGACTGTATCAATAAAAAAATAAACGCTGCAAGGAGAAATGAGAATGAATAACATCATCGAGGTCCATTCCCTTGCAAAATCCTTTGGCAGCATCCATGCGGTCAAAGGAATTGATTTTTCCGTAGAGAAGGGGACGCTGTTTGCTTTTCTGGGGATAAACGGTGCAGGGAAATCCACCACCATCGATATGCTTTGCACACTGCTTAAGCCGGATGGAGGGAGTGCTGCCATTGACGGGCACATATTGGGGGCGGAAGACGACAGAATCCGCAATTCCATCGGGGTGGTATTCCAGGAAGGCGTGCTGGACAACCTGCTGACGGTGAAGGAAAATCTTGAACTCCGGGGCAGATTTTACGGGTTATATGGGAAATCCCTGAAGGAGGCAGTAAGAAAAGCGACCGCGGCGGCAGGCGCTGTAGAATTTTTAAACAGGCCTTACGGCAAGCTGTCGGGAGGGCAGCGAAGAAGGGCCGATATTGCAAGGGCCCTGGTCCACACACCGAAAATTCTGTTTCTGGATGAACCTACAACGGGGCTCGATCCCCAAACAAGAAAAAATGTATGGCACACCGTGAGAAATTTGCAAAGGGAAGAACAGATGACGGTTTTTTTGACCACACATTACATGGAGGAAGCAGCCCAGGCCGATTATATAACCATTATGGGACAGGGGGGAATTCTGGCGGGAGGGACGCCTGTGGAATTGAAGCAAAAATATTCAAGCGATGTGCTGAAAATCAAGCCCAGGGACAAAGTTTACCTGGCCCGGCTTTTGGAGGAGAAAGGAATCGCTTACGCAGACGAGGGTGAAGTATTTACCATAGAGCTGAATTCCACCCTTGAAGCGATAGACAGGGTGGAGCCCTTCAGAAATCTGATTTCCAATCTGGAAGTCATGAACGGTACAATGGACGACGTATTTATCAATGTGGCTGGAGAGGGAGTGAAAGCAGCATGCTAGCGATGACGGGACGTAACATAAAACTGTTTTTCCGGGATAAAAGTACGGTTTTCTTCTCCCTTTTATCCGTATTGATCATCATCGCCCTGTATGCCCTGTTTTTGGGGGATACTTATAAAAACGGCCTTGAAAATGTCAAAGGCATTGATTTTTTGATTAACAGTTGGGTAATTGCGGGAATATTGGCCGTGGTCTCCGTCACTGCCACCATGGGTGCATTTGGAGCGATGGTGGAGGACCGCAGCAAAAAAATATTGAAAGACTTTTATGCAACGCCTGTAAAACGCAGTGAAATTGCCGGAGGATATATCCTGAGCGCTTTTACCGTTGGGGTTCTCATGAGCCTTATCACCCTGCTGCTGGGAGAAATATATATTTTTATTGCGGGAGGAGAGCTTCTGGGGCTTTCGGCCGCCGCCGGGCTGCTGGGCTTGATTGTACTGTCGGTGTTGTCCAGCAGTGCCATGGTGTTTTTTATCGTCACATTTTTTAAAAGCCAGAATGCTTTTGCTACCGCCAGTACAATCATAGGAACCCTGATTGGATTCCTGACAGGCGTTTATATTCCCATAGGGAGCTTGCCCGAGTGGGTGCAGCTGATCATCAAGCTTTTCCCCCTGTCCCATGCAGGTGCGTTAATACGCCAGCTTTTGCTGAAGCAGCCCATGGCAGTTTCTTTTGCGGGTGCGCCTGAAGCGGCTGTGGAAAAATTCAATCATTCCATGGGGGTGGTCCTTCAATTCAACAGGAGTGATGTAGACCCCATGACCAGTGTGATCGTACTGCTTGTAACAACGGTTTTGTTCTATGGGCTGGCGGTTTTGAACGTTTCAAGGAAAATAAAAATATCCTGAAGTGTTTTATAAAGTATTCCTTTCATCAAGAGGTAACATAATAGCTTGACTATGAATATTATATACTAGTCGAAGCAAATAACCAATTGAAAGAAAGGATGCGTGAGCAGTTATGTCAGAAAGATGTGGTGGAGTTCTTGGAGCATTTGGAGATAATGATGAACTTTTATGGTTTATTATTCTGTTCCTGTTGCTCTTCTGGTGCAACCGCGGCTTCTACGGCCCCGTAGGCGGAGTTGGATGCTAATTTGACAGCTTCCGTCTGGAAAGTCAATGCACGCCTGCCTGTTTTGGAAAAGTTAAAACAGGCAGGTGGTGAGAGCCCAGATATAAAACATAGACGGAAATTCCTATAAAAAACTGTGGGGCTGGGGGAAGTAACGTTCTCCCATTTTAAAAGCTTAAATCCCAATGACCCATACGATTAAGGAGGCTTATTCAAATAGCCTCCGTTTTTATACCTGTAGGAGGCCCTATGTTTTTGCAGACGATTCGATCAAAAGATGGGAAAATGATCTTTCATGGCACCGTCTCATGGAAAAACGGAGACGAATTCGGTTTCATCCCCCAGGGGAGAGGGTACCTTAGCGAGTGGTGGTGCAAAAAAGACTACTGGGATCTTATGGAGGGGGAACTGCCGCTGTTTAGAATTGTCTCCGGCAGGAAACAGGCATAAAGATAAGGGGAGCGGCAAATCAAAGGCTGCTCCCCTTATCTCCCGTCTGACCGCTGAATGGGCAGGAGGTCAAATATCAGGCCTATTGTGATATGTCGAAAGTATAATTCATTCCCGAATTATTGTCCCAATTCTCTGCACAGTCTTTGAAGGCAATGTTCAGGGTATCGGAATTTTCTACGGGTATGGTGGCTTCAAAGCCTGTGGTCGACCGGTCCATACGGATGTCCTGCAGGTTGTTCCAGGTACTGCCGAATCCTACATGGGCAAGGATATGGGTAGCTCCGCTTTTGGAAAGCAGACCGTCATATACAATTTTTACCGTTCCGCCTGCCGTGGGAACGGCAGGGCTGATGGAAACGCCGCTGGTCATGAATTCGCTGCTGGACGATTTTTTTCCTCTGGGCATAGCACTTTTCCTCCTTTTAAACAGTATTCAAACCTATTATTCGCATTTGAAGTCCATTTTAATGATGGACTGCGTGTTATTATGTGGAATATAATTGCCCATTATGCGCATAATATGCTTGCAACGCTGTGGACCATCAAATAGCTTCAAACTTATAGTCGTTAACTAAATAAGAAAATAAAACAATCATGGTTAATATTAAATGAATTAAAGTAGCAATAGGAACAAAAACTTTAAATGAGAAAAGTTTTTGTAATATTTTTTTTGCATTGCCATACACATAAATGGTTGACTGGCAATGATTTGCTTATTGGAAACTGCATGGCGTGATAATAAGTGTTTTATGCGCATTTGCACTCAAATACGACAAAAATATGAAAGGATGAAGTGCATGAAGGCTATTATCATGGCGGGGGGAGAAGGGACCAGACTTCGCCCGCTGACATGTAACCGGCCAAAACCCATGGTTCCGGTTATAAACAAACCGGTAATGGAACACATCGTCGAGCTGCTTAAGAAATATGGAATTAAAGATGTAGGGGCGACATTGCAATATATGCCTGAATTAATCAAGGAGTATTTTCAGGACGGAAAAGATTTCGGTGTAAATATGCGGTACTACATCGAAGAAACTCCCCTGGGTACGGCAGGCAGTGTAAAGAATGCGGAAGAGTTTCTGGATGATACCTTTGTTGTTATCAGCGGAGATGCCCTGACAGACATCAATCTTGAAGAAGCAATAAAATTCCATAAAACCAGGAAGTCCATGGCGACCCTGGTATTGAAAAAGGTTGACATCCCCCTGGAATATGGGGTTGTTGTTACGGACGAAGAGGGGAGAATAACCAGGTTTCTTGAAAAACCCAGCTGGGGGGAGGTGTTCAGCGATACGGTCAACACCGGCATTTATATCCTGTCCCCGGAGGTATTGGGCTATTATGGGAAAAATGAAATTTTTGACTTCAGCAAAGACCTTTTCCCAATCCTTTTGAAGGAGGAAAAGCCCATGTTCGGGTATGTGACGGAGGACTACTGGTGTGACATAGGAGACCTTAAGGCTTATATCCAGGCCCATGCCGACATACTGGACGGAAGGGTGAGGGTCAACATACCCGGAAAGGAAATTATCGACCGGGTGTGGGTGGATGAAGGCTGCCAGCTGGATGAAACGGCAAAAATCAAAGGGCCCTGTGTCATCGGCAAAAACTGCAGGATCAAGGGAAATGTACTTATCGACAGCTACTCGGTCATCGGGGATTTCGGCATTATCGGTGAACGCAGCGGGATCAAGCGGTCCATTTTGTGGAAGAACTGTATTGTGGACAGGAATGTACAGCTAAGGGGCAGTGTCCTGTGCAATAAAGTACATCTGAAGGACAACTCCTGTACCTTTGAACAGTCGGTCATCGGCGATGACACCATAATAAGGGAAAATGCCGTAATCAAACCCAACATAAAGATCTGGCCCAACAAGCTGATCGATGCCGGTGTGGAGGTCAATTCAAACCTGGTATGGGGGGCAAAGTTTACCAGGAATATTTTCGGACACAGGGGAGTGGCAGGAGAAATAAATGTGGACATAACTCCAGAGTATGCCTCCAAGCTGGGAGCGGCATATGGGGCACTGTTCAAGGGGAAGGCAAAGATCGGTATCAGTTGCGACAGCTCAACGCCTGCCCAGATGCTCAAGATCTCCTTTGTGTCGGGACTGATGTCCGCGGGCATAGAAATATATGACTTCGGAAACATGCTTCTTCCCATCACCCGGTCGGCCATAAGGTTTTATAAAATGGACGGCGGAATCCACATAAGCACATCCACAGAGGATGTTGCAAGGCTTTATGTAGACTTTCTGGATAAGAACGGAAGCAACATTGACCGGGGCATTGAAAGAAAAATAGAAAATGCCTTCCTAAGGGAAGATTTCAGCCGGTGTGAAGGGGATTGCATCAAAGGCATAAGGGTGGTACCCGATTACAGCAGCTTTTACTTAAGGAACATCATTAACAGCTCAGAGTCAAAAAAAATGGGCTACAGGATTGCACTCAACTCACGCTCCCGGTTCATTGTCGATACCATGAACCAGATTCTGGGAGAACTGGGCTGTGAGGTGGAGAACAGCAACTTGAAGCTTTATAATACGAAGACCATGCGGCAGAGCATGACCTCCGGGGATGTAAGATTTTTCTCCTCCCAGGTGAAAATGGGCAATTTTGATTTGGGGGTTTCCATTGAAGACACCTCGGAGAAAATGATGCTGATCGACAATAAGGGGCGGCTGATCACCGAGGATATGTTCATTGCCTTAATATCCATCATTCTTTTTAAGACCATGAACGGAGGAACGGTGGTGGTTCCCATATCCGCCAGCCAGGTACTGGAAAAGATCGCCGTGGAAAACAACGGAAAGGTGATCAGGACGAAAACTTCTACCCAGGACATCATGGGTAAAATGCTGGGAAACGAAATAAAAAAAGAAATGCTTGACCAGTTCACCATGCATTTTGACGCCATCGCAGGCCTGGTGAAAATCATGGATTTCATGAGCACCAATAATCTCCGCCTTTCGGAGCTGGTGGACATGATCCCCGACTTCCATATTTACAAAAAGGAAGTTGAATGCCCCTGGGATGCCAAAGGAAAGGTCATCCGGGAGATCATACAGGAAAAGAACGGTGACAGCGTGGAAACGCTGGAGGGAGTGAAGATATACAGGGACGGGGGATGGGTGCTGGTATTGCCCGACGCGGAAAAACCGGTCTGCAATATCATCAGCGAAAGCTACTCCGCTGAATTTGCCGAGGAACTGAGCAACATCTATGCCGAAAAAATAAGAGAAATAAGCAGAAGTTAAAAGGAAGCTAAAAAACAGGGGATAGGCCGGGCGGGGAGTCCGGACCATCCCCTGTTTTTATCCTACAGCTCACCGCAGGGGTCATAGGTGTCGTCGATAATCGGTTCAAAATAAAAATCTGCATACATCAGATCCTTGTTCTCCGCTTCAAGGTCGGCCGTCCGGCGGGAGAAAGCAATTCTAAACTCGAATTCCGGCTCTGCCAGAACATCGCGGGCATTTCTGTCGTAGGGGAGTCCTTCAACTTTGAGAATTCCTCTTTCTTTAAGCTGGTCGATAACCCAGTCCAGTTCGTTATTATCGCTGACATCCACGCATGGGATGTTTCCGCCTGTCATTTCTTTTACGATGTCATCCAGTTCTCCTGTTTGATACCTTACGTGATAAAACATAGGCTGTCCTCCAGTTTATTTGTTCAAAACGAAAGTCTTTCACTTAACTTTAATATTTTATACCAACGGAGAAAGGATTTGAAGCAAAAAATCAAACCTCCCTTTGCGGGGGGATGTGTTCCGTTTGCGGAATGTCCGGATTTACCGAAATATACTGCTTGAAGCCTTCCTGGTAGTCTTTTATGGCCTCAAGAAAGCCTTGGTCGTCCTTTCGGCTGAAGACGGCAAATACGATATCATCCATGTAATCGTCAAAATAGGTGGTTATCAGGAAGTTCCTCACCTTTAGGTCCGTAAGGCCCCTGAAATAGTTCCTGGCAGGAGTAAGCCCAATGTCAATCAAGGTCCCGAAGTCAGCCGTGACGAGGTCGTAATTGCCGTCTGCCCTGAGGATGTTCATGTCACCCGCCGCAATGTCCGCCAAGGTTTCTATTCCGAACCTTTTGAACTCTTCCTGGATGGCAGTCCTGCATAAAAAGTGCCTGTCCGATTCCAGGTGAAGCTTTTTGTATTTTTCGTGGTAATACTCCTCACTGAAATTCAGAAAGCTTCTTTTCATCGATGCTTCCGTCCTCACCAAAATCCCGTTGTCCAGGAGAAATCTGAGGAAATTCACATCCCGCTGGCCGCCGCTGGCTGCTTTGGAATTATCCAGTATATGCTCTAAAGTGATGCTTGCTTCCCTTTGGGATAGATTGTCCAGAAGTGTGCTGTTTTTCATGGTTATCCTCCGTAAAATAAATCCGATATAAATTTCAAGGCTGTTTATATTATTTTCCTAATTCAGACACGTATACCAATTGGATATTATTGCTGTCAAAGTAGGGAAGAGTTTCTTTGATCGCTTCATAGGTTATTTTGCCGCCCTCGGTGCCCACATGGCCGATGGCCACTGCATAACCCTTTTTCAAGGCGATTTCTCCTGCGCGCTTCAGCTGTTTTTTTATGTAGGCCTTATCTTTTTGGGTGTCAAGGAATACATCCCTGTCATAGCACAAAACACCTTTTTCGTCTGCGATGCCTTTCGCGATGGGTTTTCTGGCAGAACGGCTGTCGACAAAATATAGATTTTTAACCTTGATGACGTCCAGCACATCGGAAATGACCCTTTCGTCGCCTCCTGCCTTGGCCCCCATGTGGATGTTGGCGCCGACGGCATAGGGAACGCTGTCGAAGGCGTCGATCACAAGGTTGTAGATTTCCTGGTCACTCAAAACGCTTAAAATCGGCCTTGGGCCCACCCAGCTGAGTTTGCCGGAATAGGATTCCATGGGCAGATGGACGATGATTTCAAATCCGTTTTTATGTGCCGCTTCCGCATCGGATTGGGAAAAAGTGAGAAAGGGCATGATGGCAAAGGTCATATGCCGGTCGAGGGTCATCATATCTTTCACGCCGAGTCTGTTCTGGCCAAAATCATCAATGATGATGGCCAGCTTGGCCTGGGGCTTGGACTCATCCGCAAAGGGACTTTCCAGAATTCCCGGAAGCGTTGAGGTGATACTGCTGCTGCCGAATTCGATATTGGAATAATAGTATACATTTACCGATAAAATGACGAAACAGAGCAGAACGGAGGCGGCAACCCTGCGGAAGTTCTTCTTCGAAGACCCGTTAAATTTTATTTTTTCCATAGTTTGCATCCTTGAAATTATTTTTATGTCTATGGTATAGTATACGGCTGCCATGGTAAAATATATCAAAAAAATCCAAATGTATTTCCCGGCGATTTTATCGTATCGTGGGTAAACTTGCCCACTGAAAAAAATTAATGTAGAATAGGAACTATAGAAAAAATATCCCCGATAACGAGGTTACTATGCCGATTAAAGATAAACGAGCGGTATTTATGATAATTTTCATGCTTCTGGGTTTTATCGTCGCACTGCAGTTTCGGAGCACCCTGAAGTTTACAAGCCAGAAGCCCACCTCCGTGTATAAAATTGAGGAGCTCCAGAAGCAGGTGGAAGAAGAAAAAAAAGCGGGAGAGCTGCTCAAGGCGCAGATTGCCGAGAATGAAAAAAACATGGATGAATACTTAAAAGCCGCCGTCAACAGCAAAAACGACAATTATCTAAGCGAACAGTTCAACTACCTTGAACGGCTCAAGCTGAGAGCGGGGCTGGTTGATGTAAAAGGCGCGGGAGTTGTGGTAAAGCTGGATGACGCTCCCGTGAGGACCAATGAAAATCCCAATGTTCTGATCATCCATGACAGCGACATCATCGCGGTGGTGAATGAACTCAAAAAAGCGGGGGCCCAAGCGATTTCCATCAACGGTGAGCGGCTCATTGCTACCAGTGAGCAGGTCTGTGCCGGGCCTACGGTCAGAATAAACATGAACCGCTATGCGGCTCCTTTCGTGATCTCCGCCATCGGAGATGCGGACCTGCTGTACGAGAGCGTTAAGAAGAGTGAGCCTGTGGCTTATATGATCAAAGACCATATAAGGGTTGACATTGAAAAACTAAAGGAAGTCACAGTTCCCAAATACAACCCCAAGGACGACAGTAAATTGGAAAAGATGAATTTTGGGTTGGAGGTACGCCAATAATGAAATTTAGTATGAACCTGGCACTTGCAGTTGTCTGTATCCTGCTTGGAACAATCCTTGCCTGGCAGTATAAAAGCATAGACTTCAATAAAAATGCCGCAACAGTCCAGACCAAGAGGCTGGAAGAGCTGAAGGACGATTTGATCAGGGAGAAGAAGAATAATGACGGCCTTTCCAAAAGGCTGGAGGAACTGGAGAAGAGGAACAGGGACTTCGAGGACGCCAGGGGAAAGATCGACGAGACGACCCAACTGCTGAACAAGGAACTGGAAAGGGTAAGGGCCATTGCGGGCCTTACGGAGGTAAAAGGCAAAGGGGTTCTGATCAACATCGACCACAACGAATTTTCTTATGTGGACGACCTGAATATCCTGGAGGTGCTCAATGAGTTGAGGGCCTCGGAAGCCCAGGCCATTTCCGTCAATAACGAGAGAATTGTTGCGACCAGCGAAGTAAGAGTCGCAGGCAGGTATATTATGATCAACGGCAAACAAATGCTGGCACCCTTTGAGATCAAGGCCATTGCAGACCCTGAAAAGGTGGAGCACACCCTTAAGATGATCGGCGGCGTGGTGGAAAAGCTTGAGGCCTACCAATTGAAGGTAGAGGTAAAAACCTCCGACAGCATTGTCATTCCCAAAGTGAGGGATGACGGCTCGGTTTTGAGGACGGATTTATTGACTCCGGCGAAATAGGGCAGGTATTTTTTACCCGATATGAAAATATAATTAATATGAGTTACTGATTTCAAGGTTTTGAAATCACAGATCCCGGATTAATGTACAAATGATATGGAGTGCACTGATTCGGGGTCTTTTTTTGGGTATGTCCAAAAGGTTGGACGAATTGGTGTCTGATTAATTTTAGGGAGCTTGTGGTGATGAGAATAAAAAAGTGGGCGGTATATCTACTGGTTTCAGTCATTATCCTTTCAAACACCTCCTGCGGAAGCAGGAAGGCGGACTATTCCAGTTTGAGCGACCTGGGAGGAGTCTACCAGGCCAGCTCCGACGACATCGACTTCAGTGTTGAAATAACGGGAAACCTTTCTGAAGGCAACAGCGCCGTGGCTTCATCCGATCCGGAGGAGGATTCCGTTGAAGCCGTTGCGGGCGGCCAATACAGCAATAAGCTTTTGCGCTGGGGAATTGCCAGAAAACCCGATAACCGGACTCCCGACGCCGATCCGGGAGCTCCGCAGCTGCTGGCCAAGTATGGCGGGGTTTATCTGGGAGATACCGAACAAAAGGAAATATACCTTACCTTCGATGAAGGCTATGAAAACGGCTACACGCCCAAAATCCTGGATGCATTGAGGGACAATCAGGTGAAGGCCGTATTTTTTATCACGGGTCCTTACTTGAAAGAGCATCAGGACCTGGTGCGGAGAATGGTTGAAGAGGGTCACGAAGTGGGAAACCACACCATCCACCATCCGAGCCTGCCGGAAGTGGGGGATAGCCAGGTTGAAGAAGAGTTGCTGGGACTTGACAGGGCATTTCATGAAAAGTTCGGCAAGCATATGCGCTTTTTGCGGCCCCCGAAAGGGGAGTACAGCGAAAGAACCCTTGCAATATCCCGGAACCTGGGATATTGCAACATGTTCTGGAGCTTTGCCTACGACGATTGGTACAGGGATAAGATCAGAGGGCCTCAGTATGCCTATGACATGGTAATGAGAAATCTGCACAACGGTTCCATCCTTCTGCTTCACGCGGTATCAAAAGACAACGCGGATGCCCTCGACCGGATCATAAAAGGCGCCAGGGAGAAGGGATATGAATTCGGGGATGTGAACAAGCTGATTTCTTTCCCCCGGGATGTGGAGGAAAGCTTGGAAGACGACAGTCTGAAAAGCATGGACCCATAGGGTTCATTAATTCGATTAACCCCATAAAATGCAATGAAATTGCATTTGGGTGTCCAGTGTGACAATCCACTTGGCACACTGGGGACATGGAGGTTTAAATGCCGAACAACACCAGCCGTAGAAGAAAAAAGGAAAAACAGAAAGAACCCAAGGCCAACATCAAGGAAAAAGTCACGGAACTCCTGGAGCTACCCAAGGAAATCGTATTGAACGTACCGAAACTTACGATGATTGGAAACAGCAACCTGATTATCGAAAACTATAAAGGGATCATTGAATATGACGACAGGAGAGTCCGCGTAAATACCGGAATCGGTGTTATAAAACTGACGGGTGAAAGGATGGTAATAAAAGAGATTACCTCTGAAGATATAATGATCGATGGAGAAATACAGTCCATGGAATTTTTGAAGTAAGCCATGAGGACGGACCGATGGGGGAGTACAAATGTTGCTTTTAAGGTTGTGGAATTATATACGCGGATATGTTATTATATTAGTCGAAGGCTATTTTTTAGAGAAATTTATCAATATCTGCATTCACAGGCAAATATTTTTGTGGGATATAAAAAAGCTTAAAAGCAGCACTATGCGCCTTAAAGTAAGCATAAACGGCTTTAAACTCCTAAGGCCCGTTGCAAAAAAAACAGGCTGCAGGGTGAGGATTATCGAAAAAAAGGGAATTCCCTTCACCGTCAATAAATACAGGAGAAGAAAGACGTTCTTATTTGGGGCGTTAATTTTTATCGTTTTATTGTATGGCCTGACGTCCTTTATCTGGACCATTGAGATCACGGGGAACAAGAGCCTGGGTACGGAAATTATTTTGGAAAAGCTTGAAGCCGCCGGCATCAAGCAGGGGATTCTAAAGTACAACATTGATACCGACAGGATCGTGGACAACATGATGCTGGACATCAAGGAACTGGCGTGGATCGGCATATCGATCCGGGGAACCAAGGTGAAAGTGGAGATAGAAGAGCGTGTACAACCTCCCGAACTGGTATCCAAGGATGTTCCCTGCGATATTGTGGCCCAGAAGGACGGAGTGGTAAAAGCCATCATTGCCAAGGCAGGACAGGAGGCAGTGAAAGTGGGCGACACCGTAACAGAAGGGCAGGTGCTCATCTCTGGCGCCGTACAGACAAAAAATGAGCAGATCAATACCCGGCTGGTGCATGCGCTGGGATCCGTCAAGGCACGTACCTGGTATGAAGGAAGGCAGCTTGTGGACCCGGTTGTCCGGGAAAAGGTCAGAACAGGCCAGAAAAAGGACCGGTATTCCATTGTTCTTTTTATCAAACGTTTTGATTTCGGAAAAGAAACGGATCCCTTTGAGGACTACGACAGGGTGGAGATCAAAAAGAGGATTTCCCTTGGAAAAGATAATGAACTGCCTTTTGAGTTTATAATTGACAGGTATTATGAAAACAATATTGTAGAGAGGGATATCGGCATGGACGAAGCCAAAACGATTGCCATGGATGAGGCTTACAACAAGGCTTCCGTGGATATTCAGGAGGGTGCGGAGATTGTCGACAGCAGAAGGGAGTTTGTCACAGGAGAGGACAACAACCTCTATGCAGCGGTTACCATCGAGTGTGTGGAGGAAATTGGAGTTGCGAAAGAGATTGGAGGAAAATGATTGAATAGTCTCGTGGAAAAGACCGTAGTTTTCGATCGGATAGAGCATGCGATGAATTTGTTCGGAAATTACGATGAGAATATAAGAGCAGTTGAAGACGCATTTGACGTCAAAGTGATTTCAAGGGACGACGAAATAAAAATCGTGGGCGGCATGGAGGCGGTGGAAAAAGCGGAAAAAGTCATTCAGAAGCTGATAAATATCGCCTCCCAGGGAGACATCATAACAAAGCAAAACGTAAACTATCTTATCGAGCTGGCCAATGAAAACCAGTTGGACAAGGTCCGGGACTACATGGCGGATTATATCTGCCTGACTGCCAGAGGCAAGCCGATAAAATCCAAAACCCACGGGCAAAAGAAGTACGTGGATGCCATCAAGGACAATTCCATCGTGTTCGGCATCGGACCGGCAGGCACAGGAAAGACTTTTCTTGCCGTGGCCATGGCGGTTACCGCTTTCAGGAACAAGGAAGTAAACAGGATCATCCTCACCCGCCCTGCCGTCGAAGCAGGGGAGAAGCTGGGGTTCCTTCCGGGGGATTTGCAGAACAAGGTGGACCCCTATTTGAGACCCCTGTATGATGCCTTGTATGAGATCATGGGGGCCGAAACCTACCAGAAGTATCTGGAAAAGGGCATGATCGAGATTGCACCCCTGGCATATATGCGGGGCAGGACCCTGGACGACTCTTTCATCATCCTGGATGAGGCCCAGAATACGACACCTGAACAGATGAAAATGTTTCTGACCCGCATCGGCTTCGGCTCGAAAGCCGTTATTACGGGGGATATCACCCAGATCGACCTTCCCGGGGATAAAAAGTCCGGCCTCAGGGAAGTGACGAAAGTACTGAAAGACATCAGGGGAATTGAATTTATATACCTGTCGGACCAGGATGTAGTAAGGCATGAACTGGTCCAGAAGATCATCAAGGCCTACGAGAAATTCGACAACAGTAAGATAGAGAAGCCACGGTGAGAGAAAAGAGACGAATTTGTAATTTTTGTTCTATTTTTGGGGGGAGGAAAGGCCATTGCTTTTCTCAAAGAAAAGAAGTACCGATACCCATAATAATTTAAAAAAATATTTAAAAAGCAATACGTTTTTCAAAATATCCATTGTCATTGTTACGGTTGCTATTGCTTTTGCCATCATATACAACGGGGCTGTTCCGAAGAAGTACAAAATAACCCTCAATGAAGTTTCCAAATATGATATCACCACTCCGAGGGATATTGAGAACAAGGTGAAAACCCTTCAGAACAGGGAGGCTGCTTCCAATGCCGTTCCATCTGTCACCCGGGAAATCAGCAAG
This sequence comes from Bacillota bacterium, assembly GCA_023424965.1. Classification (GTDB taxonomy): domain Bacteria; phylum Bacillota; class Clostridia; order Acetivibrionales; family JAFADI01; genus JAFADI01. Next base: position 69,568 of record JAFADI010000095.1, read on the forward strand.
GCTTCCATCGAGGTGATCAACAGCGCCGATGAGTTTATCAACACCATCGAGACCGCCAGAAAAGACGTGGAAAAGAGCCTCCAGCTTCAGAATGCCAACAAGAAGGACAAGAATTACAAGCAGTTGGTGGCGGCGGAGCAGGAATATGCCGTAAAGAAGCTCTTCGAAAGCATTAAGAACCTGGGAGTCCCCCTGTCCATCGAGCAGGTCCGCTACCTGGTTGCAAAGGCCGGCGACGATGAACTGGATAAGTTTAAACGGGTCCTTAAAGAACAGGTCAGCAACATCATGGCGGAGGAAATTACCAATGAAAACCTGGCCATCAAAATCAATTATTTGCAGAACACCCTTCAAAACCAGGATATGAGCCAGGACCTCAAAAATATTGGGGAGTTGCTGGTAAAAACCATACTGAAGCCCAACAGGATCATCGATTTCGAGCTGACAAAAATCGAAAAGGATAAGGCCTACGACAAGGCGGAAAACGTGGTGAAAATCCTTAAAGGCCAGAGAATCGTCAGTGTGGGGGATCCGGTTACGGAAGACAGGTTTGAGATACTGACGGAGCTCAATCTGATTGAAACCACCGGCAGGTTCGATTTTGTCTTTGCCGGGGGCATTCTGGTGATCCTTTTGCTGCTGACGGCGGTTCTTATCCTGTACATGAACCATTTTTGCCGCCACATCCTCCATAACAGGAACGATATGTTGCTGGTAAGCGTAATTATTGTGCTGACGCTTTTGTTATCCAGGGCAGTCTTTGAATATTCTCCCCTGGCAATTCCCATATTTATTGCGCCCATGCTCATTTCAATCCTTCTGGACCTCAAGCTGGCAGGTGTGGTGAACTTTATCCTTGCGGTGGCCATTTGCCTTATAACAAAAGGCGATATGCGTTTTTTGTACATGGCAATGATCAGCGGTACCATCTCCGCTTTTATGGTTTCCAAAGCGACCCAGAGAAGCCGGCTGTCCATCGCGGGCATTGTGGTAGGCTTAATTAATGTACTAATAATAAGCTGTGTAGGAATAATAAATAAAAGTGATTTTAACACCATTATGGGGGAAAATATCATTGTTTTTGCAAACGGAATTATCTCCATCGTTTTGACGGTGGGAACGCTGCCCTTCTGGGAGCTGACCTTTAACATCATTACGCCTTTGAAGCTCCTGGAGCTTACAAACCCAAACCATCCTTTGATTAAAAGGCTGCTGATGGAGGCGCCGGGAACCTACCACCACAGTCTGATGGTGGGGAACCTTGCGGAGGTGGCTACGGAATCCATCGGCGGAAACTCCCTGCTGGCCAGAGTTGGAGCTTACTTCCACGACGTGGGCAAGCTGAAAAGGCCCAATTTTTTCAAGGAAAACCAGCTGTCGGACAATCCCCACGACAGGATGACGGCGAATTTGAGCACGCTGGTGATAACCTCCCACACCCAGGACGGGGTGGAGCTGGCGGAGAAATACAAGATTCCCAAGGTCATACGGGATATGATCAAACAGCATCACGGCACCACGCTGGTGGCCTATTTCTATCATAAAGCCAAAAAGGGCGAAAAGGGGGAATCGGTCAAGCAGGAGAATTTCAGGTATGAGGGTCCCAAGCCTTCCACCAAGGAATCCGCCGTGGTGATGCTGGCAGACTCCGTCGAGGCCGCCGTACGCTCCATGGTGGACAAAACGGAAGGAAAAATCGAAGGTCTTGTGAGAAAGATCATCAAGGACAAGCTTGACGACGGACAGCTGGATTTGTGCGAGCTCACCTTAAGGGATCTGGACAATATTGCAAAAGCGTTTATGCGGGTATTGAGCGGGTTGTTCCATGAAAGGGAGGAGTATCCCGAGGTAAAGGTGAAGGCCAGGGAGGAGCAGGAAGACAAAACTCCCGAGCCCGCTGGCAGCGATGTGGAGTTTGCCGACAACTACGAAGAGGTGAAGACCGAATATGCCAATCTTAATTGAGAATGAACAAAACAAGGTAGCAATCAATGACAACCTCAACGGCCTCATTCACAGGGCCATCGAGTTCAGCCTCCGGCTGGAGGAGTTTTCCATGCCTGCGGAAATCAGCGTACTTCTGGTGGACAATGAGGCCATCCGGGAGATCAACAAGGAGCACCGGAGAGTGGACAGGGCTACGGATGTCTTGTCCTTTCCCATGGTTGAGATGGCAGAGGGGAAAATTCTGTCCGACGAGGGCGATTTTGATATGGATGAAAACCTGCTTGTGCTGGGAGATATCGTGGTATCCATGGAAAAAACGGTGGAGCAGGCGGAGGAATATGGGCATTCCTTTGAAAGGGAACTGGCTTTCCTGGTAACCCACGGAATGTTCCATCTTCTGGGCTATGACCATGAAGCGCCGGAGGAGGAAAAAAAGATGCTGGAAAAGCAGGAAGAGGTTCTGGCCTTGCTGGGATTAACAAGGGAATAAAGCCGCATGAAGAATAAAAACCTTATTGAAAGCTTTAACAATGCCATCAACGGCATTATCTACACAATTAAAAATGAACGGAACATGCGGATACACATTACCGCCGCCGTTCTCATCATGATTGCCAGCCTGTTTTTTGAGCTGTCCTATATGGAGTTTCTGACCGTATGCATTACGGTGGCGCTGGTGATCATATGCGAGCTCATTAATACTGCCGTTGAAGTTATCGTGGACATCATCGTGGATGTTTACCATCCCAAGGCTAAAATAATAAAGGACGCCGCCGCCGGAGCAGTTTTGGCTTCGGCCTTTTTGTCCGTCATCGTGGGATATTTCATATTTTTTGACAGGGTGAGCCTGATCGTCGAGAAGGGAATAACCGTATTGAAGCATTCCCCCATCAACGTTTCGGTCACGGCATTGGTCATCACCGCCATTTTCATTCTGGTGATGAAGGCCCTTTTTAAAAAGGGAACACCCTTCCAGGGGGGCATGCCCAGCGGACATTCGGCCCTGGCGTTTTCAGCGGCCACCGCAATTGCGCTGTGGGCGGACAACGCAAAAATTGCCATTCTTGCGTTTGTACTGGCTTTGCTTGTGCTCCAGAGCAGGATTGAAGGAAAGATCCACAGCCTGCTGGAGGTGTCGGCAGGAGCGCTGCTTGGCTTTCTTGTAACACTGGTGCTGTTTAAAGTATTTTATTTGTAGGAGGGATAATATGGAAGATAAAGAACTTTTGGAACTGGCATTCAAGGCGAAAGAAAAGGCTTATGCACCCTATTCCAAATTCAGGGTGGGAGCTGCTCTCGTAACGCAGAGCGGCAAGGTATACACCGGCTGCAATATTGAGAATGCATCCTTTGGAGCCACCGTGTGTGCGGAAAGAACTGCATTGTTTAAAGCCGTATCCGATGGGGAAAATAAAATTACTGCCATCGCCATTGCCAGTGACAGTGAAGATTATATCTATCCCTGCGGAATTTGCAGGCAGGTATTGTCGGAGTTTGCCAGCAGCGATCTGAAAATCATCTGCAGCAAGCCTGACGGAGAGTATGTAGCGGTAACGATGGACGGCATCTTGCCCAATGCCATCAAAAAAGACGATGTGTTAAAATAATAAATGATAGGGAAGTGGACCATGTCATACAAGTCAGGTTTTGTAACAATTATAGGAAGGCCCAATGTAGGGAAATCAACCCTGCTCAACAAGCTTACGGGTGAAAAGATAGCGATCATGTCAAACAAGCCCCAGACCACCAGGAATACAATAAAAACCGTGGTCACGAGGGAGGACTGCCAGATTATATTCATGGATACGCCGGGGATACACAGGCCGAAAACCAGGCTGGGCGAATACATGGTAAACATGGCGGAAAATACGTTGAACGAGGTGGATGTGGTCCTGTTCCTTGTTGAGGCGACGGATAAGGAAGCCGGCGCCGGCGACAGGTATATCATCGAAAGGATAAAAGACCTGAAATCCAAGGTCTTTCTGATCATAAACAAAATTGACCTTGTAAATAAGGAGCAGATTCTTTCGGTGATTTCCAACTACAAGGACCTGATGGATTTTGAAAGGATCATTCCTGTCTCCGCAGCGGACAACGACGGACTGCAGGTCCTTGTGGAAGAGATCCGGAAGGCGCTGCCCCAGGGTCCCAAATACTTTCCGGAGGATATGCTGACGGACCAGCCGGAAAAGTTGATTGTGGCGGAGCTTATCAGGGAAAAAATACTCAACCTTGTAAGCGACGAGGTGCCTCACGGCGTGGGCGTGGAGGTCATGTCCTTTAAAGAAAGGCCCTCCGGCAACATATCCGACATACAGGCAACCATTTATTGTGAAAAGGATTCCCACAAGGGCATATTGATCGGCAGGGAAGGGAAAATGCTAAAGAGGATCGGAAGCCAATCCAGAGTGGAAATAGAAAATCTCCTGGGTACCAAGGTCTTTCTGGAACTGTGGGTGAAGGTGAAGCCCGATTGGAGAAACAGCCAGTCCATGCTTAAAACCTTGGGCTACAGTTAACGGGGACCTGGAGAAAAGCATGTAATTTCCCTCAACGTTGAAGATAAATTGGCAGGTATACAAAAATAAATTTAGAGAAACCTAATGGTAAATAGAACTCTACACTTCATTAAAAGAGCGCAGCTTTTTATAGGCGCCTTACCAAAGAAAACAAGGGGGATTACTTTCATGCTTAAGGAATTTGTATGGAGAACTTTTGAAAATACCGGAAATGTTGATGCTTACATTTTCTACAAGGAAATAGAAGAAAGAAACAAAGTGCCGGCATTTAACAATATTGCCGAGGATGAGGCTGCAACGGGCAGTTCTTTTTAACAGGGATTTATAATGAGTTATATAAAAACCAAGGGTGTCATTATTAAAGAAGTAAATACCGGGGAAGCGGACAAGGTAGTCACAATTTTGTCAAGGTCCCATGGGAAAATATCGGGTTACGCAAAATCAGCCAGACGGCCGAAAAGCAGTTTGACTGCCGGAACCCAGTTCCTGTGCTACGGGGACTTCATGTTGTTCAAAGGCCGGGAGCTTTACAATATAAGCAGTTGTGAGGTCATAGAACCTTTTTTCGGAATTCGCACCGATGTGGAAAAGCTGACCTATGCCGCCCACATTGTTGACATTGTGAACGATGCCGTACAGGAAAATCAGTCTTCCCCGAGAATACTGCAGTTATTTCTGAATACCCTCCATATGCTTTCCAAAACCGATAAGTCTCCTGAATTGATTGCGAGAATTTTTGAGTTCCGTTTTTTGTTCCTGCTGGGGTATGCCCCCTATGTGCGGAGCTGTATGGTATGTGAAAGCGATTGTGCCGGGGGGATTTATTTCAGCTTTAAAAAATGTGGCTTTCTTTGCAGGACCTGCAAATTAAACGACATCAATTCCATTGAAATTTCAACCGGGACTGCCAGGGCACTGCAGCATATTGTCTATTCTCCCATGAAAGAGCTTTTCAACTTCGAATTATCGCCAAATTCCCTGGCGGAGCTGGGGCGGATATCCAGGCGCTATCTCAAGGACAGGCTGGAGAAGGAATACACCAAGCTTGACTTTTTAAAAAGCCTATCGTAGAATTTTCCTGAATCATAAAACAAGAGGGAGGCGATGACAGCAATGGAAACTTTTCTTGTGATATTGGTTCTGCTTGCAATCATAGGAGTTTCAAATGTTATCAACCACTTAATACCTTTCATACCGGTGCCTTTGATCCAAATAGCCCTTGGAGCCCTGGTGGCCGTCAGCCCTTCGGGAATACATATTTCCTTGCACCCTGAGCTGTTTTTCGTTTTATTTGTAGCACCTCTTCTGTTCAATGACGGAAAACGGATTCCAAGAGAAGAATTGTGGCATTTGCGGGCTCCCATTTTGCTGCTGGCTTTAGGCCTGGTTTTTGCCACGGTTTTTATCGCCGGCTATGTGATATACTGGCTCGTTCCGTCCATTCCATTGCCGGCGGCCTTTGCCCTGGCGGCAATCCTGTCGCCTACCGATGCGGTGGCGGTGACTTCTCTGACCGGGAGGGTGCACCTTCCCAAGAGAATATTGCATCTCCTGGAAGGGGAGGCTTTAATGAATGATGCCTCAGGTCTAGTGGCCTTTAAGTTTGCCATCGCCGCGACGGTTACAGGAGTTTTTTCCCTGGCCCAGGCCACCTTCAGCTTTTTCGTCATTGCCGTGGGAGGGCTTTTCGCCGGTGCGCTCATGGCGTTTCTGATCATCCGGCTGAGTGTGCTGCTCCGGCGTGCAGGGATGGAAGACTTTACTATCCACATGCTCATCCAGATATTGACCCCTTTTGCAATCTATATGGTGGCGGAGCACTTCAAGGTGTCGGGCATTCTTGCGGTAGTTGCCGGCGGAATCATTCATGCCGTGGAAAGGGATATCACAAAGGTTCCCACCATGAAGCTCCAGATCGTATCCGCCAGCACCTGGTCCATGATCCTGTTTGTTTTAAACGGGCTTGTTTTTATCCTTTTGGGCCTCCAAATTCCGGACGTGGCAGTAGCGATTTTCAAAAATGCGAACATCAGCAATATGCTGGGGCTAGAATATATTATCATCCTATCCATTATGTTGATCCTCTTGCGTTTTGCATGGATAAGCCTTTTTTGGAAGGGCAGCGACCTATTGAAGAAAAAGAAAAACAGAAGAAAAGGCGGGGGCATGTGGAAGCCCATTGTAATTACGTCCCTTTCCGGTGTGCGGGGAGCCGTGACACTGGCAGCCGCCTTTTCCATCCCTCTTGTTTTACAGGACGGGAGTCCTTTTCCGGAACGGGATTTGATTATTTTTCTGGCTGCCGGTGTGATTCTGTTTACCCTTATCACCGCAAGCCTGCTGCTGCCCCTTCTCTCAAAGAAGGATGAACCCCTTGGAAACCAAAGCAAAGAAAGATTCACAAAAGATATAAAAATAAAAATTTTGAAAACCGTCATTGAAGAGCTGAAGCAGGAAATAAACGACCAGAACAGGCAGGCTGTATCGGCTGTAATTGCCGATTACAACTGGCTGCTCAGAAGCATAAGGCAGGAGGATATCCCCCACAGGCCCGGTATCCGTGACAATAGGGCGGAAATGGAAATACGCCTTCTGGCGCTGCGGGCGGAGAGGAAAGAGCTCCAGAGCCTGCTGGAAAGCGGGAAGATCAACCGTGAAGCGGCGGACAGGTCCAACGAAGTGCTCAATCATATAGAAGCCTTATTGTCCAACGGACTGAAGGCGCGGTTGGCAATTCCCCTTTTAATTCTTAAAAGAGTTGCCACAAAAATTTTCTCCAGGCACAAGATATCTGCACAAGAAGAATTTGAAGCCGTAAGAGAGGTGAAAATCAGCACTTCAAAGGCTGCGGTTTCAGCCATCAAAGAGCAGATGAATGAAGAAAACGAAAAAATTGCCTTAGGGGTCATTTCCCATTACAATGAGGTGGTGGAAAATCTTTATGGCAATTTCCGCAAGCCTGGAGCAGGGAGCGAGTTCCAACGGCAGAAGAAGGAGATGGGTTTTAAAGCCATCCAGATTGAACGGGCGGAGGTGCAAAAGCTGTTTGAAAGCGGGGCTATAACCCGTGAAACTGCAGTCAGACTGCGTCAGTTCATCAACTATACCGAAGCCTCCATGCTGGAAATGGAAAGCATTGTAGATTTATAGCCGTATATTTCTTTACAAAGAACGTCTGTTCGGTATATAATAAAAGTGAAATGCATGGATATATATACCAGATTTTATAAAGAAGCGGCGGGAGAAGATTATGTGCGGAAGATTCATTCTTTTTGACGGACCGGGAGAACTTGAAATAAGAAACAGAATAGAGGAAACGGGAAGAAAATACGGGGAAAATATTATGATAAAAGCCGGGGAGATATTCCCTACGGATGTTTTTCCCGTATTGACCTGCAGCGACGGAGTGAAGGGGATCGGCCTCTTCAAATGGGGGTTCCCCAATTATAAAGGGGGACAGGTGGTCATCAATGCGCGTAGCGAGACACTGACGGAAAAATCCATGTTCAAGGGGCCCTTTATGAGTCACCGCTGCCTCGTGCCGGCGAGTGCTTTTTTCGAATGGAAGCAGGTTGACGGAAAGAAGAAAAAATATATTATCCGGTCTCAAGAGGCGGAGCTTTTTTACATGGCGGGGCTGTACGAAGGGTTCATCGACAAAAATGGGCATGCGTTTACCGGTTTTGTGATTATCACGGCCCCCGCCGGCGCTAAAATGTCCGCATTGCATGACAGGATGCCGGTGATATTGACGGACCGGGACGAAATGAACCGGTGGCTCGACAATGAAGCCGGAGATGTGGCGGAATTGAAGGCGATGCTGAGGCCCAGCGACAATATAACTATTGAAGAGACCTGACGCAAAAATTTAATTTTTCCAGATATTGAATATTCTATCGATATTTTATTATACTAAAAGGGACTTGAAATATTACTTACGCTAACTTATCCTATACAAAATCGAAAGGAAGATGTGGATGCTGGATGCACCGGTTAAGGAACAGGTGGTAAAGATTGCTTCCGTCAACGGGATCGATGTATATCATATAAAATCCCGTAAATTCAAGACCATCTCCACCAATATTTTTTTTCACGACAATCTGAGCAAGGAAAATGCCGCAAAAAATGCTCTGCTGCCGGCGGTACTGCGCCGGGGGTGTGTAAGCCATCCCACTTTCCAGGACATTGCCCTGTACCTGGAGCAGCTTTACGGAGCAGTTTTCGACTGTGGCGTCAACAAGAAGGGCGAACACCATATCGCACAGTTCTATATTGAGCACGTTAACGACAAATATGCCGGGCAGGATGCAAACCTTTTTGACAAGTGCTTTGAGCTTTTGTGTGAGATCATAACCAATCCCGTCCTTGACAATGGCGTTTTTAAAAAGGAGTTTGTGGACCAGGAGAAGGAAAACCTGAAGCAGCTCATTGAAAGCAGGGTGAACGACAAAGGCCAGTATGCCGTAGAACGGTGCTTTGAGGCCATGTGCAGCGACGAGCCCTTTGGCGTCTACGAATACGGGGCGGTTGAAGACCTGAACGCCATCGACCCACGGAGCCTTTTTGAACATTACAGGCAATTTGTCGAGACATTGCCCATGATGGTTTTCATCACAGGGGATGTGGAGGAGAGCAAAATTCAAAAGGCGGTAGACCGGTTGTCGGCTATGAAAAGGGGAGCCGTTAAAGCCATTGCGCTCCCACAGACGGCAAAACAGGTAAAGGAAGTAAAACATGTCACCGACAGGATGAGTGTAAACCAGGGAAAGCTTTCCCTTGGCTTCAGGAGCAATACCGGTTCCGACAGCGGGGACTATTATCCCCTTCTGGTGTATAACACCGTCCTGGGAGGCGGGGTGCATTCCAAGCTGTTCCAGGGGGTCAGGGAGCGGGAGAGCCTTGCATACTATGCTTTTTCCAGGCTGGAAAAGTATAAGGGGCTGATGGTGATAAGCAGCGGTATAGAAATTGCAAATAAAGACCGGGCCCTGGACATCATTCTGAAGCAGCTTGAGGAGATCAAGGCGGGGAAGATATCGGAGTATGAATTCAATTCAAGCATGAATACCATCGAGACAGGGGTTAAGTCCTTGCTGGACAGCCAGCTTCAGATTGTGGACTTTTACCTTGGTCAGGCCCTTTCCAACGGGAACGATACCTTCGAGACGCTAATTGAAAAAGTCAGAAAGGTAACGAAAGAGGATGTAATAAGGATTGCAGATAAAATACAGTTGGACACCATTTACTTCCTGACGGCGGAGGATGGCAAGGAATGAAGAATTCAGACGGAGGGCGCAGCGATGAACATTAAGACCATTGAATATAAAAAAATAGACGAGGTCCTGCATGTCTATGAGCACCCCAGCGGATTAAAAGCTTTTGTAATTCCCAAAAAGGGCTACTCGAAGAAGTTTGCCACATTTTCAACCCACTACGGTTCAATAAACAATACCTTTGTCGTTCCCGGAGAAACGGAAGTGACAAGAGTTCCGGACGGCATCGCCCATTTTCTGGAGCACAAGCTTTTTGAGCAGAAGGATGGCAGCGTAATGGATAAGTTTTCCGCACTGGGGTCCAGTCCCAATGCCTATACCAGCTTTAACCAGACCGTCTACCTGTTTTCCTGCACGGATAAGTTTGAGGAAAACTTCGAACTGCTCCTGGATTATGTGCAAAATCCCTATATAACCGAGGAAAGCGTGGAGAAGGAAAAGGGGATTATCGGCCAGGAGATAAAAATGTATGAGGATGATCCGGGCTGGAGGTCTTTTTTCAATCTTCTGCGGTCCTTCTACGAAAATAATCCGGTGAACATCGACATTGCCGGTACGGTAGAGAGCATAAGCCACATTACCCGGGATACTCTCTACAAATGCTACAATACCTTTTACCATCCTTCCAACATGATCATCTTCGTAGCGGGAGACGTAGAGCCGGAAAAAGTATTTGCGCAGGTGGAGAAAGGGTTGAAAACCACCCAGAGCAAACCGGAGATCAAGAGGATCTTCCCGGAGGAGGGCAAAAAGGTTTTCAAAGACTACAGGGAGCAAAGCATGGCGATTTCCACGCCTTTGTTCCAGATGGGGTTTAAGGATACGGTTCAGGATATAAAAGGCATGGAAGGGCTGATGCATGAGATCGCAGTCAAGATTCTGCTGGAGATGGTGATGGGACGCAGCTCCCGGTTATACAACGACCTTTACAGCAGGAACCTTATCAATACTTCCTTTGAATTTGATTTTACCATTGAGGAAAATTATGCCTTCTCCATGTTTGGCGGGGAGTCTGTCAACCCTGTCCAGGTCAGGGATGCCATTGCGGCGGAGGTAAGGCGGATGCAGAGCGAAGGGCTTGACAGGGCGGTCTATGACAGGGTGAAAAGGGCAATGAACGGGCGGTTCATCAAGTACCTGAATTCCATGGAGAAGATATCGCACATGTTTATCCCCGTTTATTTTAGAAATGCCAATATGTTTGACTATTTTGACGTATATGATAAAATAACCTTTGAATATGTAAAGGAAATGTTTGAGAATCATTTCAAACTTGATAATCTCGCTTTATCTGTAATTAAACCTTTTTGAGGGGGAAAAAACGATGATAGAGTTTCCGGCTCTAGGTCTGCAGTTCAATATCAATCCGGTAGCGCTCCAGGTGGGTCCCATCACAGTCTATTGGTATGGTGTAATTATCGCTTTTGGTTTTATGCTTGCAGTTTTTCTTGCCATGAGGGCAAGCAAGGATTATGGGGTTGACCCGGAAAATATCATTGACCTGGTGCTCTTTGCGGCTCCTGTCTCAATTATATTTGCCAGATTGTATTATGTGGTGTTCAAGTGGGAGGACTACAGGAGCGATCTTTCTGAAATCTACAAGATATGGCACGGGGGTATCGCCATTTATGGGGCGGTCATCGGAGCTTTATTGTCGGCCTGGCTCTTTGCCAGGTACAAGAAGATCAGCCCGCTGAACCTTTTTGATCTGGGAGTGCCCTATCTGATTCTTGCACAGGCCATCGGACGCTGGGGGAATTTTGTCAACCAGGAGGCTTTCGGAGTAAATACCGCGCTGCCCTGGGGCATGACCAGCAACAGGATACGCTCGGAGCTTGGAAACCTCCAGGCGCAAGGGATGAATGTGGACCCTTCCTTACCTGTACATCCCACTTTTTTGTATGAGTCCTTATGGAATCTGGCGGCGTTTTTTGTACTTATCTATTTCAGTAAACGAAGAAAAGTGGAGGGCGAGGTTTTTTTCCTCTACATGATTCTATATGGAGCAGGACGTTTCTGGATTGAAGGACTTCGCACCGACAGCCTCATGCTGGGGAATTTCAGGATCTCCCAGGTGCTTGCCCTTGTACTTGCAGTGGTCTTTGCGGTAATTTTCTTTGTCCGGAGGAAAAAGCTCCGGGAGCAGTCAGAGGAAGCCGGTGTGATTCGGGGCACAAGCGAGTATGGGGAAGTTCTAAAGCAGCTCAATGAAAATGAAGCCGAAAATGAGGCGGTTAACACCTCGGAAGCGGCGGATGAGGCTTCTGAAGCAGCAGAAAAGGACCCTTCCGCGGAGGAAGAGCCGGAAACTGCAAACAATGAAGAAAAAAATGAAACAAATCAAGCAGAACCGAATGAGGAAGTTAAGCAATGAGAAGTTACAGCCATTGATTTTACAAATGAAGAGGTGCAAGGCATGCTGCAGAACGATATCAGAATGCTTCAAAGCGAATTGAACAGCCTGATAAACACAGACAGTGACTATGACAGAATTTTGGAGGCCAGCATAAGGCTGGACAGGTTGATCGTAGAGTATTACAGGGAAATCAATGCTCCTGTGGCCGGGATATGAAAGGGAAAATGGTTTTCCTTTGAAAATCATGGTACCGGTTGACATTGTGTTTCAGTAAAAATATAATTTATTTAGTATGATAAAACTACTGTATGGTTTTATTTAATCCTATAGTAGTTTTTTTATTTGCTTCTTTCAGAAAGTTTGAGGAGATTCGTATGTATTTTGTTGAAAAAACCAAGGGGCAAAACCTGGTCAAGCAATTTGACTATATGCTGTTTCTGGCCGTGCTTCTTGTTTCGGCCATTGGAATCGTCGTGCTTTCCAGCGCCACCCTGCAGATGGAAAAGGGCGGCAGGCTGATGCTCATGCAGTCCATCGGCCTGGGTATCGGCATTGTCTGTGCGCTGGTTATCAGTTCCATCGATTACAAGGATTTTAAAACCCTGGGACCCATCGCTTATTTCGGCAGCATAGTACTGCTGGTGCTGGTACTTATCTTCGGTGTGGGAGACCAGCACGGAGGGAGAAGCTGGTTCAACTTTTTCGGGGTGAGCTTCCAGCCGTCGGAAATATCAAAAATAGCCTTTATCCTCATCGCAGCGGTTTTTTTCGAGCGGATAAAGGAAGGGGAGAAGGGAAAAAACATCCTTAAGCTTCTCATCTATTCCTGCATCCCTGTGGGACTGATCATGCTCCAGCCCGATTTCGGCAGCGCCGCCGTATTCATGTTCGCCTTCTGTATTATGACGTTTATTTGTGAGATTCCATATAAATATGTTTTCATCAGCATCGGAGCCTTTTTTTTGTCCCTTCCGGCCGCCTGGTTCTTTTTCCTCAAGCCCTACCAGAAAGACAGAATCATGGTATTCATCTATCCCGAGCTTGACAGGCTGGACAAAGGGTATCAGGTTTTTCAGTCCAAAATGGCAATCGGCTCGGGGCAGATGTACGGAAAAGGTCTTTTTTCAGGGCTGCTCACCCATAACGGGGGTATTCCTGTAAGGGAATCGGACTTCATATTTTCTGTTCTGGGAGAAGAATTGGGCTTTATAGGCACCATTGCGGTTGTTGTCCTGGTATTTTTCATCCTTTTGAGGTGTATATATATTGCAAAGCATTCCAGGGATACCTATGGAGCATTTCTGGTAGTGGGTATGGCCAGCATGCTTGCCTTCCACTTTATTGAGAATATCGGAATGTGCATCGGGCTGCTGCCGGTCACAGGCATTCCCCTTCCTTTTATAAGCTCGGGGGGCAGCAATATGGTAACAAACTATATCGCCATCGGAATCATCCTCAGCGTGTCAATGCGGCGAAAGCGGACCATCTTCAACAGCACGCAATAGAACCACGGATTTCAACAAAAGCGACCGGGTATCGAGCCCCATGGCTTTTTGCCGGATTTGCTCCGCAAATGACTTATACCATAAAAGATAGGACTATTTACCTATCTTTTATTTTTTTTGTTAAAATTTATAAATTTCTTCTTGATTATTGGATGGATTTACAATAAAATATCATTGTAAGTGGAGGAAAGTGGTGTAAAGTGGTGGTTGGTACCAAAAGTGTGAGGTGGAATGGTTGTTTTATGGTGAATACCAACATTCAGTAGACCCAAAGGGCAGGGTTATCGTTCCTGCCAAATTCAGGGAGGGCCTTGGGGAGAAGTTTATCGTTACCAAAGGGCTTGATAACTGTTTGTTTGCGTATTCCATGTCCGAATGGACCAACCTCGAAGCCAAGCTGAAGAGCCTGCCGCTAGCCAATAAAGATGCCAGAGCCTTCATAAGATTCTTTTTTGCAGGGGCTTCCGAATGCGAAGTGGACAAGCAGGGAAGAATATTGATATCTCAAAACTTGAGAGAGTATGCCGCCCTCGAAAAGGATGTGTACATCATCGGTGTTTCAACCAGGGTGGAAATTTGGGATAAGTCCAAATGGGAAAGCTACAGCAGTGATGACAACGTAAACCCAGACAACATCGCGGAAAAAATGGCTGAATTGGGGATATAGGAGAAGAGGCTGCGGATGGTATTTGAACACAAACCGGTCCTGCTGGAGGAATGCATTGAAAGCTTAAACATAAAGCCCGACGGGATCTATGTGGACGGCACCCTGGGGGGAGCGGGACATTCCGCCGAGATATACAAAAGGCTGGGGGCCAAGGGCCTGCTCATGGGGATGGACCAGGACGCATTTGCACTGGAAACCTCGGAGCAGAGGCTGAAGAGTCTCCAGGGACAAGCAGCCGTGATACTTGAAAACAGTAATTTTGAAAACATCGGGGAAGCCTGCAGGAAGAACGGCATTGATAAAGTGGACGGAATCCTGCTGGACATCGGAGTATCTTCCCATCAACTGGATGAGGCGGAAAGAGGTTTCAGCTACCAGCATGACGCCCCTCTGGACATGCGGATGGACAGGCGCCGGCAGTTGGACGCAGGGATCATCGTGAACGAATACCCGGAAAATGAAATCAGGGATATCATCCGGGATTACGGGGAAGAGAACTGGGCAGCCAGGATTGCAGCGTTTATCGTCAAAGCGAGAAAAGAGAAAAGAATCGATACCACCTATGAATTGGTAGATGTAATAAAGGCCGCCATACCCAGCGGGGCCAGAAGAGAAGGTCCCCATCCGGCAAAGCGTACCTTTCAGGCAATAAGAATTGCAGTAAATGATGAACTGGGCGTATTGAAGAGAGTCATTGATGAAGGGATATCGATCCTGAAACCCGGCGGAAGAATGTGCATCATAACCTTCCATTCCCTGGAGGACAGGATTGTAAAAAATGAATTTGCCAAATGGGTCAAGCCCTGTACATGTCCTCCCGAATTTCCGGTATGTGTGTGCGGGAAGAAGCCCGAAGCAAAGAGTATATCCAGAAAGCCAATAACCCCTTCGGAGCGCGAACTGGAGGAAAATCCAAGGTCAAGAAGCGCCAAGCTGAGAGTTATTGAGAAATTGTGAAGCATAAAATTTAAACTCAAGATAAATCAACGTTTAAGGTACAAAAGCAAAAGAAGTACAAAAGATAAAAACTAATAATTACAAAAGTCAGTACGCTGTCAGCTGGAATTAGAGTTGACAGGGTACTAGAGCTTACGAAAGAAAAAATAATTCAAACACAAAAGAAAAGCAATTCAAAAAACTACAAAAGAAAAGGAATCCAGAAAACACACAAAAGAAAAAGAGAAATAAGTCTATCTGTTGTTTACCGAGAGCTGGCATGGTCCAGCTCCCGGGTTTATTGTTCACCGGAAAAATTTTAAATCCGGAATTATTGGGACTCAGACAGTATAGAGCCGGCAGAGTTCATATCAAAGGAATATATCCGGGCTGGGGTGAATACAAATGATACAAGCAGGTAAAAGTTACGTACACGGGACTGCAGCAGAAAAGCTCGATTACGACGTTTACCAGGAAAACAAGGTACTGAGGAAAAAAAGAATCCAGAGGTCCAACAGCAAGGCGAAATTTAAGTTTGTCTGTACTATACTGCTTGCTTTTTCGATGCTTTTTGTCATCATGTACAGGTATGCGGCCATAACCGAGCTGAATTATAATGTTTACAAGCTGAATAAGCAGTATACCGATATAAAGAACGAGAACTCCAGCATCCGGGTTTCCATCGAAAAACAGCTTGACCTTGACAACATAAGGCAAATCGCGGAGAGCAGGCTCGGGATGCAGAAGCCCGACAAATTCCAGGTTGCCTATGTAAAGGTTGAAAAGCATGACTATACCAGGGTTGCAGATCAATACAAGGGACGTGCGGGCATGTCCGGAGAAAATATGTTTGCAAACATTATGGATAAAGTCAGCCAGTTTTCGAGGTTTTTATATTAATGGCTGCGCAGGTCATAAAAGTGTTCTGTAAATCAAGTGTAATGTATAATATAGAAATGATAGACTGTGGATGAATGTAAAACCTAAATGGGGTTTTATAAAGTCTATGGTCTTTTTTCATAGTGAAGGGGGACTGACATTGGCTGGACCGGGTTTGAATGTAAAGAAGAGACTGCTTGCCACGCTTGTGATTTTTTCCATGTTGATGACGGCCATGGTCGTGAGGGTCGGGTGGATTCAGATCGTCAATGGTGAAGAGCTTCAGAAGGATGCCTTTGAACAGCATACCAGGGGCAGGGTGATCAGTCCCATCCGGGGCTCCATTACAGACAGGAATGGGAAGGAGCTGGCCATCAGTGCGTCGGTGGAAACCATCTCCGTGAATCCCCAGGAAATAAAGAGCTCAAAGAAGGACTCCGAAGCCATCGCCGACAAACTGGCGGAAATTCTCAAGCTGGACAGGGAAAAGGTCGCAAAAAAAGTGAAGGCGTCCAGCAGGTATGAAATCATCCAGCGGAAGGTCGACAAGGAGATCGGCGACCAGATCAGGGCCTGGAAGCAGGAAGAAAAGCTGGCGGGCATTTACGTGGATGAAGATACGAAGCGTTTTTACCCCAACAGAAACCTCGCCGCCCACGTGATAGGCTTCACAGGGTCAGACAACCAGGGCCTTGATGGGATTGAGGCCATGATGGAGCAGTACCTGAAGGGGGTTCCCGGCAAGATACTGAGTGAAGTGGATGCCAAGGGAAGGGGTATGCCTTTTAAAGAAGAGCGGCACATTGATGCCCAGGACGGTTTGAATGTGGTGCTGACCATTGATGAAGCGGTCCAGCATTTTGCGGAAAAAGCTCTTGAAAAAGCCATTGACGACAATAAGGTTTTAAATGGTGCCGCAGCCATTGTCATGGACCCCAGAAGCGGGGAGATCCTTGCCATGGCATCAAAGCCCGACTTTGACCTCAACAATCCCACGGCGCCCCCTCCCGGCGTGGATCCTGCCACCTGGAAGGGAAACACCCAGGAAGGCATTAAAATGCTACAGGAAACGGTGTGGAGGAACAAGGCCGTTGTGGATACCTATGAACCGGGTTCCACCTTTAAAGCCATTACTTCTTCCGCAGGACTGGAGGAAAATGTGGTGAGGCCCGACAGCCCTGTAACCGACGTTACGGTTACTGTGGGGGGATGGCCCATCAACTGTTGGAAGCCCAATGCCCACGGCAACGAAACCTTTACAGAGGGTGTATATAACTCCTGCAATCCTGTGTTTGTCAGGGTGGCCCAGAGCCTGGGGGTTGACAGGTTTTACAAATACGTGAAGGCCTTCGGATTCATGGAGAAAACAGGAATCGACCTGCCCGGAGAGGCCCAGAGCATCTTCCACAAACGCCCTACGGAAGTGGATATGGCGGCGGCGTCTTTCGGACAGCGTTTTCAAATTACTCCCATACAGCTTATCACTGCCTATGGGGCCATTGCCAACGGGGGTAAGCTCATGAAGCCCCATCTGGTAAAGGAAATCACCGACCAGGAAGGAAATATTGTCAAAAAGATTGAGCCTGAGGTGGTGCGCAATGTCATTTCCAAAAAGACCTCCGACGAATTGAAGACCATCCTGGAAGGGGTTGTATCCATCGGCACCGGTAAAAATGCCTATGTCAAAGGGTACCGGGTTGCAGGTAAGACGGGTACGTCGGAGACCACCGAAACCAAAACCAAGGGAAGGTATATCGCATCCTTCTCTGCTTTTGCACCTGCCGACAATCCTGTCGTATGCGCACTGATCATTCTTGACCATCCCAATGTCTATCCCCACACCGGAGGTGTCATCGGCGCTCCTGTGGCGGGAAAGCTGGTGGAGGACGTGCTGAACTACATGGGTGTGGAGCGCAGGTATACGGAGCAGGATAAGAATTCCATGCTGCAGGAAGTCTATGTGCCGGATGTGAGGAACAAGAGCATCGAGGATGCAAAGAAAGCTCTTGCAGAATTCGGGCTGGCATATAAAATAGAAGGAAATGGGAATAATACAGGTACTGTTGCGGACCAGATGCCAAAGCCCAATGCAAGCGTCCCGCAGAAGTCCGTGGTCATCCTGTACACCAATAAAGGGGCTCAGACGGTAATGGCCAGGGTTCCGGACCTCATAAACAAAAATGTCTATGAAGCGACCCAGGCCCTTCAGGATGCGGGCCTCAACATAAAAGCCAATGGTCTGGGCATTGCCATCAGCCAGAGCCAGAAGGCGGGAACCGAGGTGCCGAAAGGCTCCATCATCACCACGGAGTTCAGGCACCTGGATACGGAGTAAAGGGACTGAAATATTACTTTGACGAAGCTATAAAATTTTAAAATACGGGAGGGTTTAAGATGTTGCTGAAGGAATTGATCAAGGGAATGGATATCGTGGATGTGAAGGGGAATATCGACATAGAGATTGAAAACATTGCCTATGATTCGAGAAAAGTGAAAAATGGGTCGATGTTTACGTGCATCCAGGGTTTTAAAGCGGACGGACACGATTTCATCCCCATGGCCGTACAGAATGGGGCCAGGGCCCTTCTTGTGCAGAAAAGCGTGGAGGCGGGAGAGGATATTACAGTCATAAGGGTAAAGGATACAAGGTTTGCCACCGCCCTGATGGCCAGCCGGTTTTTCGGCAATCCCTCCGGAAAGTTTGAGCTGGTTGGTGTCACGGGCACCAAGGGAAAAACCACCACCACCTATATGATCAAGGCCATATTGGAGGCTGCAAACAAGAAGGTGGGCCTTATCGGCACCATTGTGAACAGCATCGGCAGTGAGGTTTTGCCGGCGGAGAGGACCACACCGGAGTCCTATGACCTGCAGGCGCTTTTTGCAGAGATGGTGGAAAAGAAAGTGGACGGTGTTGTCATGGAGGTTTCCTCCCATGCCCTGGACCTGCACCGGGTCAGCGGAAGCGATTTTGACATCGGCATTTTTACCAACCTTTCCAGGGATCATCTGGATTTTCATGAAACCTTTGAGAACTATCTGAATGCCAAAATAAAGCTTTTCAAACTGTGTAAACAGGGGCTTGTGAACATCGACAACGAATATGGGCGGGAGGTCGTAAAAAGAGCGGAATGCCCGTTATATACCATGGGCATTGACAATGAGGCCGACATTAAAGCCTATGACATTGTGACCCATCCCGGCAGCGTGGAATTCAAGGTCCATACTCCCTGGGGCGAAGGGGATATGAAAGTCAATATACCCGGACGCTTCAGCGTATACAATGCCATGTGTGCCATCGGGGCCTGTTCCATCATGGGAATACCCCTGGAGGATATAAAGCAGGGGCTGCTTCATGTCAGCGTTCCCGGAAGGGCCGAAGTAGTTCACGCCGGAAAGGATTTCACCATCATCATCGACTATGCCCATACTCCCGACAGCCTTGAGAACATACTCAAGACCGTCAAAAGCTATGCGCCGGGCCGGGTGGTCTGCATGTTCGGATGCGGGGGAGACAGGGATAAGACCAAGAGGCCCATTATGGGCGAAATTTCAGGGGTACTGGCGGATTTCACCATCATCACCTCCGATAACCCCAGAACCGAGGAACCGGCTACCATCATTGAGGACATCGAAGGGGGCATCAAAAATTCCGGGGCCTCTTATATAACCATCGTAGACCGCCGTGAAGCCATCCGCTATTCAATTGAGCAGGCACAGAAGAATGATATTATCGTCCTTGCGGGGAAGGGCCATGAAACATACCAGATCTTTAAGGACAAAACCATCCATTTTGACGAGAGAGAAGTTGTAGATGAAATATTAAGAGGGATAAGAGAGTGAAATAGGGAGGTCGATGCATGGAACAACTTACTTGCAAGGATATTGTTTGTGCTGCGGGCGGAGAATTGATCTGTGGCAGCCTTGAAACGAAAGTTTCAGGAATTTCAACGGATTCGAGAAAAATAAGCGGCGGTGACCTGTTCATCCCCATTGCCGGAGAGCGGTTCGACGGGCACGATTTTGTGGCCGGCTCCCTGGAAGCAGGGGCGGTGGCTGCTCTCACCCATAAAGACATGGAACCGGTCTCCGGGAAAACCGTCATAAAAGTGGGAGATACCTTAAAAGCTTTGGGTGCCATTTCAGCTTACTACAAAAATAAATTTCCCATTCCCTTTGTGGCCGTAACGGGCAGTGTGGGGAAAACGAGCACCAAGGACATGATCTGGAGCGTTCTCAGACAGGCCAGCAACGTTTTGCGGACAGAAGGGAATTTCAACAACGAGATCGGCCTTCCCCTGACCCTGTTCAACCTGGACCGCACCCACGAAGCAGGGGTCATCGAAATGGGCATGAGCGGCTTCGGGGAGATCAGTCGGCTGACCAATATCGTCAAACCGGACATTGCAGTTATAACCAATATCGGCATGGCACATATCGAGAAGCTGGGCTCAAGACAAAACATACTCAAAGCGAAAATGGAGATACTGGAAGGACTGAAAAGCGGCGGGCTGCTGGTATTAAACGGGGATGATCCCCTGCTCCACGGCCTGAAGGATTTTCTCAAGGTGCGCACGGTATTCTATGGCATTGAAGAAGGTCACGATTACCAGGCATACAATGTGGAATCCCGTGGGGAACAGGGTACTTTCTTTGAAATATCCATCGGAAGCCGGGAATACAAGGTGCAGGTACCGGTACCGGGGATACATAACGTATACAATGCCCTGGCAGCAATTGCGGTAGGCCTGGAACTGAAGCTCCCCATAGAGATTGTTTTGAAGGGCATTGCCCAATTCAGCCCGGGTAAAATGAGGCTCAACATCCTATCCCACCATGGATTCAAAATCATCAACGATGCCTACAACGCCAGCCCTCAATCCATGGAGGCGGCCATCAGCGTTTTGAAGGATGTGGGAGAAGGAGTCAGAACTTTTGCCGTTCTGGGAGACATGCTGGAAATGGGCGATTGGGCTCCCAAAGCTCATCGGGATGTGGGGAAATTTGCATTTTTACAAGGAATAAAATATATTATTACTGTAGGGGAGAACGGGGCACATATCGCGCAAGGAGCCGTTGAAGCAGGAGCTGACCGCAGCAGCGTGTTCTCCTTCGAAACCAACTTCCAGGCCCTGCACTTTTTAAAGGATAGGGTGAAGGATGGGGATGTTCTGCTGGTGAAGGGCTCCCGGGGAATGAAGATGGAAGAGATCGTCGAGGGTTTGACAAGCGGAATCTGAGGATGTAAAATAAATTGTTTTAAAACTGGAAGGAATATTTTAAATCCCTTTAGGAGAGAGAAAATTGAATTTGACAATGAATGTTTCCATACAGGTGCTGGCCTTTTCCGTCACCCTCATATTGGCGCTGATCAGCGGCCCCATCCTGATACCGGTGCTGACCCGGCTGAAGTTCGGTCAGACCGTGAGGGATGACGGTCCTGCAACTCATTTCAAGAAAACCGGAACACCCACCATGGGGGGCGTGATATTTCTCATCCCCCTGCTGCTGGTTTCGGTTTATTATGCATTCAGTGATATAAGAATATTGCCCCTGGTTTTTGTAACATTCGGTTTTGGAGCCATCGGCTTTATCGATGATTTCATCAAGGCTGTGAAGAAACGCAAGGACGGTCTTTATGCGGGACAGAAAATGTCGGGACTGCTGATCATCGCCGCGCTGTTTGCCCTGTATGTGGACCGGTACACCGATGTGGGCACCGACATCATCATTCCGTTCCTGGGGATTGATGCAACCATCGACCTTGTATGGCTTTTTGTCCCTTTTACCGTCTTTGTGCTGATTGCTGTTACAAATTCGGTAAACATTACCGACGGCCTTGATGGCCTTGCGGCCAGCATAACCCTGGTGGTGGTGCTTTTCTTCACCGTGGCGGCCATGATGCGGAGTGAATGGGACTATATCAAGGTGTTTTCTTCCATCATCGCCGGAGGCTGCCTGGGATTCCTGGTATTCAATGTTCATCCCGCCAGGGTCTTCATGGGAGATACGGGCGCCCTCGCACTGGGCGGAGCCGTGGGAGCCATCGCGGTTATGATGAAGATGCCTCTTTTTATCATCATTGTAGGGGCCATCTATGTGATCGAAGCCTTGTCGGTAATCCTGCAGGTAGGCTCTTTTAAATTAAGAGGCAAAAGAATCTTGAAAATGGCGCCGCTGCACCATCATTTTGAACTGTCCGGCTGGAAGGAAACAAGCGTGGTGTGGGCGTTCCTGATTGCCACGGTGATCTGTTGCCTGCTGGGCTTTGCCGCTTTAAGATGCAGGTTTTTTTAAATCAACCCACATACCGGGGACATGGAGAATAGCTTGAAGGACCTGTGTCCGGAAAGCATGCACCGCAGGTGCATTGAATTGGATTAACCCCAGGAGCCAGGTGCGGCAATTCACTTGGCGCATCTGGGGCATGGAGGTTAATATGACTGCAAAAAAACCTTTTGATTTCTGGATATTCACTACGGTACTGGTGCTGCTTTCCCTGGGCATTATCATGGTGTTCAGCGCCAGTGCGGCTTATGCATACAACTACATGCAGGATACCTATTATTTCCTCAAGCAGCAGTTGATTTCGGCCGGATTGGGCCTTTTGGTCATGTTTGTCACCATGCAGATCGACTATAAAAAGTTGGGGAAATGGTCCTCACTGCTGCTGGTTGTAAGCATCATACTGCTCATCCTTGTCCGTATTCCGGGCATCGGAAGCAAGATCAACGGGGCGTGGCGGTGGTTTTATATAGGACCGCTGCATTTTCAGCCTTCGGAAATAGCAAAGCTTGCCGTAATTATTTTCTTTTCTTACAGCTTATCCAAGCGGAAGGACCAGCTTCAGTATTTTTTTAAGGGCCTGGTTCCCTATCTTCTGCTTATCGGTGTGTTTGCAATCCTGTTGATTCTGGAGCCCCACCTGAGCGGTACAATTCTTATTGCTTCCGTTGCCTGCATCATATTGTTCAATGCGGGAGCGAGAATCAGACACTTTGTGGCGCTTTCCCTTCCCGCGGCCGCAGCGCTGGTGGCGGCGGTAGTAACTTCGGAATACAGGCTTGCCAGGGTAACTTCTTTTTTAGACCCATGGAAAGATCTACAGGGGGATGGCTGGCAGGTGGTACAGTCACTCTATGCCATCGGCTCCGGAGGACTTTTCGGAAGGGGCCTGGGGCACAGCCTGCAAAAGTTTCTTTACATCCCTGAGCCCCACAACGATTTCATATTTTCCATCCTGTCGGAGGAACTTGGTTTTATCGGAGTGGTGGCGGTTCTGACCCTTTTCCTTATCTTCATCTGGAGAGGCATTAAGGTTTCCATCAATGCGCCGGATGTTTTCGGCAGCTTGATGGCCGTTGGAATTACCTCCCTTGTGGGAGTCCAGGTACTGATCAATGTTGCGGTAGTTACCTCTTCCATGCCTGTAACAGGTATGCCGCTTCCGTTTTTTAGCTATGGGGGGACATCTTTGATATTCTTAATGTTTGGCGTTGGAATTTTGTTGAACATCTCAAGGTATGCAAACTATGAAAGAATATGAGGTGAACGGTTGTGAGAGTCTTAATTACCGGAGGGGGAACCGCAGGGCATATAAACCCCGGGTTGACCATTGCAAAATATATTCAGCAAAAGGATCCTGATGCCGAAATAATCTTTGTGGGTACACAAAAGGGCCTTGAGACAAAGCTGGTTCCCAGGGAGGGTTTTGAACTGAAAACCATCCGGGTGAGAGGCTTTGTGAGAAGGCTTTCCCTGGATACGCTGGTAGCGGTGAAAGAATTGTTCCAGGGCATTTTTGAAGCCAGGAGCGTGCTGCGCAAATTCAAGCCCGATATCGTCATAGGAACAGGCGGTTATGTGTGCGGACCGGTGGTTTTTAACGCCGCGTTGATGAGCATACCCACGGTGATTCACGAGCAAAACGCCTTTCCGGGTGTGACAAACAGGCTGCTGGCAAGATTTGTGGATGCGGTTGCCATCAGCTTTAAAGAATCGACGGGATATTTCAAAAGTGCAAAGAATCTTGTTTTGACGGGAAATCCCATCAGGGCGGAGATCCTGCAGGCCGACAGGGCCACAGCCAGGAGGAAGCTGGGTATTCCTCACGAAGCTCCGCTGGTGGTGGTTTTCGGTGGCAGCAGAGGTGCGGAAAGAATCAATGAGTCCGCCGCCGAAATGCTCTTGAAGCATCATAAGAGCACGGATTTTCATGCGATTTTTGCCACCGGGGAGGCCCAGTTTGAAAAAATAAACGGCAGGATGGGCGGAAATAAGCTGCCGGCGGTAAATGTTGTCCCCTACATTTTCAACATGGGTGATGTCATGGCTGCCGCAGACCTGATGATCTGCAGAGCCGGGGCCATAACCATCGGAGAGCTGACGGCAATGGGCGTTCCATCCGTCATCATTCCATCGCCCTATGTAACGGCAAACCACCAGGAGCATAATGCAAGAGCTCTGGAGGAGCAGGGGGCGGCGGTGGTCATCCTGGAAAAAGATTTAAACGGGCACATCCTTTACAATCAAGTGATGGATCTCCTGAAAAACAGGGAACAGCTGTCCAAAATGTCGAGGAATGCCAGAAAAGCGGGAATTACCAATGCCACGGAAAAAATCTATTCCATCGTACAGGAGCTGAAGGCCTCCCGCAAATAAGCCCTTGAGGTCCAAAGTAACACTTTTGTAGACCCAGCATACAATAATAATGTAGCCTATGGTCAGCGGAGGTGTTTAGATGAGTAGGTTGGTCATAACCGGCGGGCAGAAGTTAAAGGGTGAAATTGTTGTAGACGGTTCAAAAAATGCAGTGCTTCCTATCCTTGCGGCAGCGGTGTTGAATGGAGGTTCCAACGTTATAAAAAACTGTCCCAGGCTGAAAGATGTTGAAATAATGCTTGAAATTTTGAGAAAAATAGGCTGCAGCATTGAGGTCGAAGGGAATACGATAATTATAGACTCGTCCGGTATAAACAGCACAACGGTCCCTGAGGAGTATGCTGTTGAGATGAGATCTTCCATTGTTTTTTTAGGACCCATATTGTCAAGATTCGGCAGAGCCACAGTAGGGCATCCGGGGGGCTGTGACAGCACTGTGTAAATTAAAAATGAATAGACTTGGAAATGGGAAGAGAATTGCTTCAAGCGGTAATTCTCTTTATTTATGCTTTTAAGCGGCACAAATCCGGGCATTAAAACAGCGCCTTTAGCCAAAGGCGCTGTTGAAGGAAGAACTATCGATTAGAAGTATATGCCTCGAAAACTTTTTGCGTTATTCTTCCGCCTATTTTGCCAGCCTCCCAAGATGTCAAGTCACCGTTATAACCCTGTTTCAGGTTAACTCCAACCTCTTTTGCTACGCTTTGTTTCATGTTTGCAAAAACAGTATTCTTACTTCTGGACACAATATCACCTCGCTTATATGAGATTTGGAACATCATTAATAATTTAGACAAGTTGCTAAAATTTATGCAACATGAAGTTATGTAAATAATGGGTAATTTGATGCGGCAGTAATATAACCTTAAAATGCGTGCTGAAAATAAAAGCGACCGGGCATCAAACCCCATCGCTTCTGGCCGGATTTGCTCCGCAAATGGCCCATAAATCAAATACCTTGACAGGGATGAACCTGTCAAGGTATTAAGGAATGGATCCGGCATTATTGCTCAACGGGGCTTAGTTTTTCCAGCCAAAACCTCCAAAGCCGCCACTGAAGCAGCATATGATGATTATGAGTATAATAATCCATATCCACTCGGATCCAAAACCGTCGAATCCTCCATTGTTGCAGCCACAGCCGCCTCTGTCATCTGCCATAAATAACCCGCCTTTCCGTGTCGTTGTGGTTTATTGACTACACTACATAATATGAAAAATTTGTTCGGAGTGTGCTCAAGACACATTTACCAAGGAGCGCCGGCACTCTGGCCGGAAATAACTATGCTTTAATGGGGTTTATGGGAGATACTATAAGTGCCGTCCTGCAGTTTTTTCTGTGATGGTGGAAAAATTCATGTTTTTATGGTATACTTCACATTGAATTTGCCGCCGGGTAAACGTCTTTTATTCATTCCGTTAGGCCATTGAAGGAATGAATGTCAGGCGTTTTATTGTTTTATTTATGAAAGGGGTGTCTATATGTTTAGAGAAATGCGTCGCCAAAAACAGGTTTTATCCTTCGAGGAAAATATTCAGGTCTTGAATCGTGGAACATCGGGCGTATTGGCTGTATCCGGAGAGGATGGTTATCCCTATGCTGTTCCGCTTAGCTATGTATACCATGACAATAAGATTTTCTTTCATTGTGCCAAAGCAGGCCATAAACTGGACGCTATTGCCAGAAATGAAAAGGTTTCCTTTTGTGTAGTTGATAAAGATCAGATAGTGCCGGAGAAATATACCACATACTTTCGCAGTGTTATTGTTTTTGGAAAAGCTCGTATTTTAGACAATGAAGATGAGAAACGCAATGCTCTTGAAATTTTGGCTGCAAGATATTCCCCTGACCATGAACAAGGCCGTTTGCAGGAAATTGAAAAGGGGCTTAGCCTTGTGTGTATGATAGAGCTTACGATTGAACACATGACCGGAAAAGAGGCAATTGAATTAGTTAAGGCAAAACATCTTCAAAACAATTAGGTTCATAAAGCATGTATGCATTATGAGCATGATAATTACTTCGCATTCCCACTTTACAATGCTGAAGCCTTTATTGTCAAGGGATCACCCCGGCCAGTCAAGATAATTGTTACAGGGTATCCGTGAAAGTTTCTTGATATTGGCCTTATTTGCTATAAGATGGGGGATATAACTTTAGCACAAGAGCATGTAAAAAAGCATGCAAGCACGATAATTTTAAATCAAGCAAGCGTTTTGGTTATTTTTTCACATTTAGCAGGTACTAATATATTATGATCCGGGGGCAAAGAAAAGTGAAACTAACGGAGCCAGTGATATTACCAGGAAAAATGAATGATTTGGAAGGTATAATCGAATTATATGATACACTTATAGATGCTCTTGTTGAAGCCGGTACAAATTATCCTTGTTGGAAAAAGCATATTTATCCAAATAAAGAAACTGCATTCGATGGCATCATAGCTGAAACTATCTTTATTGCCAAGGATGGAGAGCGGATTATCGGAACAATTATTTTAAATAACTGTCAGCCAGAGGCATACTCAAAATTGCAATGGGACGTGTCTGCTGATGATTCGGAGGTATTAGTTATACATACACTTGCTGTTCATCCTGACTATCTTAAATCTGGAATTGCATTAGAGCTTTTGAAATTTGCAGATGAATATGCGTATAATCGGGGATGCAAGGCAATTCGTCTTGATGTAACAGTTAATAACGTACCAGCCATTAAGCTATACGAAAAATGCGGATTTACTTTTATTGGTGATGTAGATCTCGAACTCAATAGTCCTGGGTTGGAGTTATTCAAATGCTATGAAAAATTAACCTTTAAATAAAGTAACGGGAACA
>JAFADI010000150.1 GCA_023424965.1 Bacillota bacterium
TTGTGACGGGAATATGGATGTAAACCACCGTTCCCCAATGAAGCTTGCTTCTTATTTTTATGCCATAGGCATCGCCGTACATCAGCTTCAACCGTTTGCTTGTGTTGAGCATGCCGATGTGCTCTAAATATTCTCCGTCTTCTACCAGCTTCATCTTTGTTTTTTCTAGAGTTTTCCAGTGAATGCCCAGCCCGTTGTCGATGATTGCTATTCTCAGCGTCGATTTGACCAGGTTTATTTTAATTTTGATGTAGCTGGAGCCTTCCTTTTCTTTTATTCCGTGGTAGATGCAGTTTTCGATAAAGGGCTGCAGAAAGAGCTTCATGACTTTATATTGAGCCAGTGCATCGTCATACTGCCATATTACGCCGAACTTATCCTTGTAGCGTATTTTTTGTATTTCGATATAACTCTGCGTGTTCCTGATTTCTTCAGCAAGAGGCACTTCCTCTTCAGGACTTCCCAGGGAATAGTGCAAAATGCCCGACAGGTGCTCGATCATCCGGCTCATTTCATTTTGCTCTCCTGTCAATGCGATGGATTTCCAGAACATGGTCTTGAGGGTGTTGAATAAAAAGTGAGGGTTGATTTGAGACTGGAGTGCCATCATTTCAGTGGCCTTGAGCCTGTATTTCTTTTCGGAAAGCTGGACCTTCAGATAACTCTGCTCCAGGAAGGTTTTGATGATATTCTGCAGGATGAAGCCGTATTCATCTTTTACGCGTGAAGGCAGTTCGGGAAGGGCTTCTCCTTTTTCAGCCGATTCGAAGGTCGAAATGATCCTGTTTAGGTTGGCTTGATTTCTTTTGGTGACATAGTAGGATAGGACCATTCCCAGAAGAAATGACAGCGCCAACAGCAGGATGGTGATATAAACCAGTTGTATGGGGACCCGGTACAGGGAGCTTCTGGGGATGATGGAAATGTAATTCAGCTGGTACCTGCCGGATTTAATTTGCGAAACCATATAGGAATTTTTATCGGATTTGAATTCAAAAAAGCTTAACGGGTTTGAGGTGATTTTGTTTATATCAATTTCATCGTTATCCAGGCTGTTGACCGTTCCCAACACGACGGAATTATTTTCACCGGAAATGAGAATGGAATGGTCCATGTAGGACACCAGCCCTTTGAGAATGTTTTCGATATAGTCCCTTTTAATATTCATGACGATTACGCCGTCCGGCTTGGCTGAGCCGGGGGAGCGGAGCTTTTTGTACAACGTGATCACTCTTGTGCCTTCGTCTTCAAAACTGTAGGCTTTGCTGTTTCGCGTCTCGATCCATATATCCTCGTTCCGGCTGTTGGACATAAAGCTGTCATACCAGGACCTGTCGATAAAGCTGTCCAGATTGGCAATTCCCTGATTGGAAACAAAAAAATTCTGTTTGTAGTTTTCGTAATAAATATAAAAGGATTGAATATAAGGCTTGGAGTTTGCCGGAGGATTCATCAAATTCATCACTGCGTCCAGCGTACTCAGGTCCTCATAATTGTTTGAGTTTCCTTCCAGAAGGCTCTTCATCTTTACAATCACCGAAGGATTCAGTTCAAAGTTGATGCTCAGGGAATCCAGCTCATTAAATATCAGTTCGACGGTTTCCTTTGTCTGGGTCAGCATTTTCATATTGCTGTTGTCGATATCATTCCTTATAAACCCCTGGGTGATGGTGATGGAAAAGGTGCCCAGGACCACCAGGGGGATCAGCAGCGGTACCATGAGCAATATGAGGTTTTTAACGAAGAATTTTCTTCTCATGAGGCTTACACATCCTGGCTGGCACTTTTAATCGGGCCTTTTTTATTCCGGTACTCTCTGGGGCTCATACCAAAATAGCTTTTAAAGGTACGGGTAAAATTGAAGGAATTGCTGTAACCTACCATATCGCTTATTTCATAGGTTTTGTACTGCACCTCATCCAGGAGGCGGGCCGCTTTTTTCATCCTCACTTCGATGAGGTAATCGGAGAAATTCTGGCCGGTTTTCTGCTTGAAAAATTTGCTTATATAGTCGGGGTTCATATGAACCTGTTTGGTAAGATCCTCAAGGGTGACATCCCTGAAGTGCTCCTCAACATATTTTTTTATAATGGTTATTATCTTCTCGTTGAAGTTCATTTCGCTTTCCGTTTTGGCATTTAAAGCTGTCGCCTGGGGACTTGTTTTGTTTGCTTCATCCAGATCACTTTTTACCTTTGAAAAAACCCGGATAAGCTCGTTATAATCCGTTGACTTCAAGATGTAGCTGTTAACGCCGTATTCAAGGGCTTTTTGAGCATATTCAAAATCCTTGTAACCGCTTAGAAAGATCACTTTCACCGTGGATTTGGAGGCGTGCAGTGCTTTGGCCACCTCCAGGCCGGTCATGACAGGCATGATGATATCGCAGAGGATTACATCTGCGGTATTCTTCTGAAGGAACTCAAGGGCTTGCTTGCCGTTTTCCGCCTGTCCTGCCACTTCAAAGCCTATCTCCTTCCAGGGGAAAAACCTGCATAGTCCGTTGCGGATCTCATATTCATCGTCTGCGACCAAGAGCTTGTACATGTTTGCCTCCCAAATTACCAGCATTAATTTTATTATACATTTTAAGTTGTCCGGATGAAATGGAATTTTCAGAAGAAGCCCCGGTTTATTTACCACTTGCCAATTATTGAATTATAATATCAATAAAAGATATATTTTTTTGTACGCCGTTCCACAGTGCTCAATCCTTGATATGTAATGTCAGTCCAGATGTCTGTATGAAAAATGGAATCTCACTATAATTGAATATGTAGGCATCCCGTTGAAACCATTCCGGGCACTCATAGAAACAACCCGGAGAAGGATTTCGCGGGAACGAAATATTTTAAAGGAGGAATCAATCAATGAACAAACTTGCTAGGGTGTTAAGCAGTATTTGCGTGGCGGTGCTTTTGACAGGTTCTTTTGCCGGCTGCGGTTCGCAGACGGACAAAAAGACCGAACCCGCCCAACCTGCAAAACAGGAAGCGGATGTAAAGGCACCTGAAACCGGAAAACCGGTTACGATGAGATTTACCTGGTGGGGCGGCGATGCGCGCCATAAGGCGACACTGGATGCCATCAATGCTTATAAAGAAAAAAATCCCAACATTACCATCGAAGGTGAATACGGTGGGTATGAAGGCTACCAGCAGAAGCTTATGACCCAGCTAGCAGGAGGTTCGGCTCCCGATTTGATTCAGATCGACCCCATCTGGAACATACAGCTTGGGGCGCAAAAGGAAAATTTTGTGGACTTCGGCAGCGAAAAAAACATTGATATGTCGCAGTTTGACCCCAAAGTCCTTCAGGGCTTCTGTACCACCAACGGTATTGTGATCGGGTTGCCCATGGGTATTAACGGGTTCGGAGTTCAGATGAACAAGGCCTTCATGCAGAAATACAATCTTCCGCTGGATAAAGAATGGACCTGGGAAGATATCGTTGAAGAGGGGAAGAAGATCCACGACAAGGACAAGGACTCCTACTTGCTGATGCTTCCTCCGGTACACCTGCAGATAAACTATGTGACGGACTATTTGCGCGGTAAAACCGGCAAGTATTGGTTAACCGACGATTTCACACTGGCGGTCAGCAAAGAAGAGCTTACCGATATGTTTAAAACCATGAAGGACCTGTTCGGCAGCGGTGGTGCGGCTCCGTTCGGAGAGGTGGCGGCTCTGGGCAACAATCTTGCAACCTATCCCAAATTGATCAACGGGCAGGTAGGCATGGTTCAGGACTGGTCGGGTATGATCGGCGTGTACAAGCCTGCAATCAAGCCTGAAAACTATACGGTTGGAGCCGCTATCACCGTGAGGGGCGGGAAAGACCTGTCCACATCCTACAAGCCATCCATGCTGCTTTCCGTAAATAAAAAGTCGGCAAATTCACAGGAGGCTGTAAGGTTTGCCGACTGGATGCTGAACGACAAGGATGCGGCAATAATTCTTAAGGACCAGCGGTCGATCCCTGCATCCGCGGCTTCGAGGAAAGCCCTGGTGGACGCCAATGCTCTGGACAAGGATATTGTTGCCATGGTTGAGACCACATTGAAGAATCCTGCACCTCCGGTACCCCTCATTATTAACAACAGCGAAATTGCTGAAATTACAAAGGACGTCAACTCCAAGGTGGTGTTTGGCAGGATAACACCTGAACAGGGGGCGGATGAGCTTACCAAGAGCATAACAGACAAACTCAATGCACTCAAGGCAAAGAAATAGCCACAAATACTTCTATAATGAAGCAAAATGACGGGGTGTTGCCACAATGGCGGCACCCTATCCTTTAAAAAAACAGCTTTCGGAAAGTTGGTTGATAACAATGAAAAGCAGTGCGCTAATAGGAAAAAGCAATAAAAAGCAATATATCGGCCTTCTGTACATAACCCCCTGGATTTTAGGCTTCCTGGTGTTCCAGCTGTATCCCTTCATATCCTCCTTTCTGTACTCCTTTACGGATTACAGCCTGACGGCGTCACCGTCCTTTACCGGACTGAAAAATTATATTGAATTGTTTTCAAAGGACGAGCAATTCTTTAATTCCCTCAAGGTCACGCTCTATTATGTTTTTATGTCCGTACCCATGAAACTGGCATTTGCATTGCTTGTAGCGATGATACTGAATATAAGGCTCAAATACGTAAACTTTTTCAGGACCGTGTACTATCTCCCGTCGATCCTCGGCGGAAGCGTTGCCGTAGCTGTATTATGGCGGTTTCTTTTTCTGGAGGACGGCCTGGTCAACCGGATTCTTGGCTATGTAAAAATACCTCCGGTGGGATGGCTCAGCGACCCAGGCATTGCCTTATTCTCCATCAGCCTTCTGACGGTGTGGCAGTTCGGGTCATCCATGGTGCTTTTCCTGGCGGGATTGAAGCAGATTCCCCAGGAGCTGTACGAAGCAGGCAGGGTTGACGGGGCCTCAAAGCTCAGAATGTTTTTCACCCTCACCATACCCCTTCTGACGCCCATCATTTTCTTCAACCTCATCATGCAGATGGTAAATGCCTTCCAGGACTTTACCGGGGCGTTTGTCATAACAAACGGCGGACCGATGAAGGCAACCTATTTATACGCGATGAAACTGTATGATGAAGGCTTCCTGTTCTTCAAAATGGGATATGCGTCGGCCTTATCCTGGGTATTGTTCATCATCATCATGGCGTTTACGGCACTGACCTTCAAATCATCGGCTTCATGGACACATTATGAGGATGGAGGTGACTTCTGATGAGGAAGAAAAACGGCGTGCTGCAAAACTCAATGACCTATGTCCTGCTCACCGCTTTCGGCATTATCATGATCTATCCCTTGATCTGGCTGTTTTTTTCTTCCTTCAAGCCCAATGAAGAAATCTTCGGCTCTCTGGCACTGTTTCCCCAAAAAATTATCTGGGACTCCTACACCAACGGCTGGAAGGGAAGCGGCCAGTTCAGCTTCGGGGTGTTCTTTCTAAATACCTTTAAGCTTGTAATTCCCGTGGTGCTCTTTACGCTCATATCGAGTACCCTGGTTGCATATGGCTTTGCCAGGTTTAAGTTTCCGCTGAAGAAGACCTTGTTTGCGCTGATGATTTCCAGCCTCATGCTGCCCAATGCCGTCATCATCATTCCAAGGTACATATTATTTAAAAACTTCGACTGGCTGAACAGCTACCTGCCCTTCACCGTACCGGCGCTTTTTGCCTGCTATCCCTTTTTCATATTCATGCTGGTGCAGTTTTTCAGAGGGCTTCCGAGGGAGCTTGATGAGTCGGCGACCATTGACGGCTGCAACTCCTTTACCATCCTGGTGAGGATACTGCTGCCCCTGTGCAAACCGGCCCTGTTTTCGGCGGCCATTTTCCAGTTCATCTGGACCTGGAACGATTTCTTCAATTCCTTGATCTATATCAACAGCGTCAAAAAGTATACCCTGGCACTGGGCCTGAGGATGTCCCTTGATACGGCTGCGGCGGCCAACTGGAATGAAATTATGGCCATGTCCGTGCTGACGGTCTTGCCTTGCGTACTCATCTTCTTTTTTGCACAGAAGTATTTTGTGGAGGGTATTGCGACGACAGGAATCAAGGGGTAAAAATAGTTTTAGTAAATGGAGGTGTGAACGGATGAAAATCAGCAAGCAGGTTACAGGCATAACACAAAAGGATGGAAAATTCCTGATCGATACCGACGGCGGCAAATTCATGGTGGTCTTTCTAAAAGAGGACCTGGTGAGAATTCGCTGTACATTTGAAGAGGCCTTCCCGGAGGAAGCCTCCTATACGCTGGTAATGACCGCATGGGAGGACCGTCTGGACCCTTTGCTCAAGGGAGAGAGGAAAAAAATCAGCCCCTATATGCCTGAAGCAGTTGAAAACGAGGAATACCTGGAGTTGAAGACAGCGGCCCTGCAACTGCGGGTCGAAAAACAGCCCTTTGGGATTTCCATTTATAACAGTGAAGGCGTCTGTGTGCTTTCGGATGTGAGGGAACGGGCGTACCAGCAGGATGACCACGGAAGGGTATACCACTATGTATCCATCAGTGAGCAGGACTGCTTCTACGGCTTTGGGGAAAAGACCGGAAGCCTGAACAAGGCAAAAAAACGGATGCGGATGAACAATGTGGACACACTGGGCTACGATGCGGAGAAAGCAGATCCCCTCTATAAGCACATCCCATTTTACCTCCGGGTGAACAAGGAGACAAAAGCGGCCTGCGGGCTGTTCTACCACAACTCCTGGCCCTCCGAGTTTGACATGGGGTGTGAGAGGAGCGGATACTGGCAGAGGTACAGCTATTTTTGCGCCGACGGAGGGGACATCGACCTGTTCTTTCTCTATGGCCCCAGCATGGAACATGTGGTGGAAGGCTATACCGACCTGACGGGGAAGACGGTGCTTCCGCCTTTGTATTCCCTGGGCTACATGGGTTCCACCATGTTTTACACGGAACTGGAGAAAGAGTCGGATGAAGCCATCCTGTCCTTCTCCGATAAAGCTGCTAAAAACGCCGTTCCCTGCGACGGTTTTCACATGTCCTCCGGCTATACCACCGGGGAGGATGGAAAGCGGTATGTCTTTAACTGGAATCCTCAACGGTTTAAAGATCCCGGTGAATTCGTCAGGCGCATGGAGGAGAAAGGCATGGCCCTGTCGCCCAACGTGAAACCCGGAATGCTGCTGTCCCATTTTCTGTACGGTGAGTTTAAGGATCAAGGGGCATACATCATGGATCCCGGCGGAAGCCAGCCCCAGGTGGACCGCTACTGGGGCGGAAAGGCCTCTTTTGTGGATTTCACAAATCCCAGGGCACGGGAGCTGTGGAAGAAGCACCTGAAAAAGGCCTTGATCTCCCTGGGGATCACCGCCATATGGAATGACAACAACGAGTATGAAATCAACGACCCGGGCGCTGTCTGCGATTTTGAAGGAGAAAAGGGCAGGGTTGAAGCTTTGCGGCCCCTTCTGCCCAACCTGATGGCATATACGGCCTATCAGGCAGTTCTGGAGGAATGGCCCCATGTCCGGCCCTATATTTTAAACCGGGCGGGATTTGCGGGAATCCAGCGCTATGCCCAGACCTGGGCGGGAGACAATAACACCAGTTGGAAGAGCTTGAAATTCAATATAGCCACCATGCTGGGAATGGGATTGTCGGGGGTGGCAAATCAGGGGATCGATGTGGGCGGCTTTGACGGGCCGGCACCGGAACCCGAGCTCCTTGTCCGGTGGGTGCAGAATGGGGTCTTTTACCCGAGATTCTGCCTGCATTCCGCCAACAACGACAATACGGTGACGGAGCCCTGGATGTATCCGTCCTATACCCCTTATATCCGGAAAGCCCTGGAATTCAGGTACCGGCTGATACCCTACCTGTATTCACTGATGTACCAGGCGGCGGAGAGGGGAACTCCCGTCATGCGGCCCCTGGTGTATGAGTTCCAGCAGGATGTGCGGGTATATGAGGAAAGCTTCGACTTCATGCTGGGGCCCTACCTTCTGGTGGCCGGGGTCTTTGAAAAAGGTGCGGTTTCCAGGGAGGTCTACCTGCCGGAGGGGAGCAGCTGGTATGACTGGGATACGAGGGAAAAATATGACGGCGGACAGACCCTGGGAGTGGAAACGCCGCTGGATAAGATACCCGTCTTTATAAGAAGCGGCGCCATCCTTCCCATGACGCCCCCCAGCCTCAACCTCCGGAAGGAAAAGCCGGGAAGGCTTGAGCTTCTGGTGGACCCCCGGGAGGAAAGCAGCTTCACCTTCTATGAGGACGACGGAACCAGCAATGACTATTTAAAGGGCATCTACTGCAAGACTACCATGACGGTGCGGGCAAAAAAGGGAAATGCGGACTTCCACTTTGCCCTGGAGGGCAGCTACCGGTCCGGTATCCGGGAAATCGTCCTGGAGGTTATCTGCGGACAGGCGGCCCCCATAAAAATCAAAGCGGCAGGAAAGCCGCTGCCCATGTACCTGGATAAAACCGAGCTTGAAAAACAGCCCGAAGGCTTCTGCTTCGATGCCGAAAAGAGAAGCGCCCGGATCAAGTATCCCAGGCCGGAAGGGGACTATTCGGTCTCTCTGTGCTTTGATGCAAAAGACCTTATTTCCATTTGAACCGCATAGGATAAAGAGAGAGATCAGAAGGGAGGATTTTTATGATCCGCTACAATCAAAGCCTCTCCATGCAAATGCAAAAGGATACCGTGAAACTTACACAATACGGAACCGAAATCCAGCTTAAACGCATCCCTGACGAACCGAGGCCCGGGTATTTCGATCCCAGGGAATCGGAGCTGCTGAAGCACAGGGCCACCCCCTTCTCGGATATGTCCTCCGGTGCCGCCGGACACTGCACCATTGAGGAAATAAGAAGCCTGATGGGATTTCCCAATCTCAACATGAACACCGCTGAAATTCATACCCGCTTCGAAGAGCACGATTTCGGCGGCAACCGGGTAGGTATCTGGATCCATTGGCCCCGGAAGCCGGAGGAAAAAAAGAACCGTGCGGGTTTTATTTATCTTCATGGGGGAGGCTGGGTCGCAGGCTCTCCGTACTTCATGGAGAACCCTTGCAGGTTGCTGGCGGAACGTGCCGATTGTGTGGTATTCAATATTGACTATTCGCTGGCGCCGGAAAAGCCTTATCCAAACGGTTTGAACGACTGTTACAGAGCGCTGGGGTATATTTATGCCAATGCCGGAAAATTTGGTGTGGATAAAACACGGATAGGAATCGGCGGTGACAGCGCCGGCGGCAACCTCGCCGCGGCCTGCACAGTCATGGACAGGGATGAAGGAACCCGGATGCTGGCCTATCAGGCGTTGATTTATCCGGCGGTCACCCTCTCGGATACGAAAATTCCGGAATATGCGTGGAGACTGGAAGACTATGAGATGAGCGAAGAGCAAAGGTCCCGGATTGAACCCTGTTTGTCCCTGGGACGTCCTGCCGGCGAAGGGAAAACCTCCTTGCGCGGTGTTGAAAGCATGTACCTCCGGAATAATGAAAACCCCGATGAACCGACCATCAGCCCAATGCATGCCCAATCCCACCGCGGTTTGTGCAAAACGCTGATCGCCGTGGCTGAATTTGACGGATTAAGGATCCAGGGAGAGGTCTATGGAAAACTGCTGCGGAGGGCAGGGGTGGATACCCGTATTCTCCGTTACAAGGGAGTTTGCCATGGATTCCTGGAAAGGCTGGGATTTATTCCCCAGGCCGAGGACCTTGTAGAGGAGATCGCAAAGGATTTGCTTGCTTTAAGCCCGGGACGCAATTTATTGGAAAAAGGAGGAGGACAGCATTGAAAAAATATATTGTCACCCTCGACCAGGGGACCACCAGCTCCAGGGCGCTGGTATTCGATTCCAATGTCAATGTCCTGGGGACTGCAAACAAGGGATTCAGGCAGATATATCCCAATCCGGGCTGGGTTGAGCATGACCCGACGGAAATCTACGATACGCAGCTTGAGGTTTTGAAATCGGCCATTGAAAAGACGGGAATAGCGCCGTCCGAAATTCTTTCCGTCGGCATTGCAAATCAACGGGAAACCGTCGTTCTCTGGGACAAAAGGACGGGAAAACCCGTCTACAATGCCATCGTCTGGCAGTGCAGGAGAACCGCCGGCATGTGCCTTGACTTAAAACAGAACGGCATGGCAGAGCCTATAAGGCAAAAAACAGGCCTGCTGGCCGATGCATATTTTTCAGGCACCAAAATCAAATGGATTCTGGAGAATGTGGAAGGAGTGAGGAAAGAGGCTCTGAATGGAAACATTCTCGCCGGTACCGTCGATACCTGGCTGATCTGGAATTTTACCAAGGGCAGGGTCCATGCAACCGATTATTCCAATGCTTCCCGCACCTTGCTTTTCAACATCCACACCCTGGACTGGGACGAAGAGCTTTTGGAAATGCTGGACATCCCCCGGAACATACTGCCGGAAATCAAACCCACGTCAAGTATCTTCGGCTGCATCGACAGAGCCGTTTTCGGCTGCGAAATTCCCATCGCTTCCGCAGCGGGTGACCAGCAGGCCGCTCTTTTCGGCCAGACCTGCTTTGAAGAAGGAGATGTAAAAAATACGTACGGCACCGGCTGCTTCATGCTGATGAATACGGGCAGGGAACCGGTGATGTCGGAAAAGGGACTTCTGACTACCGTCGCATGGGGGCTGAAGGGGAAAGTCACGTATGCCCTTGAAGGCAGTATTTTTATCGGCGGGGCAGTGATCCAGTGGCTGAGGGATGAGCTGGGCTTGATAAAGACGGCAAGGGAATGCGACCTTCTGGCTGAGACCGTGGCGGACACCAATGGCGTATATTTTGTTCCGGCATTCGTGGGGCTGGGAACGCCCTACTGGGATATGTACGCCAGAGGGGCTCTGTTGGGCCTCACACGGGGGACAAACAGGGCTCATATTTCAAGGGCCGCCCTGGAGGCCATCGCGTACCAGGTGAAGGATGTCCTGGGGTGCATGCAGGAGGATTCGAAATGCCGGTTAAAATCCTTGAAGGTGGATGGCGGGGCAAGTGTCAGCAATATTCTCATGCAGTTCCAGGCGGATATTCTCGGCGTGGACGTTTACCGCCCCCATATTGTTGAGACCACAGCCATGGGCGCAGCTTTTCTCGCGGGCATTGAAACGGGATTTTGGTCCGGTATGGAAGAGGTGGCTTCAAAGTGGAAGACCGACTGTATCTACCATGCCCGGATGAATCCTGAAAAAAGCGAACAGCTTTATTCGGGATGGAAGAGAGCTGTTGAAAGGTCACTACGATGGGAGAAGGTGTGAGAAAGGATGTTTGATGTTGCCGTTATCGGTGCCGGGGTGGTCGGCTCCTCCATTGCGCGGGAGCTTTCACGGTACCGGCTTAAACTGTGTATGATCGAAAAAGAATCGGATGCTGCGTGCGGTACCTCAAAATCAAACAGCGGCATCGTTCATGCGGGCTTTGACGCGGAACCGGGGACGTTGATGGCCAGGCTCAATGTAGAAGGCTGTAAACGGTTTGAGAGCCTTTCAAGGGAACTGGATTTCAGCTTTAAAAAGATCGGCTCCCTGGTGGTTGCTTTCAATGAAAGTGAAGTGCCGAAGCTTGAAATGCTTCTGAAAAGAGGGATTGAAAACGGTGTCCGGGAGCTCGAAATTCTGTCGGGCAGCATCCTTGCGGAAATGGAACCGGAGCTGGAGCCAACGGCCGTTGCGGCTCTTTATGCGCCTGCGGCGGGAATCACCTCTCCCTATGAGATGAACATTGCAATGGCTGAAAATGCTGTTATGAACGGTGCACAGCTTTTTACAGGCAGAAAAGTCACCGGGATAAAAAAGCTGGAAGACGGGAGCTTCAAAATTTCCGCGGGCGGTTGGGACGTCAAGGCAAGGTATATCGTGAATGCGGCAGGCCTTTATGCGGATGAAATAAGCCGCATGGCCGGGGCGGAAGATTACCGGATCACCGCAAGGAAAGGCGAATATTGCCTGCTGGACAAGAACTGTGGAAAGCTTGTGAGGCATGTGCTGTTCCAGGTTCCCGGCCCCATGGGCAAGGGTGTGCTTGTCACCCCCACCGTCCACGGCAATATACTGGCAGGCCCCAACGCCTATGTAGTGGAAGACAAGGAGGAC
Organism: Bacillota bacterium; assembly: GCA_023424965.1. Taxonomy (GTDB): domain Bacteria; phylum Bacillota; class Clostridia; order Acetivibrionales; family JAFADI01; genus JAFADI01. The sequence continues at coordinate 12,131 of JAFADI010000150.1, forward strand.
CTGAGCACCACCATAGAAGGTCTGGAGGAGGTTGTACGGCTCGCCGGAAAATCAGTGCCGAATTTTCCTCAGAGGGATATCATAACGTCATTTTCGGGGATCAGAGCTGTCAGCGGGCAGGATTTCATCATTGAAAATTCCAGGCTGCAGAAAGGCTTTGTCAACGTAGGGGGGATTTGTTCTCCCGGCCTTACGGCAGCTCCGGCAATAGCAACCTTTGTATGCGGGCTTTTGGAGGAGCAGGGCCTGAAGCTTGACCCCCGGCCCGATTTTGCCGGTGGAGTTAAAGGAATAAGAGCATTCCGGGAAATGGATAGCCGGGAGAGAATAGCCGCAATCAAAGAAAATCCTTTATATGGGAGGGTTATTTGCCGGTGCGAAATGGTTACCGAGGGAGAAATCGTTGAAGCGATCCACAGGATTATTCCCGCCAGGGACATCGATGCGGTAAAAAGAAGGGTAAGAGCCGGTATGGGCAGATGCCAGGGTGGATTCTGCTACCCGAGGATTACCGAGATCCTGTCCAGGGAGCTGGGTGAACCCATGACCTCCATCACAAAAAACGGCGGGGAGTCATTTATTCTTCAGGGGAAGACCCGGTAGAGGAGGACCAAATGGAAAAAGAATACCACCAAAAGGCTGATTTTGACATAGCGGTTATCGGAGGCGGGCCGGCGGGCCTTGCCGCGGCAATACAGGCCAGGCTTGCGGGTGCCGGGAGAATCCTCATCCTGGAAAGGGACAGGGACCTTGGAGGCATACTTCTCCAGTGCATACACAACGGGTTTGGCCTCCATTACTTCGGTGAGGAATTGACAGGTCCGGAGTATGCCGGAAGGTTTTCCGACCGGGTCAGGGAACTTGGAATTGAATACAGAACCGATACGATGGTTCTGGAACTCACCCCGGACAAGAGAATATGGGCAATGAACACGGTTGAGGGACTGATGGAAATATCGGCCCGTGCGGTCATCCTGGCCATGGGCTGCAGGGAAAGGACAAGAGGGGCCCTCAACATACCGGGGACAAGGCCTGCCGGAATATTCACGGCGGGGGCGGCACAGCGCTTTGTGAACATTGAAGGCTATATGCCGGGAAGAAAGATTGTCATTCTGGGCTCGGGCGATATCGGGCTCATCATGGCAAGGCGCCTTACCCTTGAAGGTGCGGAGGTAAAGCTGGTCTGTGAAATAATGCCCTATTCGGGGGGATTGAACCGCAACATCGTCCAGTGTATTGAGGATTTTGACATTCCTCTCAGGTTTAACCATACACTTACCCGCATTCACGGAAAAGCGCGGGTTGAAGGGGTTACCGTATCCAGGGTCGATGAAAACAGAAAGCCAATTCCGGGAACCGAGGAGTTTGTGCAGTGTGATACCGTGCTACTTTCCGTTGGACTGCTTCCCGAAAACGAAATTTCAAAGGGCTGCGGGATCGTAATGGACGGGATGACAGGCGGACCGATGGTGAATGAAGCCATGGAAACCTCTGTTCCGGGCATATTTGCATGCGGGAATGTGGTTCATGTCCATGATCTTGTGGATTTTGTCACGGAAGAAAGCGAGCGGGCAGGTAAAAATGCCGCATTATTCGTTAATAAGCTCCATGGGCCCAACCATTCAAGAACTGTGATACGGCCCGGCAACAGAGTGAGATATACGGTGCCCCAATCGATTGATTATAAGAGTGAAAGCGGGGATATTACGGTTTTCTTCCGTTCAACCGATGTATACAGAAATGTGAATGTGGCTGTTTACAGTGACGGCGAAAAAATTCTGAACACCCGAAAGCCGATTGTAACTCCCGGAGAAATGCAAACTGTTAAAATTAAAAAGGAGCTAGTCGGGAATCTCAGGGGAAACCTGACGATAGCCGTTGAAATTCCTGAGGAGGATGTGGATTGACTGCAATGGGAAAGATGGTATGTATTGTATGTCCGATAGGCTGCAGGATGGATGTGGTCACGGACGGCTCCAAGCTGGTCCAGGTGGCGGGCAATGGCTGCAAACGGGGAATTACCTATGCGGAAAAGGAAATCACAAATCCTACCCGGATGCTGACAACCACCGTCAAGGTCCTATCGGGAGTCCGACCGGTAGTGGCGGTAAAGTCAAACAGGGAATTGCCGAAAGATCGGATATTTAACGCCATGGAAGTCATAAAAAGGTTGGCCGTTAAGGCACCCGTAAACCGGGGGCAGGTCCTGCTTGAAAACCTTTTGGACACCGGAGCGGATGTTATAGCAACCTGGGATGTTGAGGAGATAAAAGATGAATAGAAGAAGACCCTGGGGAGGCTGCCGGATTTGGCAGCCTCCTGTTGATTGGCCCTCCAACAAGCCTTACAAGTTCTTTGACCGGGATATCAGCTATATAGTTTAAACTAGCGCCTTTCTGCAGGAAACGGTATAGCACAACAGGTTAACTTATTATGGCATTTCAGCCCGAGCATAAAAACAAGAAAAATCTGCCTGTGCCTTATTTAAAGCGTGTATGATAAAATAAATAAAACACTTCTTTGGTTACTTATAAAAAGAACATCCATAAAAAATTATCTCAAAAGAATGAAGACAGTTACCGGTGAAATTAGCATATTTTAAAACTAGAATTAAATCAAGGTAGTTGTCGATGAAATTCACGCAGTTTGACTCAAGGTAATTTTGAATTTAAAACTGCGCTCATTATATAGATAACACAATTTAAAATTTAAAAATCAAGGTAGTTATCTATGAAATTCGCAGAATTCGATTTTAAACTGCGCTCATTATATCGACAGCACATTTTAAAACTAGAATTAAATCAATGTAGCTGTCGATGAAATTCGCACAGTTTGACTCAAGGTAATTTTGAATTTAAAACTGCGCTCATTATAAGCCCCTGAGCATAATATAAATGTAGTAGAGGGACTGTTAAAGTTATCCTTTAAATTTCTTTCCAAGGGGAAAGCCGCGTAGTTAAAGACTTGTACGGGTTTTTTTACCCGTTATGACCCATCATCCTTGTGGTATTTATAAATTATATGGAAGGCAGAGATGCTTTCAACAGTATTGAAGATGATACAAATGCGCAAAGGAAAGCATGCAAAAACCTTTGCGCATTCATATAAAGCTTTGAAAAAGTGAGCAATTTTTATAACTGCTTTAAATACTATCGATAGCAAACTTTAAAACAAATCAGGGTAGTTATCGATGGAATTCGCGCAGTTTGACTTAAGGCAATTTTGAATCATAAACTGCGCTCATTAAAAAATCGGCAAAACTATGAGGTTCATAGTGTGCCGGGTATTATGAAAAGGGGGCAACAGACATGGCAGGAAGAGACATTTCCAGCATTATTCGCAAGGACAGGGAAGAAAGAAAAAACGGTCATTTTGAGGGTACGTTTCTTGAGTACGTGGAAAAAGTAAAGGACAATCCTGAGATACCTATGCTGGCGCACCAGAGAATGTATGACCTCATCACCCAGTCCGGTGTTGAGACTATAAAAACTGATGAGAATCCCAGGCTCAGGAGAATTTACGGCAACGATATCCTCAAAAGATATAAATTTTTTGAAGGAGACTTTTTTGGAATAGACAAGACTATCATGAAACTGGTGAGGTATTTTCATTCCGCCGCAATGGCGGGGGAAGAATCGCGGCAGGTGCTTTACCTGGTGGGGCCGGTAGGCTCCGGCAAATCCTCCCTGATGGAAGCATTGAAAAAGGCCCTGGAAGCCAGCCAGCCCATTTACGCACTAAAGGGCTGCCCTATAAGGGAGGAGCCTTTGCACCTGGTTCCCAAACATTTAAGAAAAGAGTTTGAGGAAATCCTGGGTACCAGGATTGAGGGGGACCTTTGCCCCATATGCCGCTACCGTCTGAAAAATGAATTTGACGGGGAATTCGAGAAGTTCCCGGTGGAATCGGTAGATTTCTCCATCAGGGCAAGAAAGGGGGTCGGGGTCGTTCCGCCCGTGGATCCCAACAATCAGGATACCAGTGTGCTTATCGGCAGTGTGGATATTTCCAAGATCGACCTTTATTCCGAGGATGATCCCAGGGTACTTTCGCTCAATGGAGCTTTCAACGTAGGGAACCGGGGCATCGTAGAGTTCATTGAAGTGTTCAAGAACGAGACGGAATACCTGCACACCATGATCACCGCAACACAGGAGAAGTCTGTCCCTTCTCCCGGAAAGGGCTCCATGATTTATTTCGACGGGATCATTCTGGCCCATTCCAATGAAGCGGAGTGGAATAAATTCAGGTCCGACCACACCAACGAAGCCATTCTGGACAGAATCGTGAAGATCGAGATTCCTTACTGCCTGGAGCTGAATGAAGAAATAAAGATCTATGAAAAAATATTGAAAAAGAGCAGGTTCAATGCCCACATCTCACCCCATACCATTGAGGTGGCCTCGATGTTCGCCATATTGTCAAGGCTTGCGCCTTCCAATAAGGTGGACCCCATGACCAAGCTCAAAATATATAATGGCGAGGAGATCATCGAAAAGGGAATGACCAGAAAAATAGACATATTCGAGCTCCGGGAAGAAGTGAGCAGGGAGGGGATGACGGGAATTTCCACCCGGTTCATCATGAAAGCCCTGGATACGGCCCTTTCCGAATCGGAGCACGACTGCATCAATCCCATTTCCGTCATGGAAACCCTGGTGAAGGCCGTAAAAGAAATGGCCGTAAATGATGAGGAAAAGACCCGGTATCTCAGGTTCATCCAGGATACCATCAAAAAGGAATACAATAAAATCCTTGAAAAGGAGATTACAAAAGCCTTTATCCACGGCTACAGGGAGCAGGCGGAAAGCCTGTTCAACAATTACCTTGACCACGCGGAAGCCTTCGTAAACAGGACGAAAATCAAGGATAGCAATACGGGTGAGGAACTGGAGGCCGATGAAAAATTCTTAAGGTCCATCGAGGAGCACATCGGCATAACGGATTCGGCGGCAAAAGGCTTCCGGGCCGATGTCACAGCCTACATGTTCTATGTGCTCAGGGGCGGTGGCAAGCTGGATTATAACAGCTATGAACCTCTGAAGGAGGCCATCGAAAAGAAGCTGACGGCTTCGGTGAAGGAACTGAGCCGGATTATAACCCAGTCAAAGGTCAGGGACAACGAACAGAACGAAAAATATAATGTCATGGTGGAAGAAATGAAAAAGAACGGTTATTGCGACCACTGCTGCAACGTAATATTGAAGTATGCGGCAAACAACCTGTGGAAGGACTAAAGGGTGAGGGTGGTGACACTGCATTTATGACGATTTTCAAAGAATTCAACAGTGGGGGAAAGGACAGGTCCGCCGAGGACCGCCGGCGCCACAGGGAACTTGTGGACGACTCCATAAAGAAGAATATAGGGAATATCATTGCCGAGGAGAGTATCATCGGCCAGAACAAAGACAAAAAAATCAAAATCCCCATCAAGGGAATTAAAGAATACCAGTTTGTTTTCGGTAAAAACGGGGCCGGAGTGGGCTCAGGAGATGGAAGTGAAAAAAGGGGAGACAAGGTAGGAGAAGATAAGCAGGGACAGAAGGGAGACGGCTCCGGACAGGCGGGAAACCAGGAGGGTGAGGACATCTACGAGACGGAGGTCACCATTGAAGAGCTTATAAACTACCTGTTTGAAGACTTGAAGCTTCCGGATATCGATAAAAAGAAGCTGTCGGACCTGGAATCCAAAAGCTACAGGAACCTGGGCTACCAGCGGAAGGGTATTCCCCCCAGGCTGGCCAAAAGACGCTCGGTCATCGAAAAAATAAAAAGACGGCAGTCTTCAAAAAGAGAAGTAGGGGAATATGACGGGGAACAGGAGGACATACGGGAGGAAGAAACCTTGTTTCCGGACAATCAACTGCCGACCCCCGACGGAAACCCTGCACAGCAGGAAGACAAAAAACGGTTTCCATTCATGGAGGACGACCTGCGGTACCGCAGGATAAGGGAAACCCATAAGAAGGATTTCAATGCGGTTGTCATCTGCATTATGGATGTGTCGGGGTCCATGGACCAGACCAAAAAGTATATGGCAAGGAGTTTTTATTTCCTTCTGTACCAGTTCATCCGCCTCCGGTATTCCAATGTAGAGGTGGCTTTTGTGGCACACACCACCGTTGCAAAGGAAGTGAGCGAAAATGAGTTTTTCCACCGGGGAGAATCGGGTGGAACCTATATAAGCAGCGGCTATGAGAAGGCCCTGGAGATCATTGAACAAAGATACAGTCCCGCCAATTGGAATATCTATGCCTTCCACTGCAGCGACGGAGACAACTGGACGGAAGACAACAAAAGGGCGGTGGAATATGCCGGCAAGCTGTGTGAGGTCTGCAATCTTTTCGGCTATGGCGAAATCGTTCCCGGATATTATTCCTCGGGAAGCACCATAAAGACCGAGTTCCAGAAGGGCGTAAAGTCAAAGAATTTTGCTGTTGTCACCATGTCCAGAAAGGACGATGTCTTGCCGGCGCTGAAGAAGCTCCTGGAAAAGGAAGGGGAGTAAAGGGGTGAGTTAAATGACCGATTACAGCATAAAAGAGCTTGAATGTTGGAATGAACGGATAGAAAAAATCGCAAGGGATTTCGGCCTTGACTATTATGAGCAGGAGTTTGAAATCGTCAGCTATGAAGACATGATCTGTTATGAGGCCTATATAGGCATGCCTTCCCACTATCCCCACTGGAGCTACGGGAAGACTTACGAGAGGACAAAAACCCTCAACAGATACAATCTCACGGGACTTCCTTATGAGATGGTAATCAATTCGGACCCCTGCATTGCCTACCTGATGAAGGACAACACCCTGCTGCTGCAGATCCTTACCATTGCCCATGTATACGGCCACAACGACTTTTTTAAGAACAACAGGCTGTTCAAATACGGTACAAATGCGGAGTATACCCTTGAGATGTTCAAAAATCATGCGGACCGGGTGAGGGAATATATTTCCGATCCGGGCATCGGCTACGCAAAGGTTGAAAAAATACTCAATGCAGCCCATGCCATCCGGTACCAGACATCCCGGGTGGTAGGAACCAAGCGGATATCCGAAGAGGAAAAAAGAAAACGGCTCTTTGATAAGCTGCAAAAACCCGTAAGCGAGCATCCCTTGCTGGAGGTTCCGGGGGCAAGGGATGAAATGCCTCTCGACCTCAAAAAAATTCCCGTGGAGCCCGACGAAGACCTGCTTTTATTTATTGCCTCCTACGGAAGACTGCAGGATTGGGAACGGGACCTCCTGGATATTGTGCGTGAGGAGACCCAGTACTTCATCCCTCAAATGGAGACGAAAATCATGAATGAGGGTTGGGCCAGCTTCTGGCACTACACCATCCTCAACAAGCTGGAGCTGCCCCAAAGCCTGCAGTTTGAGTTCCTTAAACGCCACAACCAGGTGATAAAGCCCATTGAAGGCAGAATCAACCCCTATTACGTGGGGTTTAAAATTCTGGAAAGCCTGGTTGACAGGGAGAAGGAGGACTACAGCAAAATATTTGAGATCAGGGGGTTGGAAAGGGACCAGTCTTTCCTCCGGCGGTACCTGACCAAAGAGCTCTGCAATGAAATGAACCTTTTTGAGTATATGAAGGATGGGAATGACTACTTGATATCCGAGGTGTCCGATGAGGAAGGCTGGAGGAAGGTAAGGGATACACTGGCCTCCGGGGTGGGAACGGGAGGAATTCCAGCCATCAATGTGATTGAATGGGTGCAGAAGGACAATACTCTTATCCTGGAGCACCAGTACGACAACCGGGAGCTGGAACTGAGCTATGCCTATGAAACCCTGAAGCACATCGTGGACCTGTGGGATGGAAAAGTCATGCTGGTCACTTATTTCGATGAAAAAAGAAAAATCATCATATGTGACGAGCAGAAAAAAATAAGTCTGGTGAATGCTTGAAAAAACAATGCTCCCTAAGTATAATAAACTTACATTTTGAGAATTAGGAGCAATGGTCACGTGAAGCATTTGTTTACCTCCGGAGAAGTGCTGTATAAAAAGAACAACAAATTCCTGAAAGAGGGAGAGTTCCGCGCGGAAGGCCTGGCTTACGACGAAGTTTCACAGGGTGCCCTGTACGAAGCCCATGGGGTACTGAACGACAGGCCTGCGGTTATAAAGTTCAAACTGAAAGGTGAGTTTGTAGATGAACTGCATTTTAAAAGCAAGCTGAAGATTCTCATGCAGTCCGACCTCTTTCTGACCGAATGGGAAGAATACGAAATAACGGAATTATAGGGACAGTTTAACGGAAAAGACTTGGCCGCCCGGAGGGGCGGTTTTCTTTTTGTGGTTATGAAAGCTTTTGCGATTGAAAATATTTGTAAAAGAGCTTGACATTCCTCCCTTACAATTGTAAGTTATATGTATGACTTACAATTGTAAGGGAGGAATTTGTTTGAATAAGCCATTACCGCAAATTACCGATTCTGAGTGGGTTATTATGAAAGTCCTATGGGAAAAATCACCCTTGTTAAACAGGGAAATCATTAAGCGCGTCAGCGAAATAAGCACCTGGAGCAGTAAAACCATCGATACCTTGCTGAGGCGTTTGGTTGACAAAGGAGCTGTAGGCTTCAACGCTGTCAACTCAAAAATAAGGGAATATTATCCCCTGGTCAGCCACGAGGAATGCGAGAAAGTAGAAAGTGAGACCTTTCTGAGAAAAGTCTATGACGGGTCTGTAAGCATGCTGATCGCAGGACTTTTAAAGCATCAAAGGGTATCGAAGGAAGAACTGGAGAAGTTGAGGGAGTTGATCAACTTTGACAGAGAAGAGTGAGGAGGGGCCATGCTTACAGATATATTCTCTAGGGTCCTGCTCGTTTCTGTCATGGCAGCCGTACTTACCGTACTTATCCTTCTGGTGAAAGCCCTATTCAAAGAAAAATTGTCGGCAAGGTGGCATTATTATATATGGTTTCTGTTGGTTGCCAGGCTTGTAATTCCTTATACGCCGGAGTTCTCCCCAAATTTTGACGGGTTTGCTGCGCCTGTCCGGGAGGGGATTAAGCTTCAGACGGAAGGTCCTCCGGCAGGCAGCATGCACGATAATCCGAAGGCCGTCTTGCCGGACAGGGGAGAAATCCGGAAGCATGATACCGGCGGCAGCCTGGAAAGCAATGACAAAAAGGGGGAGGCAGGGGGTCTGACGAAGCAAGGGGATGCAAATCACCGCTGGATGTTGATGGCTGTGCCTCAATTGAGCAGGATATGAATTTGCGGCGTCCTGTTCTTTGCGGCTTATATTCTGATGGTGAACGGCATTATGAACAATGGAATAAAGAGGACAAGGGTCTCTGTGGAAAGCGGCAAGGTCCAGGCCGTTCTCGAGTCCTGCAAAGAGCTTCTCAACATCCGGCGGCATATCCCCATCATATATCAAAAACACATAAAAACGCCTGCAATCTGTGGAGTTTTTGGTGCAAAGCTGCTGATGCCTGCGGATATATTGGACCGGCTTGATACAGAGGAAATACGGTATGTAATTCTGCATGAATTGTGCCATTTTAAACGTAAGGACACGGTCATGGGAGTGTTCCAGATTCTGCTCTGCATTCTTCACTGGTTTAATCCGCTGGTGTGGTACGGGCTCTATAAAATGAAGGAGGACAGGGAAGCGGTATGCGATGAACAGGTGCTGTCCTGCATCAAGCCCTGTGAGCGCAGAAACTATGCGGAAACCCTCATTAAGGTTCTTCAGTCTTTTTCACAGAATCACCGGCTTTACAGTATGTCGAATATGAGCCAGGGCAGTGTAAGCAGTGTGGAATGGAGGTTGCGGCTGATGAATATTTTGAAGAAGCCTCCGGTGGTCTTGGGTGCGGCTGTAGCACTTATCACCGTAACCCTGGGGGTGTCGGGTGTCCTATACATAAACAAGCATTTGAGCTTTGAAATACCTGCCGGCATGAAGGATAAAAATCCGGCTGCTGCCGTGAGAAATGAGCTCCCTGCCAGAGGGAAAATCCTGGACCGGAATGGGAGGGAATTGGCCGTCAACATCAGGACGGATGTGATCGCACTAAGTCCAAAAGAGATAAAGGCTTCCGCAATGGATACGGATAGCATTGCACAGACCCTGGCAGGTAGTTTAATGCTGGAAAAGGAACGGGTTTTGGAAAAAGTGACGGCCGACAGTCAGTATGAAATAATCAAGAGGAATGTGGATAAGGAAACCGGGAATATGATAAAGAAGTGGGCCGCAGACAACAAGATCCATGGGATGATCTTCTATGAGGACTTCAAAAGGTACTATCCCAATGGCAGCCTGGCCGCCCATGTCATCGGATTCACAGGAGCTTCGGGAAATGACGGCCTTACAGGGATAGAGGCATCCATGGAGCAGTATTTGAAAATTAAAGGAGCCGGTGCAGAGGGGAAACAGACACTTCAAAGCGGTGACGATGTGGTACTTACAATCGATACGGAAATACAGCGTATGGCAGAAGAAGCCCTGGACAGGGCCATGCAGGATGACGGGACAGGGAAGGGCGGAGCTGTGATCATTATGGATCCAGGAAGCGGAGAAATACTGGCAATGGCATCAAGACCCGATTTTAATCCCAACCCTTTATGCCCGGCAGGTATCCATTTTTTATCCTCTGACTTATAAGTGTATATAGGTGCAATATTAATGAATATAAAAGAAATTAAATGTTGATAATTATAAATGATTGATATATAATTGACATAGAATCCTGGAGAGGTGCATTTGATGGATAAAGAGATACTTACCATGGAAGAAGCGGCCGAGCTTTTTGGAGTCAGTGTGAAAACCTTTATCAAGCTGTTGAAGGAAGAGAAGGTTCCGGCCAGAAAGATCGGGCGTGAGTGGCGCTTCAGCAGAAAGGCGTTGATCGAATGGCTTTCCGCGGGAGACTCTCAGACATACTCGGCCAGTGAAGGGGACACCCGGGAATTTTTCAACGAAGTGGCTTCCGACTGGGAAGAAATCAGGAAAGGCTATTATGACGAGTCGGTAAAAAACAAGCTCATCGGCATGAACATTCTGAGCAGGGATATGGTTGCCGTGGATTTGGGCGCCGGAGCAGGATATCTGTCCTGTGCCATTGCCAAAGAGGTGAAAAAGGTCATGGCAGTGGACATATCGGGAGAGATGTTAAAGCAGCTGAAGAAAAATTCCAGGGAAGCAGGAATTAAAAATATTGAGGCCATCGAGAGCGACGGGTGCGATGTGCCCCTGGAAACAGATTCCGTCGATCTGGTCTGTGCCAGCATGTACCTTCACCATATTGAGGAGCCGAAGAATGCCATCGCGGAAATATACAGGCTTTTAAAGCCCGGCGGGACTGTTTTCCTGGCGGATTTTTACGAGCACTCGGATACGGTTCTGAAAGAAAAAATGCATGATGTTTGGTCCGGCTTCAAGGAGGACAAAATAAGCGGGTGGTTCAAGCAGGCGGGCTTCCGGGAAATAAACCTGGAGCTGCTGGTAGAGGACTACAAGAATCCCGCCAACAAAGGTGAGAAGAATGTCAGGATATTTGTCCTGACTGCCAATAAATAAGAACCAGTAAAACATAAAATGGAGGAAAAATGATCATGGTAAAGTGCGATATCAAGGACAAGGCGTTAGCTCCAAAGGGGAAACTGAGAATCGAATGGGCTGACAACCAGATGCCTGTATTGAAAATGATAAGAGAAAGGTTTGCCAAAGAAAAGCCCCTGGCAGGCAAAAAACTGTCCTGCTGCCTTCACGTGACCACGGAAACTGCCAACCTTATGCGTACCCTTCAGGCCGGTGGGGCGGATATCGTCCTCTGTGCGTCCAACCCCTTATCCACCCAGGATGATGTGGCTGCGTCGCTGGTGGTGGACTATGGAATTCCCGTATACGCCATCAAGGGAGAAGACCGGGACACATATTACAGGCACCTTCTGGCAGCCATTGAGCACGGACCGGATATGACGCAGGACGATGGGTGCGATCTTGTAGGACTGCTTCACCAGAACTACAAGGACACCTATCTTAAAAATGTCATTGGCGGAACCGAGGAGACGACAACGGGCGTTATAAGGCTGAAGAGCATGGAAAAGGACAATGCGCTCCAGTTCCCCATCATTGCGGTAAACGAATCGGAAACAAAACACTTTTTTGACAACAGGTATGGTACGGGCCAAAGCACCCTCGACGGTTTGCTGAGAGCCACAAACATCCTCCTTTCCGGCAAGAATTTTGTGGTCTGCGGCTACGGCTGGTGCGGAAAAGGTCTTGCCATGAGGGCAAAAGGGATGGGCGCCAATGTAATTGTTACGGAAGTGGACCATGTAAAGGCCATCGAAGCGGTTATGGACGGCTTCAGGGTCATGAAGCTGGAAGAGGCAATGCCTTCCGCCGATGTGATCATAACCGTCACCGGGGATTTGAACGTGGTAGACCGCAAACATTTCGAACTTGCCAAGGATGGTCTTATCGTGGCAAATTCCGGGCATTTCAACGATGAGATCAACATCACCGCCCTGGAAGAGCTGTCAGACGGAAAGAGAACCGTCAGGGATTTTGTGGATGAATATAGCTACAAGGACGGAAGAAAGGTATACCTGCTTGCAGAAGGAAGGCTTTTGAACCTGGCGGCTGCAGAAGGCCACCCGGCCATTGTAATGGATATGAGCTTTGCAAACCAGGCTCTTGGCGCCGAATATATCGTCAAGAACCATGCGGACCTCGATAAGAAGGTTTATGTCCTTCCCAGGGAACTGGACCACGAAATTGCCAGGATCAAGCTGGAATCCATGGGGATTGAAATTGATGTCCTTACGGAGGAACAGGTAAAATACCTTTCCTCATGGGAGAGCGGAACCTGATTTCAATTTGACAAAACAGTTAACTCAGGCTCCTGGGCTGAAACAGTCCGGGAGCCTTTATTTCGGGCCGTTTGCGAAGCAAATCCGGCCGGAAGTGCAGGGCTCGATACCCTGAGCTTTTATTGAATATATTTGCCCAATGGAATGAAAAATAAGGGTAGCATTCTGTCAGACAACGGATTAAAGGAGCAAGGACCCATGAATATACTTCTGAAAAATATTGACATCATCACGGCGGACGAAGCCATGAAGGTTGTGCGCAAGGGCAGCATAGGCATAAGTGGCGGCATGATTGAATTTGTAATGGAAGCCGGAGAAGACACCGGCTTTTTCAAGGCGGACAAGGTCATAAACGGCGCAAACAAGCTTGCCATGCCGGGTCTTGTCAATGCCCATACCCATAGCCCCATGACCCTTCTGCGGAATTTTGCCGACGATCTTTCGCTGGAAGACTGGCTTTTTAAAAAAGTGTTTCCCGCCGAAGCCAGGCTGGGCCCGGAGGATGTGTATTGGGGCTCCATGCTTGGCATGGCCGAGATGATCCGGTCCGGGACCACGGCTTTTGCAGACATGTATTTCCACATGGACGGCGTAGCGGAAGCCGTATGCCAGGCGGGAATCCGGGCCAACCTGTCCATAAGCCCCCTGCGGTTTGTCCAGGGGGACCCCATCGACGAAACCCGCACATGCTATGACTATCACAGGAAATGGAGCACCAGGGAAGAAAGCAGGATCAAGGTTTCCCTGGAGGTTCACTCCGTTTATCTTTTCAATGAGCAGAACCTGAGGGATGCGGCTGCCCTGGCAAAGGAACTGGGAATCGGGATTCAGATCCATGTGCTGGAGACAGAAACGGAACGCAGGCAGAGCATGGAACGGTACGGGATGAATTCCGCTGAAATATGCCTTGAATGCGGGATCTTTGATGTTCCTGTCATTGCGGCCCACTGCGTCCATACCTCCGATTCCGACATGGAGATACTCAGAGAAAAAAGGGTCCATGTGGCGCACAACCCCACCAGCAATCTGAAGCTGGGGAGCGGCATCGCCAAAGTACCGGACATGCTGTCCAAGGGAATCAATGTGTGCCTGGGAACAGATGGAGCGGCAAGCAACAACAACCTCGACATGTTTGAAGAGATGAACCTTGCGGCGCTGATACATAAGGGAGCAAACAGGAATCCCACCCTGGTGGGAGCGGCAGATGCGGTGAGAATGGCAACCGTCAACGGAGCAAAAGCGCTGGGCTTCGAAAATGAGACAGGCTGCATCCGGAAAGGCATGAGGGCGGATATAATCATACTTGATACGGAAAAGCCCCATTTATGTCCCGTCAACAATCCTGTTTCCGCGGCGGTATATTCCGCTCACGGGATGGATGTGGAGACGGTAATCGTGGATGGCAATATCCTCATGGAAGGAAGGGAATTGAAAACCATCGATGAAGAATTGATCAGGCATAAGGCCGGAAAAACAGCGCAGAAAATACTGGGAATGTAAAAAAAATTGTATTATAATTTAGGAAATAATGTATACCGGAGGGTGGAAAAACAATGAAAAAAAAAGAGATGGCGGCGTATATAGACCACACGGTTTTAAAAGCTATTGCAACCAGGACACAGGTGAAACAGCTCTGTACGGAGGCTGTCCAGTACGGCTTTGCATCGGTGTGTGTGAATCCCTGCCATGTGAGGCTGGTGGCCGGGGAACTGAAGGGAAGCGCTGTCAAGACTTGTGCCGTAATAGGATTTCCTCTGGGGGCAAATTCCACGGAGGTAAAAGCCTTTGAAGCGCAAAAGGCAGTCGGTGACGGGGCTCAGGAAGTGGACATGGTAATCAATGTGGGCGCTTTGAAGGATGGGGATGCGGAATTTGTGGAAAGGGATATCCGGGAAGTGGTCAGGGCATCACAGGGAGCTGCGGTGAAGGTGATCATCGAAACCTGCTACCTCACGGAAGAGGAAAAGAAGCTGGCCTGTGTCCTTGCAAAAAATGCGGGGGCGGATTTTGTAAAAACCTCCACCGGCTTCGGATCGGGAGGGGCCCTGGTTGAGGATGTTTCCCTCATGAGGGAGACTGTCGGAAAAGAGATGGGCGTAAAAGCCTCCGGTGGAGTGAGAAGCCTGAAAGAGGCGCTGGAAATGATCGAAGCAGGCGCCACCCGCATAGGAACCAGCTCCGGCATTGCCATTCTTGAGGAAATGAACTAGGTGGACAAAAGGCTTCTTTTATTTATTTGACAGTGCATAAGGTTTGGGTGTTGAAAACTATGGAAAAATTTTGTATGATATTAGATGTGAGGAAGGACTTGCATACTCAGACAGGACTTCCCATAAAATCATACATTAAAAGGAGGACAATAGGATGTCAAGGAAAATTATTGCTCTGGTACTTGCGGTCATAATGATTTCGGTATTATTTGCCGGTTGCGGCGGTGCAGGTGGCGGAGGTAAGCTCAAGGTTGGTATGGTTACGGACGCCGGCACTATAGACGACAAATCCTTTAACCAGGGCACCTGGGAAGGTATAAACAAAGCTGCGGCAGAATTGGGCCTGGACAAGGAAAAAGATATCAAGTATCTGAAGCCTACAGGAACAACGGAAGCCGATTATCTCAAGGAAATAACAAATCTGAATGATGCGGGCTTCAAACTTATTGTCTGCCCCGGTTTTAAATTCTCGTCAGCCATATTTAAGGCACAGGACAAGTATCCCAATACGAAATTCGTCATCCTTGACGCAGCTCCCAATTCCGGAGAACAGGGTGCCAAAGACGTTGTTAAACCCAATACGGTAGCAATTTTCTTCGCAGAGCATGAATCCGGTTTTGTTGCAGGTGTGGCAACCGCTCTACAGCTTAAAGAAGGCGAACTGGGCTTTATCGGCGGTATGGAAATTCCTGCGGTGCAGAAGTTCAACTGGGGCTTCCAGCAGGGTGTCAAATACGCCAATGAAAATCTGGGAACAAAAATGACCATAAAAGCAGAAAATGTTGTATACCAGGGCTCCTTCGACAATGTGGCTGCAGGACAGCAGTTGGCCGCCCAGATGTATGATAAGGGCGTCAAGGCTATATTTGCGGCAGCCGGCGGCGTAGGCGTAGGTGCCATCAATGAAGCCAAGACCCGTGCAAAAGCAGGGAAGCAGGTCTGGGTTATAGGCGTTGACGTAGACCAGTATGCAGACGGTATCTATGAAGGGGAGAAATCCATCATCCTCACTTCAGCCATGAAAAAGGTTGACCAGTCCACCGCGGATATGGTAAAAGCTGAAAAGGACGGAAAATTCCCCGGCGGACAGACCCTTACCTTTGATGCGAAAAATAACGGCGTAGGTCTTCCCGCCAAGAACCCCAACCTGAGCGGAGAGGTTACAACCAAGGTTGATGAAATCTTTAAGAAGATTCAGGCCGGCGAAATCAAAGTAGCCGGTGAAAAAGGCGATCTTATAAAATAAACCTACAGGTTTGCAGGAAAAAAGACGGTTAGTCCGTCTTTTTTCTTTTTCACCTATCGTATATAATATTCATATTGCCACAACATATGTAACGCAAGGGGGAGATGGGATGGAATATGTGGTGGAGATGCTCAACATTCGCAAGGAATTTCCCGGTACCGTAGCCAACGACGACATAACCCTCAATCTGAAAAAGGGTGAGATTCACGCCCTGCTTGGCGAAAACGGCGCCGGAAAGTCCACGTTGATGGGCATTCTCTTCGGACTTTACAAAGCGGACAGCGGAACGATAAAAATGAACGGCAGAGAGGTTCATATATCAAATCCGAATGTTGCCAATGAACTGGGAATCGGTATGGTTCATCAGCATTTCAAGCTTGTCCACAATTTTACCATTACGGAAAACATAATCCTGGGACTGGAGCCCAAAACAGCAGGAATTTTTGTGGACGTGAAGTCCGCAGCCGATCGGATAAGGGCCCTTTCGGAACGCTACGGACTCAATGTGGACCCTTATGCCAAAATCGAGGATGTTTCCGTGGGAATGCAGCAGAGGGTGGAGATACTCAAAATGCTGTACCGCAATGCGGAAGTGCTTATACTGGACGAGCCCACCGCAGTTCTGACACCCCAGGAAGTCCAGGATCTTATTAAAATCATGAAAAATCTCATTACCGAAGGAAAGTCCATCATACTCATCACTCACAAGCTTAAAGAGATCAAGGCCGTGGCGGACCGGTGCACGGTCATCAGGCGCGGCAAGCTCATCGGCACTGTGGAGGTGGCTGCCGCCAGTGAGGCCCAGATGGCCGAGATGATGGTAGGACGGCAGGTATCTTTCAAAGTGGAGAAGCAGGACAGGCAGCCCGGCGAGGTAATCCTGAAGGTTGAGAACCTTTCTGTACTGAATAGCAGGAAGGTAATGGGCCTGAAGAATTTTTCCCTTGAGGTGCGCTCCGGTGAAATCGTGGGATTGGCCGGTGTGGAGGGAAATGGACAGTCGGAACTGGTTGAAGCCATAACGGGTCTGAGGCATGGCGAGTCCGGAAGCATAACGTTAAAAGGCAAAGAAATCACCCGCATGCCCATCCGGCGCAGGATTAATTCGGGCATGGCCCATATTCCGGAAGACCGCCAAAAGAGGGGTCTGGTTCTGGATTACACCATTGAGGACAATATGGTAATTGAAATATACGACCGCCCCCCCTTCTCAAAGAATGGACTTTTGAACAAGGAGGCCATAAGGGACTACGCGGACGGTATCATGAAAAATTTTGACGTGCGTGCCGGACAGGGGACGGAGTCCATTGCCAGGTCCCTTTCGGGAGGAAACCAGCAAAAAGCGATTGTAGGCCGTGAAATAGAGCTGAATCCCGATCTTTTGATTGCCGTACAGCCCACCAGGGGACTTGACGTGGGCTCGATAGAGTATATCCACAAGCGGCTGGTGGAGCAGCGGGACAGCGGCAAAGCAGTGCTGCTGGTATCCCTGGAGCTGGACGAAATATTGAATGTTTCCGACCGAATTGCAATTGTAAGCAATGGGGAATTGATCGGCACGGTAAATGCCAATGAAACCGATGAAAATGAAGTGGGTCTCATGATGGCGGGAGTCAGAAGGGGGGAGCATGCTTGAAGCTTCAATTCGATAAGGGAGCAGGACGAAATGCGGTAGTTTCTTTGCTGGCAGTGGTGCTGGGCCTTATTGCGGGGGCGGTACTGATACTGGTTACGGGCAGTAATCCCTTCGCAGGCTATTCATACCTGTTCAGCGGCGGTCTCATGAACATAGAGAGGATCGGAAATACCCTTGCAACGGCAACCCCCATGATCCTTACGGGGCTTTCGGTGGCCTTTGCCTTTAAGACGGGGCTTTTCAACATCGGCGTGGCGGGGCAGATGCTTTTCGGAGGCTTTTGCGCCACAGCCGTGGCACTTACCCTGGATTTGCCCCGCATTATACTGCTGCCGGTGATCCTGGTGGCGTCAATTCTGGGAGGAGCCCTGTGGGCGCTGATTCCAGGCATATTAAAAGCAAAATTCAATGTGCATGAGGTCGTGTCCACCATCATGATGAACTGGATTAGCTATTGGGTTGTCTATTATACCGTACCCGCTTATTTTAAAGGGGAATTCCTTGAAACGGAATCCAGGCTGATTACCCCCAATGCTTCTCTGAAAACCGACTGGCTCACACAGCTTTTTTCCGGCTCTTACCTGAATCTGGGCCTGTTCATAGCGATTGCGGCGGTGGCAATCGTCGCCTTCATACTGAACAAAACCGTTATGGGCTATGAACTCAAGGCGGTGGGATTTAACCGGTTTGCCGCGGAATATGCGGGAATAAGCGTCAACAGGAACATCATCCTGTCGATGATGATTGCCGGAGGTCTGGCAGGCCTCGGAGGCGCCACCCTGTATGTGGGTAACGCGTCCAACATCCAGATTGGAGTTTTACCCTCCCAGGGAATCGACGGCATCGCCGTGGCGCTTCTTGGCGCCAATTCTCCGGTGGGAGTGCTGTTTGCGGCCATATTCTTCGGGTTGCTTTACTCGGGGAAAGGCTTTATGAACGCCATGATCCAGATACCGCCGGAAATAGCGGATACCATCATCGCGTCGATTATTTATTTTGCGGCAACCAGCATATTGATTGAAAATCTGCTTAACCGCTTTAAGCGCAGAAGGAGGGAGGGATAATACCATGTGGAGTATCGTAGAACAAATCTTTCCCTATGCGGTGGCATTTACCATTCCTTTATTGATCACGGCCCTGGGGGGGCTTTTTTCGGAACGCAGCGGCGTAGTTAACATAGGACTTGAAGGGCTTATGGTCGTTGGTTCCTTTACGGGGGCCCTGGTGATATTCAAACTCCAGCCCCTCTTGCCGGAAGGTGCGGTGTGGGTGGGCCTTCTGGCTGCGATGGCGGCGGGCGCCGTTTTTTCACTGCTGCATGCCTTTGCCAGCATCAATCTGAGCGCCAACCAGGTTATCAGCGGTACGGCCATCAACATGATCGCCGGGGCCCTCACAGTGTTCCTGGCGAGAAACATGACGGGCAGCGGCAACATCCGTATTGTAAGCGGTCTTCCAAGGATGGATGTTCCCGGACTGTCTTCCATACCCATTATAGGAAAGCTCTTTTTCACCCAGACCTATGCCAGTACCTGGCTGGTGCTGGCCATACTGCTGGGAAGCGGCTTCGTACTGTATAAAACCGCTTTCGGCCTGAGGCTCCGGGCCTGTGGTGAGCATCCCCACGCGGCTGATTCGGCAGGCGTCAATGTATACCGGATGCGCTACATTGCCGTAATGCTCTCCGGCGCCTTTTCGGGCCTTGGAGGGGCCGCCATCCTGGTAACCTATTCCGGGGAATTTACCGGAAATGTAGCGGGTCTCGGCTTCCTTGCCCTTGCATCCCTTATATTCGGCCAATGGAAGCCCTTGGGAATTCTGGGCGCCACCTTCTTCTTCGGCTTTGCCAGCACCATCGCCAATGTGTCCCAGGTGGTGCCCGCACTTGCCGCGATTCCTCCCGTTATACTCAAGGTGTTTCCCTATGTGGTAACACTGGTTGCGCTGGTGATATTCTCAAAATCCTCACAGGCCCCAAGGGCTTCAGGAGAACCCTTCGATCCCGGGAAGAGATAAGGCTGCAAATAAAGTCGAGATAAGCAAAATGCCGGCGGCGGAAGCTGCCGGCATTTTTTGTCCTACCATTTTTGAGCGTGGTCCATGCTCAATTGAACCAGTGTCTTTAAGGCAGGGCTCAGCCATTTGTTTTTATGGTACACCAGTTGTGTGTAAAAAGTTACGGCCGATTGGTGCCGCTTGATCCTGAACTTGTTCTCCTTTGCATCCTCCGCCACGGCATAGAGGGGCAAATAGGAAATACCCAGCCCATATTGTATGTACTTCTTGATGGCCTCCACGCTTCCCGTTTCCAGGATGTTTGTAGGGTAAAAATTATGGCTTTGCAGGTAGTTGCTGAAGACTTCTCTATATGTACATTCCTTTTCGGTATATAACACCATCTGGGAGGCCTGGGGCAGGAAATCTTCCCCTTCAAAACCATAAGGAGCCACAAAGCACATTTCTTCCTTTTTGAGCAAAAGGGTGTGAAGCTGTGAATAGGCATATTCGGGCTGCACCAAAAAACAGATGTCCAGGTCCCCGGAGCTGAGCTTATTGCGCAATTGAGAGCACAAATCATTGATGATGACGATTTCCACTTCGGGGTATGCAAGCTTGTACTCCGTAACGATATTGTAAAGTCGGTACATCATCAGGGACTCGGGAACGCCGATCCGTATAACGCCCCGGGGAGTGCTCTCCGACGTGGAAAAGCCTTCGATGGCCTCATAGGCATTGAGCAGCACTTCAATATGTTCCAGCAGGCTGCGGCCAAATTCCGTCAACTCCACGGTTTTTCCGATCCTGTTGAACAGGGGTCGGTTAAAATACCCTTCAATGGCTTGAATGTGAAAAGTGACGGTAGACTGGGCATATCCAAGAAGCTCCGCGGCCTTTGAGAAGCTCCCCGTTTCAACAATTTTTTTAAAGGTTCTGAAATTTTTTATTTCCATAGTTCCTCCGACTCGGTTTCCCTCCACCAAGCGATTCCTCTTCAACGAGCACAACGCGTAAATTTAACAACTGTATTATACCATGAGTTCGATTTTTTCGATACATAGTATTTGCGATTTCAATTTTACAAATGGATGGGAGGGCCTTATAATGATAAAAGGGAGGAAGGATATGGATAGAAAATTGAATACTCTTTCATTAAGCGGCTTGATGATAGGTCCCATCCTGGGCTCCGGCATTGTCCTGCTGCCGCCCATGGCCATCCGCATGCTGGGCGATAAAGCCATACTGGCCTGGATCATTATGATGCTGCTGGGTACGGTATTTGGCTATGTGTTTGTTAAGATGAGCCTGCTGGTTTCGAGCAATGAAGGTGTGAGCCTGATCATAGGAGAAAAGCTGGGGCAGGCCTTCAGGGAAATGTCTTCGAATTACCTGACGGCGGCAGTCTGCTTTGGGCCGGTTGCCGTGCTGAATACGGCTTCAGGCTTTATTTGCGGAATGCTCCCGGGAATAGAGGCCTACCGGACCTTTGTAACTTTTGTATTGCTTGCTTTGAGTGTTACGGTTCTTTTGATGGGCATAAAGGCGATGGGAAGGATGACTCTGGTGCTTTCATCCTTGACGGCCCTGATTCTTGTCATCGGCAGCAGCTACAGCCTCGTGAAGCAGGGCCCGGTCATTTTTCCCCGGAGCCTGCCTGAACCGGGAGTGCTGGGCTCCACCCTTTTGCTGTTGTTCTGGGCCATCGTGGGGTGGGAAGTGATCGGCAATTATGTGGAAGAGGTGGAAAATCCCGCCCGGACCATCATGCGCGCCTTGAAAATCAGCCTGGGAGCCGTAGTTTTGGTATACCTGCTGAGCACTTTTGCGCTGCAAAACAGCTTCAGGGGACAAATACCTGCAGAGGCGGATAAGATAAGCATGAGTCTGATTCTTGTCCCTCTATTCGGAAATTTTTCCTACGTGATGATGGGGGTGATTGCCACAGGCTTGTGTTATTGCACATTAATCATGATATTGGGGGCCGTTACGAGGCAAATGGCCGCCAGGGCCGAAAAAGGCAATATGCCGGCTTTTCTCAGGCAAAGGAAGGGAGAGCGGTCCCCCAAAAGGGCGCTGCTTCTGCTGACGTTGTTTCACTGTCTGTTGATTGTTCTTATTCATTATGGATATGTATCGGTGGAATGGGCCGTTGGCATCGCCAACACTTTTTTTATCGGCAATGCAATCCTGGGACTGGTTGCGGGCTTTAAATGCGTCAGCGGAAATTGTCTGAGGGGGATGATCATTTTGTTGACGGGGTTTTTGGGGATTCTGCTGGCTTTTTCCTCACTCTCCGGCTGGGTGCTGCTGGCCCTTGTGAGCCTGCTCAGCGCATATAAAAATATCCTGCATTCCGGCAGGCATTTGAAAAGCGAGGTGGACCGGCAAACTTCACGGCAGTAATATATTTCCCAGGCAAGGTATAGAATATATAATAAATCTTTAAAGCCGAAGGGTGACCGGAGTGAAAACAAAAAAAGTACTGTTCCAGGTTATTTTCCTTCTGGGGCTGATCCTTGCCTTTATGCTGGTACGCAGCTATGAAAACCCCAGGACCACTGCAACATCAACAGATTCCGATCCAAACATGCATCCGGCGGACCGGATAAAGAGACTTGAACCGGATACCCCAAGAGATTTGAGAGACCCGGCCTATCCCAGGGCCCTTTTTCCTTCCACACAGAGAGCACCTTCGGAAGTGGTGGAGAAGGGCACGGAGATATCTTTTGAAGTGGCCTATGAGGACCCCAAATGGGAGCGGCCCGCGTACAAATATTACTGGCACAGTTCCGTTTCCGGCGGGCGGTGGAGCTACGTCCCCGACAGGATACATTATGCCATGCACCGCCTGTTTACCACCTATCCTACGGCTTCGATCTACTATGATTTCATTCATGAGCTGGGCATAGGAGAAGAAAGCAATAAATTTAACGACAAGCCTGACAAACCTTTTGAGAAGGTTGAAGCAGTGGTAATGCAGACGGAGGTCCAGAAGGTATTTACCCTGGGAAACCAGGTTGCCATCGTAGGCAAACCGGCAAGGCGGGGGCTTACGGTTCTCATGGTGCCGGTGGAAGGGATAACTCCCGACAGGAGCGATGAAAGCATCCTGTTCCAGCTTCTGACACCCGACGGGAGTGAGCTTGACTACAGCCTTATAGGATATGGGAAGCACCGGTGAAGTTAATCTTTATTATCCAAAAAGCGTCATTATTTGTTTTATTTACATAAAGGGTGGTAAATGTATACTAACAAAAACAAGAAACCGAGGTAATAAACTGATGACGTAAAGTTGGTGATATGTATGGATTTAATGGATTTGGCTTTAAAGTACAGAGATCTGGAATGGGCAAAAGAGCTCAGCAATCTGGAAAATCAACCGGAGCCTGCCGTTAAGGAAGAGGTCAACAAAGGGGAAGAACCCCAGAATATCAGCCAGACGGTATTTAACAAGGAATCGACCGCACTTGAAAATATAGTATACCAGTATGCGATCAAAGAGAAAAACGGAATCAGGAGCTTTAATATCAATTCCGAATTCGACAGGAACGAAGCAGAGCTGGTAATCATTGAAAAACCCTTCTATGCTAGAGGAGAGACCGTAAAATACTATGTGCCTTCGAAAGACGAGCTGTCATTCATGCGGGGCACTGTAAACGGGTTTGTCATGGGATACAGGGAAGCTTTCAGGGATGTGAACGTACAATACAGCACCATGTTGAGCATGTTGAAGGATGATGTAGATAAACCAGAAGAGAAGGGTCCAAAGCCCAAAAAAGGAAGCCAGGGCGG
>JAFADI010000213.1 GCA_023424965.1 Bacillota bacterium
AGATTCAACAGATTCTATACCAACATTCTGGGCCTTTTGGACCGGCACATGCCCGATACCGAATACTCCCTGTCGGAAGCCCGTGTGATGTATGAAATAGGACATACGGAGAATTGTACGGCAAAAAGGCTGATTGAGGAGCTGCGGGTTGATCCGGGCTACATCAGCAGGATTATAAAGGGCTTTGAAAGCCATGGCCTGGCCTACAGGGTGAAGTCCGCCGAGGACGGCAGGCTGTATTATGTTTACCTCACGGATAAAGGCAAGGACACGCTGGCAAAGCTGGAGGAGTTGTCCGATAGGCAAATCCACCAGATGATTAGTTCTTTGAAGGACCGGGAACAAAAAAGGCTTATCGAGAGCATGGGAACCATTGAAGCCACACTGTCGGACAGGCCCGGATATGCAAAGGAGGAAGCCGCCGTACGCCATGAGCTGAGACCGGGAGATATCGGCAGGCTGATCCACCTGCACGGCTGGATATATGCGGAAGAATGCGGATACAACCATGTCTTTGAAGGCTATGTCTGCAAAACCTTTTACGACTTTCTCGAAAGGTACGGCCCCGAAAAGGACCGTCTCTGGTTTGCGGAGGATGGGGAAACCATGATCGGTGCCATTGCCATCGTAGGGCATACGCCGGAAAAAGCCCAACTGCGGTGGTTTATCCTGCATCCGGATTACAGAGGGATAGGCCTTGGACGCAGGCTCCTGGCCGAAGCCATGGGATACTGTAAAGAGAAAGGCTACCGGACGGTATTCCTGGAGACCACGGAGGACCAGAAAACCGCCATCCGCATGTATGAAAAGCTGGGCTTCAAAAAAGTGGCGGAGCATGAAAACCATGCCTGGGGGAAAAATCTGGTGGAGCAGACCTTTGAATTGAATCTGGCATAAATGCGTAAAATATTGGCAGCTTCGGCAGAAGCGGGTTGAAAACCGCCCGGCGAATGTATAAAATAAAAGGGGAACATGTGTCAGACCTGAGACTATCCGGACGGAGCAAAGGGTATGGATATAAAAAAAGGGGAAAAGAAGGCTACCGGCGGCATCATCGTCGCAGCGGGGAAAATATCGGACAAAAGTGAACGGCATCCGCTGCTCAAGATCGGTTCCATTACTGCGGTGAAAAGGATTGTGCTGACCTTTCAGCAGGTTGGAATTTCGCAGATTGTGGTGATCACCGGTTATGAGGCCAGGGAAATCGAGCACGACCTGGCGGATTACGGTGTCATCTTCCTCAAGAATGAGCACTACGAGAGCTCGCAGATGTTTGATTCCGCCAAAATCGGATTGGAATTTTTACAGAACAAATGCGATCAGATAATCTTCAGTCCGGTGGATATTCCCATGTTTACGCCCGAGACCATCAAAAGGATGCTGGAATCCGGTGCGAAGCTGATTTCTCCTTCCTATCATGGAAAAGCGGGGCACCCTCTTCTCATTTCATCCGAATTGATTCCCGCCATTTTGAAATATGACGGGAACATGGGGCTGCGGGGGGCCATCCGGAATACGGGAGTTGAAAAGCAGTGCATGGAGATAGAGGACGAAGGCGTTCTCCACGACATGGACGATATCGAACGGCTGGACCAACTCCTGAAAAAGCATAACCAGCATATCCTGCATCCTTTTGTGAGAATAAGCATTGAAAAGGAAGCCCTGTTTTTCAATTCAAAAACCAAACTGCTTTTGCTGCTGATCCGGGAGACCCAATCGGTGCGGGATGCCTGCAGGCACATTGCCCTTTCCTACAGCAAAGCCTGGAATATGCTCAACGACCTGGAGCAGGAGCTGGGGTACGAGGTGGTTGAGAGGAAGCACGGCGGTAGCAGGGGCGGAAAAACCTATCTGACAAAGGAAGGCATCGAGTTTCTAGAAAAATACCAGCAGTTTGAACAAAGCGTACGCCAGTATGCAAAGGATGAATTTGACAGGTTGTTCCGGAAGCCGTGATTTACTTCCGCCGTTCCATAATTAAGCGGCGAAGCAAGTTCTTTTGACAAAGAATTTGATGAAATTTGACCACCTAATCTATAATGGAAATAGGAGAATTTATTTAACCATTATAGGTAGGGGGTCTTTTATGTTTACCTTGAATATCAACGGTAAAGACGTAGTTTCCCAGATCGACAAACCGTTGTTGTCTTTTTTGAGAGATGATTTGAGAATCACTTCTGCAAAGGACGGCTGCAGTGAAGGTGCCTGTGGAACCTGTACTGTCCTGGTGGATGGAAAAACGGTAAAAGCCTGTATACAGAAGGTATCCAGATTCGTAGGCAAAAAGATCCTGACGGTTGAAGGATTGAGCCCCAGGGAAAAAGCGGTTTATGAACACTGCTTCGGGGAAACGGGGGCCGTACAGTGCGGCTTTTGCATTCCCGGAATGATCATCAGCGCAAAAGCACTTCTTGATGTCAATCCCAATCCCACCCATGACGATGTAAAGAAAGCCATCAAAGGAAATCTCTGCCGCTGCACCGGTTACAAAAAAATAGAAGAGGCCATTCTTCTGGCAGGGGAGTATTTCAGGGAGAACCGTGAAATACCTGCCGAACCGGGTGAATTGAAGCTGGCGCAGAAGTTCAAACGTATGGACGCGGCGGAAAAAGTCAACGGAACGGGTACTTACGTGGACGACATCGTGGTGCCGGGAATGATCTATGCAAAAGCTGTCCGTTCCAAATACCCAAGAGCCGTTGTAAACAAAATTGATATCAGCAAAGCGGAAGCCCATCCCGATTGTGTCTGTATCCTGCTGGCAAAGGATGTTCCGACCATCCGTATCGGCCATGCAAAGCATGACTGGGACGTAATGATCGCCGAAGGCGGAACCACCCGATATATCGGTGACGCTCTGGCACTGGTGGCAACTTACCATAAAGACAAACTGGAGGAAGTCTGTCAGCTGGTAGAAGTGGATTATACGGAACTGGAGCCCATCACCTGTCCCACCGATGCATTAAAAGCCGATGCCCCCTTGCTCCACCCCGACGGAAATGTCATGAGCAGGGCCATTCTTCAGCGGGGCAACGCAGACAAAGCCATCAAAAATTCCAAATACGTAGTCACAAGAAAATACAGAACCCCTCTCCAGGACCATGCCTTTATGGAGCCGGAATGCGCCATTGCCATGCCGGAAGGAGACGACGGCATATTCCTTTATTCCGGCGCCCAGTCGGTATATGACGAGCAGCGGGAAATCGCCCTGATGCTCAACCTCCCCCTGGAGAAGGTACACTGCCAGACCCAGCTGGTAGGCGGCGGCTTCGGAGGCAAGGAAGATATGAGCGTCCAGCACCATGCCGCATTGATGGCCTGGTACACCAAAAAACCCGTCAAAGTAAAATTTTCCAGACAGGAGAGCCTGGAATACCACACCAAGCGTCACCCGATGGAAATAGAATTTACCACGGCCTGTGATGAAAACGGCTATCTTACAGCCATGAAAGGCATTATCATTGCAGACACGGGTGCATATGCATCCCTGGGCGGACCTGTTCTGCACCGTGCCTGTACCCATGCCGCAGGGCCTTACAATTACCAGAACATCGATATCTTCGGCATGTCCGTATACACCAACAATGTGGTAGCCGGTGCTTTCAGGGGCTTTGGCGTCACACAGAGCTGCTTTGCCACCGAGAGCAACATCAATTTGCTGGCGGAAATGGTGGGTATTTCTTCCTGGGAGATGCGCTACCGCAATGCAATCCGTCCCGGACAGGTGCTGCCCAACGGCCAGATCGCCGATGAAAGCGTCGCCATGGCGGAATGTCTGGAAGCCCTCAAGGAGGTATATGCGTCAAATCCCTATGCGGGTATCGCCATGGGCTTCAAAAACAGTGGGACCGGGATAGGAAAGAAGGACGTCGGACGCTGCCTCTTATCCGTCGAAGACGGCAAGGTTCATATCCGTACCTCGGCAGCCTGCATGGGGCAGGGAATCGCCATCATGTGCGCCACCATGCTGTGTGAGACAACGGGTCTGGACCCGGCGTTGGTCCTGCACGAAAAGGCGGATACCGTCCGTACACCCAATTCGGGAACCAGCACCGCTTCCAGACAGACGGTGGTAACCGGTGAGGCGGTAAGACGCGCATCGGAGAAATTGAAGGCGGAACTGGAAAAAGGCTTCACCCTGGCCGATCTGGAAGGAAAGGAATTCTACGGCGAATATTCCGCAAAGACCGATCCCATGGGAGCCATAAAAGAAAATCCCATCAGCCATGTGAGCTACAGCTACGGAGCACAGGTGGTCATCCTCAATGAAGAGGGAAAAATCGCGAAGGTTGTGGCTGCATATGACGTTGGAACCCCGGTGAATATACAGTCCGTTGAAGGACAGATTGAAGGCGGTATCCTTATGGGCCTGGGTTATGCCGCCACGGAAGAATTCAAGACGGAGGGCGGCTATGTGAAGACAAAGCTTGGCACCCTGGGACTGATGCGGTCCACGGATGCTCCGGAGCTTGAAATAATTCTCGTGCAGGGCAAGGGGAAAATACCGGAAGCGTACGGAGCAAAAGGCTGTGGAGAACTGTGCCTGATTCCGACGGCTCCTGCCTGTTCCCATGCCTATTACAGGCTGGACGGAAAATTCCGTACCCAGCTGCCGCTGAAAAATACTTTTTATAAGGCATAAGTAGAAAAATTTTGGTCGTAGAAATTTTTCTTACCCAGGATGCATGGGCGAGCAGATGACGGAGTCATCGACCAGCCACTGCGCCTTTCAACGAGGCGGGGATATGACCACTGTTTGAAAACCAAAGTTGTACCCGCCTTGTTATAAAAAATGAGAGGGGAAGCAACTGTGCCTGGCACAATCAAAATGGATAGAGGGGGGCTCTGTATGGAAAAGATCAGCAAATCGATAAAGAAAAAAGACCATGAAATGAAAATAACCGGTAGTGCGCTTTATGTAGACGACCTTGAGATCGAAGGCATGCTTTACGGCAAATTGCTGCGCTCTGCCAAAGCGAAGGCCCGTATCACCGATGTTGTTGTCCCGGAATTGCCCGAGGGTTATTTTGTGGTTGACAAGAAGGATATAACGGGCATAAACCAGGTTCATATCGTACAGGACGACACTCCGGTTTATGTTGAGGATACGGTGGAATATGTGGGTGATCCCATCGGCATGGTTGCAGGACCGGATTCGAAAGAGGTCGAAAGAATATTGGGCGAGATCGTCGTGGTATATGAAGAATTGGTTCCCGTTCTGGATGTGCGCAAATCGGACACGGTTTTCTTCAACTACAACTATGCAAAGGGCGATATCGCCAGGGCCATGGAAGAAGCCGACAGGGTTTTCACCGAAACCTTTCAGACCGGCTACCAGGAGCAGGCCTATCTTGAGACCCAGGGCATCATTGCCTATCCCCACGACGGAAGAATGACGGTGCGCGGCTCCCTGCAATGTCCCTACTATGTGCATGGCGCTGTGGCAAAGGCCCTGGGCTATGACGCAAAGGACGTTCAGGTTATCCAGGATGTCACCGGCGGCGGCTTCGGGGGCAAGGAGGCATACCCCTCCATTCTGGCCTGTCAGACGGCGGTAGCGGCAAAAAAAGCCAACAAACCGGTCAAGGTCGTCTTTGACCGCCGGGAAGACATGGAATTCACTTCAAAACGCCACCCATCCGTCTGTACCTATAAAGTGGCTGTGAAGGACGGTAAGGTTACAGGGATGGATATTGACGTGCTGTTCAACAGCGGAGCCTACACGACTCTTTCGCCGGTAGTTCTCCAGAGGGGCCTTATCTGCTCCAGCGGAGTATACAATGTAGAAAATCTGAAGGTTGCCGGCCGTGCCGTTAAGACAAACACCGTGCCCTGCGGCGCATACCGCGGCTTCGGTGCTCCCCAGACCTTCTTTGCGGTGGAAATGATCATGGACCACATTGCAAAGGAACTGGGTGTGGATTCATTGGAGTTTAAGGAAAAACATATTGTGAAACAGGGGGACGCCACCTCCACCAGCGGCAAATACCATTTCCATGTGCCCCTGCCGGAAATGATCAAAAGGATTGACGAACTTACCGATTACCGGGCAAAGCGCGAGCTGTACAAAAACCAGACGGGACGGTACCGCAAAGGCATCGGCATGTCCATGTTCTTCCACGGCTGCGGCTTCACCGGCAGCGGAGAAAGGGACATCATCAAGGCCGTTACCAGGCTCAGGAAGAATGCGGACGATACGGTGGAGATCCTGGCCAGCAACGCGGATATCGGCCAGGGACTGAAGACCACCTTCAGCAAAATTGTTGCCGATACCCTCGGCATATCCTATGACCGGGTGCTGATAGAGAATCCCGATACCGACCGGGTGCCTGATTCGGGACCTACCGTGGCAAGCCGTTCCCTCATGACCGTCGGAGGCTTGCTCAAGCGTGCGGCGGAAAGGCTCAAGGAAGAGTGGAAGCCCGGAGAAGAACAGGTGATTGAAGAACGCTTTGTTGAACCCGATTTCGTGATTCCCTTCAGCCTTCAGGAATTCAGGGGAGACGCCTATCCCACCTATTCATGGGCGGCTAACGCCGTTGAAGTGGAAGTGGACACTTACACCGCCACCACAAAGGTTCTCGGAGTATGGGGCATCTTTGATGTGGGAGTTCCCGTGGATATGAATATCATCCAGGGACAGATGCAGGGCGGTTTGCTCCAGGGCATCGGTTACGCCTCCATGGAGCAGATGGATTACAACGACAAGGGCGTCATCCGCAATAACAGCTATAGCGACTATATTATCCCTACGGCGGTGGATGTACCCAACCTGGTAACTGAAATCATGAACAATCCCTATACCCATGGTCCCTATGGCGCGAAAGGCGCCGGAGAGCTTCCCCTGGTGGGCGCGGCTCCCGCTTATGTCGAAGCCATGGAAAGTGCGCTGGGTGCAAACCTGAATAAAGCGCCTTTCACACCGGAAGATACCATGAAAGTCCTGCAGGAGGTGCTGAAGAAATGATAAAATTTATTCTCAACGGCAAAGAGACTACATCCAACGCAAGGGCAAACGAGCGTTTGCTGGATGTGCTCCGTAATGAATTGCGCATTATCGGAGTGAAATGCGGCTGCAAAGAAGGGGAGTGCGGTGCCTGTTCCGTTATTCTTGACGGCAAATTGGTCAACTCCTGTATGGTGGCCATGGGAAGCATCGAAGGAAGTGCTGTCACAACCATTGAAGGCTACCGCGAGACGGAACGGTTTGCTGCTCTTGACCGGGCCTATGCTTCCGTAAGCGCGGTGCAGTGCGGCTTTTGCATTCCGGGAATGATCCTGGCCTCCGAATGCATCCTTGCGAAGAATCCGGACCCTACCGAAGCGGAGATCAGAGAAGGCATTTCCGGTAATCTTTGCAGGTGCACCGGCTATAATGCCATTATCGAAGCCATCGGTATTGCGGCAAAGGAGGGGAAAGGCTTATGGTAAACGGTTATGCGCCTACAACTCTGAAAGAAGCCCTGGATATCCTTGCGAAGGAGCCTGTCACGCCCTATGCGGGCGGTACGGACCTGATGATCAAGCCCGAGGAAAATGCCAGTTATCTTTTCCTCAATAAAGTGCCCGAGCTGAACAACATCGCGGAAGATGAGGATTTCATCCGCATCGGCGCTGCCTGTACCTTCACCGAGATTGCAGAAAATGAGCTGATTCCTCCCATATTGAAGGAAGCGGCTTTACAGGTGGCGGCTCCGGCAATCCGCAATCTGGCCACTGCAGGGGGAAATATCTGCAACGGCTCGCCCAAAGGGGACAGCACCCTGATCTTCTATGCCACGGATTCCAGGCTGCGCCTTGCCAGCAGCAGGGGCGAGAGGGTCATTCCCATCACGGAATTTTTTCTTGGCAGGAAAAAGCTGGCCATTGAAAAGGATGAACTGCTGGTCGAGATTCTTATGAAGAAAAAAGGTCTCGGCAATTACTACTATAAAAAGGTAGGAGCAAGAAATGCCCTGGCCATTTCCAGAGTGTCCTTCGCTGCCGTCCTTGATCTGGAAGCCGGCAGGATTGCCAACTGTATGACGGCCTTTGGCGCCGTCAGCGACGTTGTCATAAGGCGGGCGGATATTGATGCAATGCTTGTGGGCAAGACCCTTGAAGAGGCAAAGGCTGTGAAGGAAGCGTATCTTGCAGCCTATGACGAGGCCATCGTGCCCATCAGAGGAAGAATTTCCGCAGAGTACAGAAAGTCGGTATGCATGAACCTGCTCCGCGATTTTCTCGAAAGCAACGGAATCTAGCAGGATAAAGATATAGAAAAGACTGCCCGCGTATGGAATGTCCCCGTGCGGGTAGTCTTTTTTTGCATCAATCACTCTTTCGCCAGGGAGGCGCAAATCGCATCGGCCAGCGCATCCAGCTCCGGTTCCTGCTCCGGCTTGAGGGTGGAGCGGACATCCAGCGGAGTGCCGATAATTTCAACATTTTTCATGGTGCCCAGAATCTCCTGCATAACTTTTATTGCCGCGCTGGCCCAGGTATGGTTGCCGATGAGGGCAGCCTTGCGGTTTTTGAGGCCCAGGCCTGCCATTTCCCTCAGCAGGGCGTCCATGACAAAATAGAGCTGCATGTTGTAGGTGGGCGACCCAATGACCATATGGCTGTATTTCCATACGTCGGAGATGACATAGGAGGGATGGGTTTTGGAGACATCGTGCATGCGCATGTCGTGTACGCCGCGCTTTGCCAGCTTGTTGGCCAGGGCGTTCATGACATTTTCCGTGTTGCCGTACATCGATGCGTAGAAAAGGACCACGCCCTTCTTCTCCGGCAAATAGCAACTCCAATGGTTGTACTTGTCCAGGATATAAGGAATATCCCTGCGCCATATGGGGCCATGGAGGGAACAAATCATACGGATGTCCACCCCCGATAATTTTTTCAACACGGCCTGTACCTGCATGCCGTAGCGTCCTACAATATTTGCATAATACCGCCGGGCCTCATCCAGAAAAGCATTTTCATAGTCCGTTTCATCGGCAAACAGGTTTCCGGACAGGGCGCCGAAGGACCCGAAGGCATCGGCGGAGAAAAGGATGCCCTGGGACACCTCGTAGGTGAACATGACCTCAGGCCAGTGCACCATGGGAGCCAGATAAAAGCGCAGGGTGTTTTTACCCAGGGACAGTTCGCTGCCTTCGCATACCTCCAGTTGATTGGAGGCGATATCAAGACGGTAGTATTGACTGAAAAACTGAAAAGTTTTTTTATTGCCGACAACCTGTACACCGGGGTAGCGGCGTATCATTTCTTCAATGTTGGCGCAGTGGTCGGGCTCCATATGGTTGATGACCAGATAGTCCAGCTTGCGTCCGCCCAGGGCATGTTCCACATTCTCAATATATAATCCGCTGATGGACGAATCCACCGTGTCAATCAGGGCTGTTTTTTCATCGATAATCATATAGGAATTATACGCAACTCCGTTGGGGAGAGGAAACATATTTTCAAACCGTTCAAGCCGCCTATCGCTTCCACCGACCCAAAAGATCTGCGGCGCAATTTCCTGAATACCATACATAGTTTATACCTCCTGTATTTCAATATCCTAGCTGTTTACTATACATTCAAATTGTACTACATATTTCACTTCAAAAACAAGTCTAAACGCCATTAAAAATCAGCGAGGGGTGAAAAAAGGTCCCGGGACTGGTTGCAGATTTTTCTTCATTTTTCTACATGCCGTCTTGACGGATGGATTTTCCTGGGATAAAATGGTTCAGACTATAAAATTGAGGAGGTCAAGCAATGAACAAAAAAATTAAAATCTTTTTCTTAACCTGCACGGTAGTCCTTATGGTTTTGATGGGCATGACAGCGACGGCGTTTGCCATCGAAAAGGCCATCGACATTGCAGATACCGAGGGCTACTACATTGACATCAGCGACGTAAAAGAAGAAAAAGCAGCAGGCAGCGACACCATCTATGTTACCGACACTCCTGTAACCATCACATTTTATGGAGAGGGCTTGAACCGTCAGAGCATATACTATCTTTCCGACGCCAAGGTTGACGGGAGCGGCTTTGTATGGGGAGAAAATTCTGAAAAAGTTGCTTTTACCGTAAAAAAATATTATCCTTCGCTGGAAAGCGGAGATACTTTCAATGAATTGGTCAAGGAACCGGAAAATATACCTTATTATCTGCACGGAAACTATGCCGTATTGACCAAACCGGGATATTACTCAATTACCGGCTCCATGGAGGCTTCCGCAGGAACGACGGTGATCGTCCAGGTGACGGGAAATGCCGCCTCCACTCCAAAAGAAGAGCCTGCACCGGCACCTTCGAATCCGGTAGAGCCGGCAGCTCCGGCAGTAACGGTACAGGCAACCCCCACCAGCTCCAAAGTCCTGGTGGACGGTAAGGCGGTCGCATTTGAGGCTTACAACATCAACGGCAGCAACTACTTCAAACTGCGTGATATCGCCCAGGCCGTCAATGGCAGCGCAAAGAACTTTGAAATAAGCTGGGATGCAGAAAACAACGCCATAAGCTTGACCTCTGCAAAGGCTTACACCGCTGTCGGCGGTGAATTGGCGGTGGCGGCAAAATCAGCCGCTGCACAGGCTGTTTCCACAACCTCCAGGATATACCTGAACGGAGTGGAAGTTAAACTGACCGCCTACAACATCGGTGGAAATAATTACTTCAAGCTCAGGGACATCGGCAGTTCCATCGACTTCAACGTAACCTGGGACGCCAGTGCCAATACCATAGGCATTGACACTTCTTCAGCCTATACGGAATAACCGGAAGAAAAAAACGAAGTGCCTGCAGGCCAATGCATTTTTATGCTTTTGCCGCAGGCACTTTTTTCTTTGTCCACGAAAGCTCATTCCTTATCACATGGAGTTCCAGAACTGGATGAATATACAAATTGACGCGGCATTTGACCCGTGTTATCATAGCAGAGACACAAAAACAACATTTTAAGAGTACAAAGTCGATAAGAGTTTGTAAGGCAAAACTGGCGGATTGAACCTAATCATGTGAAATATAACAGTCGGTTTGCATTGCAAACTATTTTTTTGATTTGGTTTAGAAGCGGGTGATCTATGAAAAAAATCATTTTTATACTATCCCTGGTTTTGATTATGGCAAGCTCCATCGTCGCCGGAACCCTTGCAATGTATACGGCTTCCATCGACAACCTGGCAGAGGGAGGCGTTGTGGCCAAGGAATTCGTATTCGTAGGGGAAGGCATGGAGAGCTTCCAGCAGGGAATAAAAATAGCCCCCGGGGAAACCGTCAGGTGGCAGTTCAAAGTCAAAAATTACAAAAACCATATTATAACGGAGACGGATTTATACTACAAGCTTACCTTCAATGTGCTGGCTTCGGCGGGCAAAAGCGCCATACAGCCCCTGACCGTCACAGTCAAGACCCCTGACGGCAATATTCGCGGCAGCGCTACCGGCGTGGGCACCTTTGACGTGCTGGGTTCCTTCCCCCTTTCGGAGATAGGGCAGGAACAGAATTATACCGTTGAGATATCCTGGCCCGGCAATGGAAATGCAGATATCAACTATGCCGGCAGCAATTACGGAACCAGTGTCAATGTGGATGCCAGGGCATCACAGCTTCCTCTCGGCGGAGGAGAGGAGAACCCGGCCCCGCAGAGCAATGTAGCCGTGAAGTATGAAACAACGGTTCCGTGGCAAAATGGCCAGAGCGGTATTTATGAGTATGAGTACAAAGTGACCATTACCAATAATTCCGATAAGGTCATAAAAGATTGGAACATTGCGTTTTCGCTTCCCACCGACAGGCTGACCAGGGCATGGAGCAATGCCAACATGGTTTCGGGTCTGCCTGCAGGTTCATATAAATTTGTCAATCCGGGATACAACAACCAGGCAACGGACAATATCCTGCCGGGTCAAAGCGTATCCTTCAGAGGTCCGGCCCTTGGACGGGGAACGGAGCCCATACAGAATGTGAGTGTGGGAGGCAGCAACACAAGCAGCATCACGGTAACAGATGTGAAGTGTGAGTTTGGTAAATCCTCTTTAAACTAAGGGGGACAAAGATGAAAACAAAAATTTTGCTCATACTGGCCCTTGCCGGGGCAGTGTACGCTTCCTTAACGGTGGGCACTCTGTCAGGCTATACCGTTGCATCAAGCTTTGGAGTGAGCATTGTTCCGGACCAGCAAAAAATCCGGCAGCAAGCCGTTGTGAAACTGCCCTCACCGCCTGAGGTTGCGGCGACGGCAGATAAGCAGGAACCGCAAGAGCAGCAAGAACAACAGGAAGAACAACAGGAGGCTTCATCCGTCAACGCGTTGGAGCAATAAACTTTATTTTTAAAATTTAAGGGGGTATTTAAATGAAAAAGGCACTGATAATTTTTGCACTTGTATTGGTCGCATCCACATCCATCATTGCAGGAACGCTTGCAATGTACACCACCAGAATAGACAATCTGGCGGAAGGCAGTGTGGTTGCAAAGGAATTCATACTCTTGGAAGGCGGCACCGATACCTTTACGAAAAATGTAAAGATCAGCCCCAACGAGACAGTGAACTGGCAGTTCAGCGTAAAGAACTACAATGGTTCCGTCGTAAGTGAGACAGCAATGAATCTGAATTTTGACGTGGATGTCATTGCGGCAGACGGCAAAAGCGTGATTGCTCCGCTTGTGCTCACCGTGAAGGATTCAGCCGGAAATACAGTAGGAACAGTGACATCCAGCGGTAAAATCCAGTTTGCGGACGAGTTCCAGCTTCAGGCCCAGGGACAGGAAAAGGTTTACACACTGTCCGTCAACTGGCCCAGCAACGACAACACCGATATAAATTATGCAGGAGCAGGTTTCGGAACTGCGGTGAAAGTAGCTGTGACCGGTACACAGAAATAGGATAAAACGTCAAAAAGCTGCACCCATCTTTGGGAGCAGCTTTTTTTGTTCCCTTTGTTGGGCATACTATTAACAACTTGACAGGAAGGACAAGAAAAGGTTAATGCCCGAAGGAAAATATACGACCCGGGAACAAATTGAGGAAATGCGGCAGGAACTCCACCGGGAGAAACAGAAGCTGGCGGGGATGCAAGTGCCGGAAGACGGCCGCGGAAAGAAAACGGGGAAAGCAAAAACGGCGGTGAAAGCCGCCGGGTGGGTTGTATTCCTCTGTATAAGCCTGCTGCTCGTCACGGTCATCGTGTCCATTCAAATCTCCAAAAGCCGGGGTGAAATTCCCAATGTTCTGGGTTTTCAGCTTTTTGTCATCGAATCGGGAAGCATGGAGCCCACCCTCCATGTGGGCTCGGTAATCCTGGCCCGGAAGCCGGAAGACCCCGGAGGACTTAAAGAAAACACCATTGTTACCTTCAGGACTCTATCCGGTGCCGTCGTCACCCACAGGATCGTCAAGGCCGAAGCCGGTGGGGCAGGAAACAGAACTTACCGCACCAAAGGGGACAATCCGAAAAATTCCACAGACCTGGAAGTATTGACTCCCGACAGGGTAATCGCGGTGTTTGTGGCGAGAATACCTTTAACCTAGGGAAAGGGGTACAGGGGATCATGGATATTGTGCATGTTCCGGGAGAAAATCCGGCGGACGGGCCCGTCAAAAACATGGTGCTCATGGAAGGCATTTCATCCAGGGAACACTTCTGGCGTGAAGGAGAAGAACCCCGCCGGGTGATAGAAGATATCAACCTGCTCATAAAGAGGGAAGAGGTATGGGGGATCAACGGAAGCTCCCTTTTTGAAATAAGGCTTCTGCTGGAGATCATGGCGAACATCCGGCCCTATGACGGCGGAAGGTGTGTGTTGGTGGAGCGGGGCATGCCCCGGCACAAGCGCATCATACTGCAGCATGTGTTTTATATCGGGAGTTCCGGCATGCTTTATGACAACATGAATGTGCTGGAATTTCTTGTGTTTGCCGCTGCCGGGTTCAATAAAAATCCGGTGGAGCTTCAGGAGGAGATCTTTGAATTTATTCTGGATGCAGGGCTTGGACATATTTCCCTCACCCCCAACAGCCTGCTGACCAGGGAGGAAAAGGCGGTCGTCACTTTGCTTGCCGCAGCTTATTCCGGCAGCATGATGATTGTATTCAATCTGCCGGAATATGAATTCAATGAGGTGCTGACGGGAGCCATAGAAAAAATAGCGGGCCTTTCCAGGACCAGAGGTAAGGCTGTTATTCTGAGTACGAAAAACTGCCTTCTGATCGAAAAGGCGTGCAGCCATACTGCCTTTATCGCCGGCGGAAGGATAATATACCAGGGCACGGTTGAAGAGCTGCGTTTCGAATTTGACAGGGTCGTGGTCATCCTGCGGGATAAGGACATCCATGGGGTAAAAGAGAGGCTGGCTCCGCTGCTTCACGGCTGCAGGCTGTCCGTAAAGGGCGGCAGCCTGCTCATCAGCGATGATGGGGAAGAGGAAAGAGACCCGGCCGGTATTTATAAAAAGATTCTTGAAGCGGGCATTGTGCCCGACAATGTGGAAATCAATCCTAAAACCGTGCAGAATGCATACGAGGAGCTTGTTTTACGGCATGATTTACAGAAACAGCTATTTTAAGAAGGAACTCCGCCAGGCCTATACGGAAAATAAAACCGGCAACAACCGGAAAATGGCTTTTGCCCTTTTTCTCGGGCTTATTTCCTTCGCCCTTTATTTTGTGTTCCAAACGCTGCAGGAGAGCGTGCTTGCCGACGTAGCTCCGGAAATCATGCAGCCGAGTTTTTTTTCAACCATCTACATTTACATCCATGTGGCCTTTCTGTTCAACACCGTATACTTTATTGTCTATTATGATTATCTGTTTTTCTCGGAGATAAGGAAGAATTCCTGGTACCTTCTGGTGCAAATGGGCTACAATCCGGCCGCCATGATCTTTTCCAAGCTGTCCGCCCTGCTGCTCTCCGTTTTTGCAATTTATACCGTAGGCTTTGTCTTCACCGTATTCCTGACCCTTTTCCTCAAGTACACCTTTATCTTTGCCTACATGCCGGCTCTTTACCTGGCGGGATTTATGGATATCCTTTTTATCAGCATTCTCTCCATGACTTTTTCCCTCTATACAAGGACCATGACCAACGCACGCTACCTGCTGGCCTTTTCTGCCATGCTTATCCTGGGGCTGAAAATTCTGCTGGGGTATTACAACGTCCTGTCCAACCGTGTTTCCATGCAGAATCTCCGCAACCTTTTTGATCTGGGGAACTCCTGGTATTCACCCGTTGCAGGGGCGGTATTCCTGGCCTGCTGCGTCATCTGCGTTCTGGGAGCCCAAAATGTGACCAGGTACTATAATGTTCCTGCCGGCGACGATCCTATGCTCACAGAGGACGCGGTGGCATATGTGAATCCCAGGACGGGAAAACCGGAATATGCAGGCGGCAGGGAAACAACGGCCCGCAAGGCCAAAGTCTTTGATACGGTGGTTACGGTGTGCCTGATCGTTTTTATCTGTGCCATGCTTGCTTTTAACGGATTTATTATTATCATCAATGCATCCACGCCCGGAAAAGAGGTTGCCATACGGGGGGTCATACCCTTTGTTTTCAAATCGGACACCATGGAACCTGCCATTATGATGAACGACCTGGCCTACTTCAAAAAAGTTGATACCCAGCAGGAGATAGAAAAGGGGCAAATCATTCTTTTCGACCAAAACAACGTCATCTATGTGGAGCGGGTGATCGAAAAAACCGGGAACGAACTTAAGGTGGATATCGACAACTACCCTCCCATGTCCCAGACGGGAGCCATGCTGAAAACCGTCCCGAGGCAGGCGGTACATGGCGTATACAGCGGCAGAAACCGCTGGCTTGGAGCATTGATACTTTTTGCAAACACCATCGTGGGCAGGCTGCTTTTTTTGCTGCTGCCTGCAGTTTTGCTTTTTTACCAAAAGCAGATCACGGATATTTCAAGAAGAAAAAAATAACTGCAAGGGAAATAGAGTCAAAATTATTTGGAGAAACAGTTAAATAATCTTTTAACCGCATTGTTTGCCTTGTCCAATACCTGTTTCTCGGTGGCGTCTGCGGGCTTGCAGCGCCTGGTCCATTCAAGGATCTGTACGGTGGCCATTTCGTTGCCGCTCTGGGCCTTTTTGAATATTTCATCAAAGGTTTTAGGGTCAGGAGTCGCTATTTGCTTGCCGTTGATATTTTTTTTTCTTGAAAGATTTTTTTCAATATCCAGAAACTTATTGATGTCATAGGCTACCATCATAAATATTGACACCTTTCATTTGTAAAAAACTTGTGTGCTACTATCATTATATTAGCAAGCGTTCTTTTCCTTATCAACCATTCTACTGTAAAATTTATGGTTTATGGCAAAAAATAGGAGTAAGGTCCTAAAAAATAGTGGGACTCCAGTCTTGCCGTTCTATAATATAAGTTTTTGTACAAAAGGGTAGTATTGATAAAAAACAGATAGTATAATATAGTATAATATAGCAAGAAAAGGATGGTACATAATCCGGTTAAGGGGATAAGCAGGGGAAAAATGGAGAAATACGCCTTCAACTGCGGTTTATGTACGGTATATGGCCCTGGAGCGGGCGGAAACAACGGGGGTAGCTTATTATGAGTTTTGGGGGCATCATCATTGGTTTGAGCGCGTTTTTGATTATTGGAGTTTTGCATCCCGTGGTAATCAAAGTGGAATATTATTTTGGGAAAGGCGTATGGCCGGTTTTTCTGGTTCTGGGCCTGGCCAGCATCGCACTGTCGGTATTTATAGGAGAAAGGATTTCATCCGCCCTGCTGTCTGTACTGGGTTTTTCGCTGCTGTGGAGCATACGGGAGCTTTTTGAACAGGAGGTGCGGGTGAACAAGGGATGGTTTCCTGCCAATCCCCTCAAAAAAAGTATCGGGATGGGAAAAAATAAGGAGGGATAGGAAGTGATGGCAGAAAACAAGCCTGCCGCAATGGTTTTGCCGGCAGGCCGTTTTTATTGGGCGCTTTTATCATTTTCTTAAATGTGCTGTTGCGGTTTTGGCAATTTCATATACGGAATGATATTCACTGTCGCTCAAATCCTTAACCAACAGAAATAAAGATTCGGTTTTGGAGTTATAGGTCAAGTGTTCTTTAATTAGTGAATCGGTAGTAACATCAAATATTTCAGACATGACATACAGCTTTTCCACACTCAGTGCCCTCTCGCCTCTTTCGACACAACCTAAAAAAGACGGCGACAGGTCAGCCTTCTCAGCCAGCTGTTCAATGGTCCAGTTCCGCTTTGTGCGTTCCTCCCGGATTCTCTTTCCAAGAACCCTTTTAATGTTTGCAGCATTCTTCTTCATAGACTAAGCAACACCTCATACTACATATTAAACTTCTGAAACACACACAGGACCACTAACTTAAAGAGGTAAAATAACTCTAAAAGAGTTGACGAAACGTTACGTCCGTGATAAATTGTGGTTATAGGAGATTAAATTAATTTACAGGAGACCGCATGGGAAAGAACATAAGAACTTTAACAATTATAATACAAAAATCCGTCGGGAAGAATGCAAATGTTAAAACGCCAGAATAGGAAAAAGATTATGGAAAGGGAGGGAGTTGTTAATGTTGTATCCTGAATACCATTATAAAGTTTTACAGGAATTCTACAAGCAGCCCGTCAAGGGTGTGATACTTCTGGGATTCCTGCTTCTGTTGATCTGTGTGCTGCATTTGATTGACAGGCACCAGGAGAAAAAAAGATATCGGGGAGAATTTGCGGATAAAAGGAAGAAATGGTGATTTAAAAAGCAGGGTTTTTCCGGTAAACTGTTTTAATTCATATGCTTTTTATTACCGCATTCAATAATCCGGGAAAGCGTTCTTGAAGTTCGTCGTGACGCAGGGATAAAAACCGCTGTTTTCCTGCAATCCTTACCCGTATAAGGCCTGATTCCCGCAAAACTTTAAAATGGTGGGAAAGAGCGGATTTGGTCAGGTTGATGTTACAGCAGGCACAGGTGGTTTCTTGCTTGTCCGCCAGATTTTTCACAATATTAAGCCGGATGGGGTCACCCAGGGCATTAAGAATTGTGGATAAACACAACTGGTCGATATTGGGATGAAACAGTTCTCGCAATGCTTTTACCTCCTTGCCGCATTTTTCTATTGCAAATTTATTCTTGAATTATACCACATCCTATGATATATTGGAATAGTTCAATTATATTTAAACTATCGAACACAAAATATATAGGCTTTTTGCACTTTTATATAGTATAATAGAAGTGCTGTATACCGCATTCGGGAGGATATTTTATGAAGGTGGTCGCATTTAACGGAAGTCCCAGGAAAAGCTGGAATACGGCCACGGTCCTGAGACATGCGCTTGAGGGTGCGGCTTCAAAGGGAGCCGAAACAGAGCTGATCCATCTGTATGATTATAATTATAAGGGCTGCATCAGCTGCTTTGCCTGTAAAGTAAAGGGCGGTAAAAGCTATGGCAGGTGCGCCGTCAATGATGAGCTGAGGCCGCTTCTGGACAAGGTTGAGGAGGCGGGGGCGATCCTTCTGGGGTCACCCATCTATCTGGGAAGCGTTACGGGAGCCATGAGGTCTTTCATTGAGCGTCTGGTATTCCAGTACCTGCTGTATGATGCAAACTATTCCAAGATTTGCAAAAGGAAAATACCCACAGGACTCATCTATACCATGAACGTAAAGCAGAATTATCTGGGGCAGCTGGGCTATGCACAGAACTTCAAAAGTATGGAAACGACGATGCAAAGGACCTTTGGGGCGGCAGAGTCGATATTTGTCACCGACACCTACCAGTTTGACGATTATTCCAAATATGAAACGTCTGCGTTCAATGAGGAAGAGAAGGCAAAAAGAAGGAAAGAGGTTTTCCCGGAAGACTGCCGGAAAGCCTTTGAGATGGGCGCCGGACTCGCAGAGCAAAGCGGCGTTTGGTTGTAAGGCTGCCTCACCCGGCAGGCAAAAAATACAATGGAAAATTATGAATAATTTAATTTGAAAGTATGTGAAATACTTAAATAGATATTTTGAGAATTTT
Source organism: Bacillota bacterium (assembly GCA_023424965.1). Classification (GTDB taxonomy): domain Bacteria; phylum Bacillota; class Clostridia; order Acetivibrionales; family JAFADI01; genus JAFADI01. Next base: position 19,008 of record JAFADI010000213.1, read on the forward strand.
GCACAGCCAAGGAGGTGAAAAAAATGATAACAAAGGATATGTCAATAACCGATATTGTGGAACAGTACCCTGCAGCGGCTGAGGTTCTTTTGAGTTATGGAATGCACTGCTTCGGATGTATGGCTGCGAGGTTTGAAAATATTGAACAGGGAGCCCTGGCCCATGGGATCGATGTGGACCAGTTGATGGAAGATTTGAATAAAGCTGTTGCCGTAAAATAAAAGCACGGCGGCAGTCTTTGGCAGAAGCCGGATTCTCGAAAGGGATTCCGGCTTACTTGTTTTGAAAATAAAAACAGCCCGCCCACAGGTACAGCGGAGGGCGGGCCGAGCTGCTACAGAACCTTTTTTCCCCGTATCAGACGTATTAGAACCGTTATTACGGCCAGCACCAGAAGCAGGTGGATAAAGCCGTAAAGCGTATAGGAAGATACCACTCCGATTAACCACAGTACTACCAGAACGATTGCAATTGTCCACAACATATATCCTTCACTCCTTTTCTTCGCGTAATGCGGATTTACTTGTTTCCGCCCCAAATATAGACGGCTCCCGTTTTCCTGTCCAGTTTTATTTCGATTCTTCCATCCCGTACCGCTATATCGGGGGAGTCTCCGATGGAATCCTTCATTTCCTTGCCTTCCAGCAGTTGCTTAATTCTCGGTGTTACGTTTGTGTTGTTCCCCAGATCTACCGCAACAGGTCCGGACATGCCGTCCTGACCGTTATGAATGGCCACGATGGCCACATTGTCCTTGAATATGCGCATATATACGAAAATGAAGCAATCGGAATAGAGTGTAATCACCGGTCCATAGAGCAGTGCTTCATTTTCCTTCCGCAGCCCGATCAGCTTCAGAAAGTGGAAAAAAGCTTCCCGCTCGATGGGATGTTCTTCAGAAGGCTCCATGTTCCGGTCGAATATATTCCAGGGCATGTCCCGCCGGTTGTCGGGGTCTGCACCCCCCTCCATGGCGATTTCGCTGCCGTAATAAATCTGAGGGATCCCACGCAGGGTGAAGAGGCAGGTTACAGCCAGCTTAAGTACTTTAAGGGCCCCGGCCTTATCCCCTGAATATTTTGCAATGGCCTCATTCATAAAACGCTGAGGCATGTCATGATTGTCCATAAAAGTTACAAGCCGGTTGTGGTTTCTGTATTTAAAGTCAGAGTTAAGCACGCCGCCGGAGCTTCCGTTTGAAAGTCCTGAGCCTGAAATAACCTGATCCATGCAGCCGTCATAAATAACAGCGTCTGCAAGGGCCTTCTTCAGCGGGAAATCAAATACGGCATCAAAATCAAAGTAATTCTGGTATTCGGAAGTTTTTGCCACGTCAAAATCCAGGACCTCGCCAATGAAGGTAACATGGGGATATTTGCCCTTGACATAGGTTTTGAGATGCTGCCAGAGAATGCTCTCCACATTTTTGACCGCATCAAACCGTATGGCGTCCACACCGGTCTGCTCAATGATGTTGAGAATGACATTTACAAAATAATCGGATACCTCGATATCGCCGTGGTTCAAATCCGGCAGCCCCATCAGCCGCATTTTCTGTTCCGAATTGTCCCCTTCCTCGTTCAGCCATTCTCTTTTGATAGGCGTTTCTCCACCGCTTTCCGCTGAAGCCGCCGCCTCGCTTAATACGGGATGGTTGTAGCCCAGGTGGTTTGTGACCATATCCAGGATCACCTTGATGTCATTTTTGTGAAGCTCGTCCACCAACTGCTTGAAATAGTTCAAGCTTCCTTCCGGGACCCCGTCCTGTAGAGCATAAAGATGGGCATCCACCTTTTCGAAGTTAAGGGGCCAGTATCCATGGTAGCCCCAGGAATTGAATTCCGGCATGCATGTATTTTCAAAGATGGGAGATACCCACAACGCCGTAATACCGAGCTTTTTAAAATAGGGTATCCTCTTTATAATTCCTTCAAAATCTCCGCCGTGATAGGCATTGGGGTTCGATGCGTCCACGTCGAAGTTGTTTGCTTCATTTCCGTCAAAAAAACGGTCCGTCAGAATGAAATAGATAATGTCTTTTTGCGTAATCATACTGCATTCATACCCCCCAACATGATTTTCTGGTTTAGTAATTTATTACCTCCCTGCAGTAATACTAAACAATAAAAGCTTTTCGCGAGCTACACCCTGGGGGAAGAATATGGTATAATTAGCATACGTTTTTTGTGGTGGAGGGAACTTGAATGGACAGGCCGGAACAAACAAACACGGAAGAGGCTGCCGGAAAATGTGATGAGAAAAGCAGGGGCCATCTTAAAATATTTATAGGCTACGCCCCGGGGGTGGGTAAAACATATACCATGCTTACCGAGGGCAACCGGATGAAGCGGTATGGGCAGGATGTAGCCGTAGGCTATGTCGAATCCCACGGAAGGGCCGAAACGGATGCGCAAATCGGAGACCTTGAGATCATTCCCAGGAAAAAAGTCGTGTACAATAAAGTGGCAATGGAAGAAATGGACACGGAGGCCATTATAGCGAGGAAACCGGATACCGTTTTGATCGATGAGCTTGCCCACACCAATGTTCCGGGCAGTAAAAACAAAAAGAGGTACCAGGACATCGAAGAGATCCTTTGCAGCGGTATCCATGTGGTTACGACCCTCAACATTCAGCACATCGAAAGCTTGAATGATGTAATGCGCCAGATTACGGGGGTGAAGGTCAAAGAGACAATCCCCGATTACATCCTCCAGCGGGCCGCCGAGGTGGTGGTGGTGGACCTGACCCCCGATGCCCTGCATAACCGGCTGAAGCGCGGAAAAGTCTATGACCCGGAAAAGGTCCCCCAGGCATTAAAGGGCTTTTTCCGGAAGGGCAACCTGAATGCTTTAAGGGAAATCGCCCTGAGAGAGACCGCAGAAGAGGTTGACGAGGACCTTGCGGAATACATGAAGCAGGAAGGCATTAAGGACAATTGGCGCACGGTTGAAAGGATCATGGTGGCCGTCAGCCCCAATCCCTTCTGCAAAAGGTTGATACGCAGGGCGGCAAGGCTTGCCAACAGGTACAAGTGCGACTGGTATGTCATAACCGTCAACTGCACCCACCGGTTTGCAAAAAAGCTTTCCCTGAAGGACCGCCAGATCCTTAACTCCCACTTTCAGCTTGCCAGGCAGCTGGGGGCGGAGACCGGAACCCTGGAAGGGAAAAGCGTATCGGATGAACTGGCAAAGTGGTCCAATGAAAAACATATTACACAGATTTTCATCGGATATCCCAGAAGGACGAAACTGGAGACCCTGCTCAGGGGTTCTACGGTAAACCGCCTGATCAAGAAGCTTGATAACATAGACATTCACCTGATTTCGGATGACGGTACCAAATAAATGGTGAAAAAAGGCCGCCGCCGGGGAGCTGATCATTTATCAGAACTTCCCTGGCAGCGGCCTTTTGCATACCGCACAAATCAGTCTACCGCAAGCATCACGGAGGATGCCTTGATAATGGAGGTAACTTCGCTTCCCACCTTTATATCCAGGTCTTTGAGGGCGTCCATGGAAATGGTGGAGGTGATTTTTTTACCGTCGCCAATGTCCACCACAACCCTTGCGTTTACCACGCCTTCCGTTACTTCCAGTACTTTCCCCTTAAACTGGTTCCTTGCACTCAGTTTCATGATAAAAACCCTCCTTATCCCAATAGCTGTTTATGGGGACAGTTCTCAACTTTTCTTGCCGCGAATATAAAAGTTGAGGACTGTCCCCAATACTATGTTTTCCACTTTTTTCATAGAATAAACAAAAGACTTGCAGGCACCGGCTAGGTTTCGGCGGTTATGCTGCCTATTTCCGCGATGTCGTAGCCCCCGATGCCTTCCAGCTCCATGCTGAATTCCTGCGAGCGGAGAATCTCCAGCACGGCTTGAAAATGTGGTTTTTCCATATCCTCTTTCTTAATTACCAATTCATATCTTTCCTGCTGCAGGGGAATGAAGTCCACCCCTTTTACCTGCAAACCGGATTTTTCGTTGCCCAGGCCCAGGTCCGCCCCTCCGCGGGCGATGGTACTGGCAATGGCGAGATGGGAGGTGCTTTCCCGCCTGTATCCCTTGATGCCCGACGCAGGGATGCCCAGCTTCCTCAGGTGCTCATCCAGCAGGACCCTTGTTCCGCTGCCTTTTTCACGGTTGATGATGGTAATGTCCTTTCTTTTGAGGTCTTCCCAGCCTTTGATATTTTTCGGGTTGCCCCTGGCAACATAAAAGCCCTGGAGCCGGCAGGCCAGATGGATGATGACCGCGGGAATTCCCGGGAGCATTCTTCTCACAAAAGGTACATTGTACTGACCCGTGTCGCCGTCCCACAAATGTGCGGTAGCCATCTGCACGTTACCCTGGTACAGGGCGTAAAGGCCGTTATAGCTCCCGATATAGGAACGGAGGGCGGGAACACCTTTGGGATGAAGCTGGAGATACCGGGATAATATGTCCAGCAGGACATCCTGACCGCAAATGACGAAACCGTTCTTTACCGCGGGCTCGTCATAGGGCATCTGGAGTTCCCTTGTATTATCGCCGGCAGAATTGTAAGGGCTACTGCTTTTAATGCTCTTTGTTCTGTTTTTGTACTCATCCACATCCTTCAAATCCACCCTTACCTTTTTTCCCACCCTGTATGCGTTCAGTTCTCCCCGTTTAATCAGCTCATAAACGGTGTTTTTGGCGATTTTCAAGATGTCTGCCACTTCCTGCGGCGTCAAGGCTGAATTATCATTCATCGGCGTCTCCTTGCATTTCATTTGCATTCACTCATCATAACATTACAAAACTAAACGTAAATAAATATAAAGTTATATTAACGTGTAATACATAATATATCTATATTATATCATTTGAAAATGCAAAAGCAATCAAAATTAATCCACCGCGCCGGTTTAATACCCGCGGTAGATATGGCCGAAGAGCTTGCAAGGCTCTATTTCCCTCCATCAAATGAGTTTCTGTTCAGCCAGTGCAACGCGTTGACTTAGCATCTCACATGCCTGAAGGGCATGGCGCAGCACGTAAAAATTAGCGGTGAACCGTTGATTTTTCTTTTTGAAACGGATATAATAAAACGTGATATAACATTACAAAAAGTTATATCCAGGTTAATATATGTCATGCCACGTCTGGTGAAGCCAGGCCGCAAGCCGGACAGCATGCATAAAATCCCAGTGACGAGATCATGGTAGCCGGTTGAGACGGGGCTGTGATCTTGTTATCTTCATCACCAAAATCACAAATCTTAATTTACTGGAGGGCGTAATAATGAAAAAGACGGGAAATTTAAAAAGAATCCTGATGCTGGTGCTGGCAATCGCCTTGGTGGTATCCATGTCCGCCTGCGGACCGAAAGTGGAAGAACCGGCCAAAGTACAGGAACAGCCAAAAACGGAAGAGCCTGCAAAAGTGCAGGAACCTGCCAAGGAAGAAGCCAAGGTGGCGTTGACGGTGTCGGCAGCGGCCAGCCTCAAGGATGCCATGGGAGAGATCAAGACGGAGTATGAAAAAGAAAAACAGAATGTTACCGTTACATATAATTTTGGAGCGTCCGGATCCCTGCAGCAGCAGATAGAGCAAGGGGCAGGGGTTGACGTGTTTGTGTCGGCGGCCGTCAAGCAAATGGATGCATTGAAGGAGAAAGGCCTTATCCTTGAGGATACAAGAAAAGACTTCCTGGAAAATAAAATTGTTCTCATCGTGCCCAAAGATTCTTCAAGTGTCGCCGACTTTAAGGACCTTTCCTCGGACAAGGTTAAAAAGATAGGCCTGGGTGAACCCAAGAGCGTTCCTGTGGGACAGTATGCGGAAGAAGTGCTGAAAAAGCTGAACCTCCTCGATTCCATAAAAGCCAAGGTGGTCTACGGCAAGGACGTAAAAGAGGTGCTGACCTGGGTGGAAACAGGAAATGCGGATGCAGGCATTGTTTATGAAACCGACGCCAAGGTGTCGGACAAGGTGAAAGTGGTGGCAAAGGCCCCGGAAGGCTCCCACCAGCCGGTATACTATCCCGCTGCCGTAATTAAGGACAGCAAAAATGTGGACGCTGCCAAGGATTACGTCAATTTCCTTTACAGCGAAAAGGCAAAACCCATCTTTGAAAAATACGGCTTTGTATTTATGGTAAAATAACTTTACAGTACATTGCGTGGAGTGACTTAATGGACATGGATTTTTCACCTCTGTGGATTTCGATCAAAACTTCATTTACCGCCACGCTCTTCACATTTTTTCTTGGCATCGCCGCTGCCCATATGGTTGCGGAGTATAAAGGAAAACTGAAGGGGCTGCTGGATGGGGTGCTGACCCTTCCCATGGTGCTGCCACCCACGGTGGTGGGCTTCTTCCTGCTGGTTATTTTCGGAAAGAACGGGCCCATCGGGAAGGTGCTCAATTACCTGGGCACCCAGATCATTTTTTCCTGGACCGCCACGGTGCTGGCTGCTTCCGTGGTTGCTTTCCCTCTTATGTACAAAGCGGCCAGGGGGGCTTTCGAACAGGTGGACAGGAATTTGATCCATGCTGCCCGTACCCTGGGCGTATCTGAGTGGAGAATATTCTGGAGGGTTACGGTACCCCTTGCATGGCCGGGCATTGCCGCCGGAACGGTGCTGGCTTTTGCCAGGGCCCTTGGAGAATTTGGGGCTACCCTCATGGTGGCGGGCAACATACCGGGGAAGACCCAGACAATCCCTGTGGCGATATTTTTTGCGGCGGAGGGTGGAGAGATGGGTAAGGCCCTTGCGTGGGTGGTGCTGATTTTTGTCGTATCCCTCCTGACCATGACATTGATGAATTATTGGACGGAATACCAGAGAAAGGTCATTCCTGCCGCCGGGAGGAAATGATTGGCATGGAGCTGTTTGTAGACATTACGAAAAAACTTCAGGGCTTCAGGCTCAAGGCCGGCTTTGAGACGGGAGTGGAGGCCCTGGGGCTGCTGGGGGCCTCCGGCTCGGGGAAAAGCATGACCCTGCGCTGTATCGCGGGTCTGGAAAAGCCGGATAAAGGCAGGATCGTGCTGAACGGCAGGGTGCTGTTTGATTCGGAGCAGGGCATAAACATCCCCTGCAGGAAGCGGAAGATAGGCTTTCTCTTTCAGAACTATGCGCTGTTCCCCAACATGACGGTGGAGGAGAATATAGGTTTCGCCCTGGATCATCTGGACAAGCAGAGGAGAAAGGGAATTGTGGGACAGATGCTTGAAATGGTGAAGCTGGAAGGGATGGAGAAAAGGTATCCCTTTCAACTGTCGGGAGGACAGCAGCAGCGGGTGGCTCTGGCAAGGGCGTTGGCTATCGAACCGGAGGCTCTGCTGCTGGATGAGCCCTTTTCGGCGCTGGACGACTATTTGCGCGGCCACATGGTAAAGCAGCTCATTGATACCCTTTCCGGATACCGTGGTGTCACGTTGTTCGTCACCCACAATATGGAGGAGGCTTACAGGGTTTGCAGCAAGCTGGTGGTTTTGACCGAAGGCAGGGTGGAGGCCCAGGGAGACAAGGAAATGCTGTTCCAGAGGCCTCCCACACAAACGACGGCAAGACTGACAGGCTGCAAGAATTTTTCGGAGGCCGTATTTATTGAGGGAGACAGGCTTAAGGCCGTGGACTGGGGCGTAGAGCTGAAGTTGAAGGTGCCTCTGACGGAAGAGGTCAGGCATGTAGGCCTGCGGGCACACTATATAAGGCTGGCTGGCGAGAATGACAGGGAGAATGTGTTCCCCTGCCGGCCCTCCTATACGAGCGAAACCCCCTTCCGGATGACGGTATACCTCCATCTCGGAGAAGAGGCACCGTCTTCCGGCAGCTATCACCTGCAGTGGAAGGTCACCAAGGAAAAATGGCTGGAGCTGCAAGGGCGGCCTCTGCCGTGGAACATTTGCTTGGACCCTGAAAAGCTGATGGGCTTTAACGGGTAGGCTGCAAACATATGAAAGATTCCGGAATGGGATGAAACCGGAGTCTTATTTTTTTGGCCATTTGCGGGGTGAACTCCTCCAAAAGCAATGGGATCGGATGCACTTGAGCGTTTATTTGTGATAAAATGGATATATTGCTCAATCTCTTCCATATCTGTGTGACATGGTTACAGAAAGGCTGCAGTTAGGCATATATAATAAAAGCATACCGAATGCTGCAAAACCTCTGTCCCATGAAAAATGAATTGCAGCAGCGGCAGAGGGAATTTTGTTTTCGCCGCTGCAGAAATGGAGATAAGCATGTTTAAATTGTTCGAATCAAAAACACCGGCCCTGTCAATGGCCACGGCAAAGGAAGAGCTTGAGAGAAACCCGGATATCGCCCTGATCGATGTCAGAAGCAGGCAGGAATATAGAGAGGGGCATATTCCCGGAAGCATTAATGTGCCGCTGGATTCGGCGGGGAACATCGAAAAGGTGGTACCGGACAAGAATACAAAAGTTTTTGTCTACTGCCTCAGCGGAGGGCGCAGCAAAAGTGCCTGCAGCCTCTTCGGCAGGCTTGGATATACCGATGTGACAAATATCGGGGGCATTTCCGCATGGACGGGAAAAATAAAAAGGGGTGAGACGGCATGAAGGTTGTAATTGTGGGAGGCGTGGCAGGCGGAGCCTCGGCGGCCGCACGTCTGAGGAGACTGGATGAGAAGGCGGAAATAGTAATGCTGGAGCGGGGAGACTACATTTCTTATGCAAACTGTGGGCTGCCCTATTATGTAGGGGGAGAGATCACAGACAAGCGGTCCCTCACGCTGCAGACGCCGGAAAGCTTCAGGGAAAGATTTGCCGTGGACATCCGGGTAAAAAGTGAAGTGGTGGATATTGATGCGGCAATGAAATATGTAACGGTGAGAAATCTGGAGGACGGATCAAGCTACCGCGAAAGCTATGATAAACTGATACTTTCGCCCGGTGCCGAGCCCATAAAACCCCTCCTGCGAGGGATTGACGGCGGCAGGATATTTACCCTGCGCAACATTCCCGATACCTACCGCATCCGCGAATACGTGGAGAAGGAGCTGCCCAGAAGCGCAGCGGTCATAGGCGGGGGATATATCGGCCTGGAGATGGCGGAAAACCTTGCAAAGGCAGGGCTGGCCGTCACTGTTGTAGAGCTTGCCGACCATGTCATCGGGCCTCTGGACTATGATATGGCCTGTGAGGTCCAGCGGTTTTTAAGGTCAAAAGGGGTGCAACTGCTGCTGAACAACGGGGTCAAAGCCTTCCACACCGGAGAGGACGGCGTGAAAATTGAATTGAAGGAGGGCACTTTGTGTGCCGACATGGTATTGATGTCGGTGGGGGTGCGTCCCGACACCATGCTGGCGGAAAAGGCGGGATTGAAGCTGAATCCCAGGGGTGCCATCCAGGTTGATTCACGGATGCGCACTTCCGATGAAAATATTTATGCCGTGGGCGATGCGGTGGAGGTAATCAATTTTGTCACAGGTTCCCCCGCGTATATTCCGCTGGCGGGACCGGCCAACAAGCAGGGGCGCATCGCAGCGGACAATATCTGCGGATACGGCAGTGAATATAAAGGGACCCAGGGCACTTCCATCATGAAGCTGTTTGAGATGACGGTGGCAAACACGGGGCTCAACGAAAGTGCCGCAAAAGCGGCGGGAATGGATTACGACAAAGTTCTCACCTATTCCTCCTCCCACGCCAGCTACTATCCCGGTGCAGCCAACCTCAGCATCAAGACGCTTTTTGAAAAGAACACGGGGAAGCTTCTGGGAGCACAGCTCGTAGGCTTCGGAGGGGTGGATAAACGCTGCGACGTCCTGGCGGCAGCCATCAGGGGCGGCATGACGGTATACGACCTGGCGGAGCTGGAGCTTTCCTATGCACCTCCCTTTTCTTCCGCCAAAGACCCTGTAAACATGGTGGGCTTTGTGGCCGAGAATCTCCTCACCGGCAAGGTAAAGCAGTATCACTGGCATGATGTGGCCAGCCTTCCGGCAGACGGCAGCGTTACGCTTCTGGATGTACGGACTTCCGGAGAATATGCAAGAGGGCATATGGAAGGGGCGGTACACCTTCCGCTGAATAAATTGCGCGGGCATTTGAAGGAACTGGACAGGACAAAACCCATTTATGTCAATTGCCAGAGCGGGCTGCGCAGCTATATTGCCTGCCGCATACTCTCCCAGCACGGCTTTGACTGCTACAACCTGTCCGGCGGATACCGCTTTTATGAACTGGTGACGGGGGACAGGAGCTTTGATGCGGGGCCCAATCATCCCTGCGGATTGAAAATATAGCGTCCCAACAAAAATAACTCCCTACAGCAGAAAAGGATTGAGGAAATTCTTAACAAGCCGTATACTAAATGGTATACGGCTTTTACTGTAAGGAGTGAAGGGAATGCAAAACCGGGATTTTATGGAGAAGGTTTTTCCTTTCTGGGAGGGGCTTCTACAAACGCAGAAGGAGCTGCTGCAAGCTTCCGTGAAGGAAAAAACGTTTTCTAAGGGCGAAGTTTTGTGTTATGGCGCTGAGGACTGCATGGGGCTGCTCCTGGTCAAAAGCGGACGGCTGCGCGCCTTCATTATCTCCGAAAGCGGCAGGGAAATTACGCTTTACCGCTTGCTTGACGGGGATGTCTGCTTCTTTTCCGCGGCCTGCGTCATAAAAAATATTGATTTTGAAGTCCATCTGGAAGTGGAAAAGGACACGGCGGCTTTCCTTGTGCCGGTACAGGTGTATGAGAGCCTGATGCAAAGCTCCCTGCAGGTTGCCGGATATACAAACCAACTGATGGCTTCGCGCTTTTCGGAAGTCATGTGGATCATGGAGAAAGTGCTGTTCACAAGCTTTGACAGCCGGCTTGCCTCATTTCTGCGGGAGCAGAGCAAAATGGAGGAGTCCGACGTACTGAATACCACCCACGAGGAGATTGCCCGGCACATGGGCAGTGCCCGGGAAGTGGTGACCAGGATGCTGAAATATTTCCAGACGGAAGGGATCGTGAAATTGTCCCGCGGCAGGATCACCATCCTTGACGGGGAGAAGCTCGAGAAACTGGTCAAATGAGTTACCATAATTTATGAACCAGAATTTCACATTATAGACATTATTGGATATAATATGATAAAATATGATAAAAAACGATAAATAGAGAAGTACTTTAGGAGAAATGAAATGGCTGGTACTCTTGAGTTTAAGAAAAAGGCAGAGATAGTCATACGTCTGTCCGAGTTTGAAATGCCCCCCATGCAGGATGTTCTCATTGTAGGCAGAAAGGCTCCTATCGGGCCGGAGGCCGCCAGGCGGATGGTGGATATCCTTTCGCCGGAGCAGTACGAAATCATTACGATCAGTCACCCCATTATTGAAGCCGTTGTGGTCAGAAGGACTCTGATGAGCATGATCGAGAAGGAGAAGCTGATCAGCTTGATCCTGGAAGAAGGGGGGAAGGTAGCTAACGAATCTACCATAATCAAAGCCCAACTCAGTATTGTGGTGCAGGTTAGCAAATCCATAGACTTATGATCACTTATGTTGCAGATGTTATGAGAAAAAAGCTGCAGACCATTGATTTTTATGATGGGCTTAGAAAAGCGGAAAGACTGATGGCGGAAAATAATGTAGCCTATCTTCCGGTAATGAAGCAGGGCGCATTGGCCGGAATGCTCACCTTAAAAGATATTCACAGGACCCATCCCAACAGAATCGCGGCAGATGCAATGAAGAAGGAAGTAGTTTCTGTAGCCCCTACCACTCCTCTCTGGAAGGCAAAACAAATACTGGAGCAGCATAAGGTGGAGCAGCTTCCGGTGATGGAGGAAGGCGTGCTTGTAGGTATTATCGCCGAGCCGGAGCTGCTGTGGGAACTGGGAAAACACATTGACCTTCTAACAGGACTTTACCGCAGCGACTATATCTATTACCAGGGCATGGAGCTTTTGAACAGCGGGAAAGAGATAACGGTGATATTTCTTGACCTCAATAAGTTTGGAGTTATCGACAAGGAATATGGACACACCCAGGGGGATATAATTTTAAAGGAGCTGGGATCGCTGCTCCGGGAGAATACACCTGCCGACGCATATCTCTGCAGGTTCGGAGGGGATGAGTTTGCACTGCTGGTGCCTTACCGGCTGGATAAGAGCAAAGTGCTGACCGAGAACATCATCAATCTCATTGACAGCCATGTTTTCAGCAATAAGCTCACCATATCGGCCGCAGCAGGAATTGCGGGAGGAAGAAGGCTGGAGCTAAGAACCCATGCCCCCATGAATACCATATCCGACCTGATAAACCTGGCAAGCCTTGCTTCTACAAAAGCAAAGAAGGAGAAGCAGCGGCTCATTGTAGCCAAGGACTTTTGCAACTATGATATTGCCTGAAAAGAGATAATGTGTACTTGAAAGCAATAGAGCGTAGAGTAAAATAATGTATTGACGCAAAACACGGTAGGTGTTATACTGGTGTTAAATAAAGGGGAGTAGCTTACAAGTTATGAAGCCAACAACCGGCGTGTGCATATGCCTGGCTTCATACTCCGTGAGGAAAGCAAGACCTTTAACATGATTCGGCTTTGGCCGGAGTATGTTAAAGGTCTTTTTATTATATATAAAATATTGTACCAAGGAGACAGCATGGAATTGATAATGAGCCTGATTGACGCAATTCTGCACATCGATAAACACCTGGCGGGCATAATTCAGAACTATGGGACCTGGACATACCTGATACTTTTTTTGATTGTGTTTTGTGAAACAGGCCTGGTGGTCACACCATTTCTGCCCGGAGATTCGCTTTTGTTTGTAATCGGAGCGCTGGGAGCTTCGGGAGCCCTTGATGTGAAGCTTGCGGCCCTATTGCTGATTATTGCGGCAATAGGTGGGGATACTTTAAATTATCATATTGGAAAGTTTTTAGGACATAAGGCCTTCAGTTTCAAAGACGGCCGGTTTTTTAAAAAGCAATACCTGGAAAAGACCCATGCCTTCTATGAACAACACGGCGGGAAGACCATCATTATCTCAAGATTTCTTCCCATTATCCGTACCTTTGCTCCATTTGTGGCGGGCATGGGCAGCATGACCTACTGGAGGTTCATAAGCTACAACATTGCAGGCGGTGTTTTGTGGGTTATGCTTTTTATTACGGGGGGATACTATTTTGGGAACATACCGGCGGTAAAAAATAATTTTACGCTGGTGATCCTGGCCATTATATTCATCTCGCTGCTTCCGGGGATCATTGCCTACCTGAGGGCAAGGCTGCAGGCTAAAGCGCCGGGCGGAACCCAGGATTGAATGTTGATGCAGGATCAGGGTAAAGGAGGCAGGAAGCATGGATTTTTTTGAAGATTTATTTGAGGACATTTTTGAAAAGAAAAAGAACAAAAGACATAAGGGATATTATGATAACCAATATGGACATAAGGAGGATCATTCCAGGGAAGGAGAGGGGTATACCTATAGGAAGGGGAATGCATGTCCGAAATGTTCTTTGGAGGCCCGCCAGGGGGACAGATTCTGTTCCAACTGCGGAGCCCCGCTGAATGTGGCGGTCCACTGCTCCAACTGCGGTGCCAAAATGACACCGGGTGCAAAGTTCTGCTCCGGCTGCGGAGCAAAAGCTGAATGAAATCGGGGAGGGTTATAATTGCTTAAGGTGTATAGACAGTTAGACGATATTCTATTCCACACCAGGTCGGAGCAGGAAGTGCTGGAAGACCTGTACTCAAGCCAGGATGGTATCAGTGACGAAGAAGCTCTGAAGAGAAAAGAAGTCTATGGAAATAATGAAATTGCCGAAGGAAAAAGTAAAACCATTGTAGGAATGTTCATCGAGCAATTTAAAAATTTTATGGTGATCATATTGCTCGTGGCAGCCGTAATATCCGCATTCATGCACGAAATTACCGATACGGTGATCATTCTTTTTGTGGTAGTTATCAATGCGGTACTTGGAGTCATACAGGAGAGCAAGGCGGAAAAGGCCCTCGCCGCACTGAAAAAAATGTCTTCCCCCCACGTGAAGGTAAAAAGGGCCGGTGAAGTAAAACAGATCAATACGGAGGATGTGGTCCCCGGGGATATCGTGCTCCTTGAGGCCGGGGACGTGGTTCCCGCAGATATGAGGCTGCTGCAGTGTGCAAGCCTGAAAATAGAAGAGGCGGCGTTAACGGGTGAATCCGTACCTGTAGATAAAGTCGTATCAAAGATCGACAAGGCGGATATTGTCATCGGTGACAGGAAGAACATGGCCTATTCCGGCAGCAGTGTAACTTACGGAAGAGGACTGGGGCTGGTCACCGGCATCGGTATGGGAACCGAAGTGGGCAAAATAGCCAGCCACCTTTCAAACACTGAATCCCAGGAAACCCCCCTGCAGAAAAAGCTGGGGGAAATGACCAAATACCTTACCATCGGTATTCTGGCCATCTCCATCATCATATTTTTTGTAGGCGTGCTGCAGGGCAGGGACTACTTCGAGATGTTCCTGACGGCCGTGAGTCTGGCTGTAGCCGCCATTCCCGAAGGTTTGCCCGCGGTTATAACCATTGTCCTTGCCATGGGTGTGCAGAAGATGGCAAAAAGGAACTCCATCGTGAGGAAGCTTTCATCGGTTGAAACCCTTGGAAGTACGGAAATTATCTGTTCCGATAAAACCGGTACCCTCACCCAGAATAAAATGACGGTAAAAGAGGTTTACCTGGACGGCGGTATAAAAAATGCCGGGGATTTTGATGAGACCAACAAGAGCTTTGCGGTTTTCGTGCACTCCCTGGTGCTCTGCAATGATTCAAGGACCACAAGGGTGGATAAAGATAAGGCAAACTTTATGGGTGATCCCACCGAAACGGCGCTGGCCTATTTTGCATCGGAAAAGGGCATCCAGAAGGATTCCATCGATAAACTGGTTCCAAGAGTGGATGAAATACCCTTCGATTCTGAAAGAAAGCTGATGACCACCATCCATCAGATCAACGGGGTCAACAGGGCCATAACAAAGGGTGCTCCCGACGTACTGCTGGAAAGGTGCAACAGAATATTTGAGGGAGGGGAAATAAAGCCCCTTACAAAAGAACAGGCCGACAGCATTGTTGAAGGCAACGGGGCGATGGCGGGCAAGGCATTGAGGGTGCTGGCCGTTGCCATAAAGGACATGGAGGAAATGCCGGGGGAAATCACCAGTGACAATGTCGAAAAGGATATGGTGTTCGTAGGACTGGTGGGCATGATCGACCCTCCCAGACCTGAAGTAAAAGAGGCTGTAAGGGTTTGCGCCGAGGCGGGAATACGTCCCATTATGATCACCGGCGACCACAGGGATACGGCTGCGGCAATTGCCATGGAGCTGGGGATCATTAAGAATGAAGAAGAGGTGATCACCGGCAGCGAGCTGAATAAAATCAGCGAGGAGGAGTTTGAAACTCTGGTTACAAAGTTCTCCGTATATGCCAGGGTGTCTCCCGAGCATAAGGTCAGAATCGTAAATGCCTGGAAGAAGCGGGGGAAAATCGTAGGTATGACCGGCGACGGCGTAAATGACGCTCCCGCCCTGAAAGCTGCCGATATCGGCATCGGTATGGGAATAACGGGTACCGATGTGGCAAAAGGCGTGTCCAATATGGTGCTTGCGGACGACAACTTTGCAACGATTGTTATTGCCGTGGAGGAAGGTCGCAAAATATTCAGCAATATACGGAAGGCCATCCAGTTCCTGCTTTCCTCCAACCTGGGCGAGGTGGTCACCCTGTTTGTCGCCACCATGCTGAACTGGACCATCCTTCTGCCCATTCACATCCTGTGGGTGAACCTGGTGACGGATACGCTGCCGGCGCTGGCCCTGGGTGTCGAAAAGGCCGAAAAGGACGTCATGAAGCAGAAACCAAGAAGGGCAAAAAGCAGCTTCTTCTCCGACGGGGTGGGAACCAGCATTGTATACCAGGGCCTGTTCAAGGGAATGTTGACGCTTCTGGCCTTCTATCTGGGTTTGAGGTTCTATTCCCAGGAAATCGCCATAACCATGGCTTTTGCCACCCTGGGACTCATACAGCTTACCCATTCCCTCAATGTGAGGTCAAATACAAAGTCCCTGTTCAAACTGGGAGTGTTCACCAATATGTATCTGATCGGGGCGATTGTCATTTCGGCAATCCTCCAGGTCATCGTTATCGTAGTGCCTTTCTTCAATGGCATTTTCAAGGTGCAGCAGCTTAACCTTGAACAGTGGGGAATCGTGCTTGCGGCCTCCCTGGCCATCATCCCCATCGTGGAGGTGGCGAAGAAAATCCACGCATGGAGGGTGAAGGACGGCCTTTGAAAATAATGCCGCAAGGGCGGAAAAAATATAGTAAAAGTATTGACTGGAAATAAAATAAAAAGTAAAATATAAATTGTAGTGATTACAAAATTGTAACCATTACAATTTATTTTTTTAGCAGACAAAACATAAAACTGAATATTTTCTTAATACCTACTTAGCAGATTTCACAGATAATTTAATTGGTTTGTTTTTAATATTGAAAAATTGTTGTCCATAATAAAGTGAAAGAAGGTTTTTGAATGGAGAGCCTCGCTGAAAATTATACGGGACTTCTGCTTGAAAAGAATATTAAACCTTCCTATCCCAGGATCAAGGTACTGGAATACCTGGTAAAAAAGCAAACCCATCCTACGGTTGAAGAGATATACAATGAGTTGCAAAAGGAAATACCCACGCTGTCCAAAACCACGGTTTACAATGTCTTAAGCCTGTTTGTCGAAGCCGGGGTGGTCAGGGTGGTGACCATTGAGGACAATGAGACCAGGTATGACGCCGTCACGTCAAACCACGGGCATTTTAAATGTGAAGCCTGCGGAGGGATTTTTGACTTTCCCGTAGACATTGACAGCTTCATATCGGAAGAACTGTCAAGTTTCAAGATCAATGAAAAAAGTGTTTATTTCAAGGGCGTCTGTCCGGACTGTCTTTTAAATAAAAATAAAAATTAAAACTAAAACCAGGAGGTCAATCATGAAAAGCTTGAAAGGGACAAAAACAGCAGAAAATCTTTTGAAGGCGTTTGCCGGAGAATCACAGGCACGCACCCGTTATACTTTTTATGCTTCCGTAGCGGACAAGGAAGGCTACAAGCAGATAAAGAACATATTCACGGAAACTGCAGACAACGAAAAGGAACACGCAAAAAGGTTCTACAAGTTACTGCTTGAGGGCTTAAAGGATGAGCTCCCCACCATGGTGGAAATAAGCGCGGGCTATCCTGTGGCACAGGGTACTACCTATGACAACCTTAAAGCGGCTGCCAGCGGTGAAAATGAAGAATGGAGCGAGCTGTATCCCACATTTGCAAAGGTGGCGGAGGAAGAAGGTTTTCCTGAAGTCGCAGCGGCCTTTAAGCTGATCGCGACGGTTGAAAAGAAGCATGAAGCCAGGTACACCAAGCTTGCGGAGAATGTACAGGAAGGAAAGGTATTCAAGAAAGACGGGAAGGTTTTCTGGAAATGCGGCAACTGCGGGTATATCCATGAAGGAACGGAGGCACCTGAAAAATGTCCTGCGTGCATCCATCCCAAGAGCCATTTTGAAGTCTTTGTTGAAACCTATTAAAAATGCATTAAATATTGTTTTGGATTTGTGGAAAAGGGTATTTATCTATCGGTGTTTGTTATATAATTACAATGATATTTAATATTTCTGGGAGGTGTTTCAATGGGTAAGAAGGCAGTTGACATTGCAAAATTGGATGTTGAAAAGTTGATTCAGATGCTTAATGAAGCTCTTGCGGAAGAGTGGCTCGCTTATTATCAGTATTGGGTGGGCGCAAGGCTTATGGAAGGCCCTATGAGAAGTGAAATAGAACCGGAATTGCTGCTTCATGCGACGCAGGAATTCGGCCATGCCGAACTGGTGGTAAACCGTATCATCCAATTGGGAGGAACTCCCATCTTGAATCCCGACAAGTGGAAGCAGTTTGCAAAATGTGATTATGAAGAACCCAATGATCCTTATATTGAGGTAATTCTGGAACAGAATCTGAGGGGCGAAAGATGCGCTATCCAGCGGTATGAGGAAATCGCGGAGTTCACCGACGGAAAGGACCATTCCACTTATCAGATGGCGATCACGATCCTGAATGACGAGCTGGAGCATGAGCATGATATTGAGGACTGGCTCAAGGATATTGAAAGACTGAAAGACGATATCAGGAAAATCAGGCTTTAAAAAATTTCGATAATTATAAAACATGCCGGCACCTCTCAAAGGGTGCCGGAAAAACAAAGCGGGAGCTTGACACAGGCCCCGCTGAATTTTTGCCATCATACAGGAGGCCAAGCGGGCCTCCGGCGGAACAGGGTAGGAGGGTGGATTGATGAAGAAAAGCTTCAAATGCTTGATTTGCGGATATGTACATGTCGGCGGGGAGGCTCCCGGAAGCTGTCCTGTCTGTGCAGCTTCCGCCGCAGAATTTATAGCCGCAGAAGAGGAAAAAGCCGGGGGAGTGGAAAGTACCGGCTTGTGGAAGTGTTCCATCTGCGGGTATATTCATGAAGGAAGTGAGCCGCCTGAAGAATGTCCCGTCTGTACAGTAAAAAAAGAAAACTTTATTCCCCATGTCCAGGCCCCGGCGGCTTCAGGCACAGGGGAAAAAGCCAGGATCGTCATCATCGGAGGGGGCATTGCCGGGCTTGCAGCGGCTGAAGAGATCAGAAGGAATTCTGCCGAAGCGGAAATAACCGTTTTATCCAGTGAGTGCAGGCTTCCCTATTACCGCTTGAACCTGACCAGGTATTTGTCCGGGGACATCGACGGGGACAGCCTGGAAATATATTCGGGGGATTGGTATCAAGAGAACCGGATAAAGATGGTTTGCGGCAAGGAAGTGGCATATATTCACAAAGAAAAAAGGGAAGTCGAGTTAAGCGATAACACGGCAGTTCCCTATGACAGGCTGATCATCGCCATGGGCGCCCATGCGCTGGTTCCGCCCATTGAAGGAAGCAGCCTGCAGAACGTTGTTGCCATGAGGAAGGTTGAAGATGCGGATTTTGTCATGGACAAGCTCGGAGAGATTGATTCCTGCATATGTATTGGGGGAGGAATTCTGGGGCTGGAGACGGCAGGAGCGATTGCCCGCAGCGGTGTAAAGGTTCAGCTGCTGGAGGGGGCGGAATGGCTGATGCCCCGGCAGCTCAACAAAAATGCAAGCAAAGTGCTGAAGGCTTATTTGAAGTCTATCGGCGTTGAGGTTTTCGAGAACATACGGATAAAGGAAATTACGGGCAGTGAAAGCTGCGACGGGATATGCCTGGAGAGCGGGGAGGTTCTGGCAGGACAGCTTGTGGTTATTACTGCGGGGGTAAGGCCCAATACACATCTGGCGAGAAAAGCCGGCCTGGAGGTTGAAAAAGGTCTGGTGGTAAATAGCCGCCTGAGGACTTCCGATGAACATATCTATGGGGCGGGTGATATTGCGGAGCATCATGGCGTGTTGTACGGACTCTGGAATGTGGCGCAGAGTCAGGGAAAGGTGGCGGGCCTCAATGCCCTGGGGATCGATACCGTATTTGAGGGTGTGCCCAGGTCGGCCATTTTGAAGGTTCTGGATATAGACTTACTGAGCATAGGAGAATTTACTCCCCTGGATGGAAGCTATTATCAGTTTGAAAAGGAAGAGGGCCTGAGCTATTATTCATTTACAGTGCGGGACGGCAAAATGGTGGGAAGTATCGTAATCGGAGATAAGACGGCGGCAATAAAAGCAAAGCAGGCGGTTGAAAAGGGAGCTGCATTTCCCCTGGATTCCTATGGAAACGCCGACAGCATTCTCAATAAGCTGCTGGAAGGGGAATAAAATTTTTTGAAAATTTACTTGCCGGGGAATAATCTAATAAGGATAATAAAAGCAGTGTAACGGGGAGGGTTGACTATGTCTGAAGCAATGGTTTTATCGTCATCCATGCAGGATTATCTGGAGGCAATTCTGGAGCTGGAGGCCGGACAGAACTCCGTCAGGGTAACGGATATCGCAAATAAGCTCAATATCGCAAAGCCCAGCGTGAATCAGACAATCAACAAACTGAAGGATCTGGGGCTTGTCCGGCAGCAGGCCTACGGTCCTGTGGAATTGACGGATGACGGCAGGCAGCAGGCCGTGAAGGTGAAACAGCGGCACGAAAAGCTGAGACAGTTTCTCGTTGAAGCTCTCGGGGTGGAACCGGAGATTGCGGAAAAAGACGCTTGCCTCATGGAGCACGCAGTAAGTGCCCGGACCATGGACAAGCTCACGGAGTTTCTGTGCAGAAACGGATATATTTTGGAAGACTGTTGAAAAAATTTAGCTTTCAATTTAGCTTTCTTTGTTGACAGCGCCAGTGACTGTTGATAAAATGTTAGGTAAGGCTAACATTGCTGATGTTTCCTATTATCAGTAAGCGGTTGGCTTTTGAAAGGAGTTTTGAACATGCCTTTGACAATGCTGGCTCCTGGGAAGGAAGCCGTCATAAATATCTGTAAAGCGAAGGATGCAACCAAGAAGTTCCTGGAAGGACTTGGCATTATTCCCGGTGTAACCATATCGGTTGTTTCGGAAATGAGCGGAAATCTTATTGTAAGCGTAAAAGGAGCCAGATTGGCTTTAAATAAAGGTGTTGCACAGCAGTTGTATGTGCAGATATGATTTGAGGGGGATATGCTTCATGAGGACCTTGAAGGAATTGAAGCCGGGTGAAAGAGGCATTGTTGCCAAAATATCCGGTGCTGGAGCGGTAAAGAGGAGACTGATGGACATGGGTGTAACCCGTGGGGCGGAAGTTCTTGTACGCAAGGTGGCGCCGCTGGGAGATCCCATCGAAGTGAACCTCCGCGGGTATGAGTTGACGTTTAGGAAGGAAGAAGCGGAAAACATCATAGTAGAGTAAATTCCACTGCTTTACCTCAAAAAGCAGTATTTTTTAGAGAGATAAATGATAATGATTATCAAATTCATTAGGGGGGTCTGTAATGGTCTTCAGGTTTGCTCTGGTGGGAAACCCCAACAGCGGAAAAACCACCATGTTCAACGAAATAACCGGTAGTACCCAGTATGTGGGCAACTGGCCGGGTGTTACCGTTGAGAAAAAGGAAGGAAGAGCGAGAAAGTTTAAAGAAGAAATCAGGGTAGTGGACCTGCCCGGTATATATTCTTTGTCACCCTATTCTTTAGAGGAGATTATCGCCAGGGATTATATTCTGGACGAAAAGCCCGATGCCATCATTAATATTGTGGATGCTACCAATATAGAAAGAAACCTTTATCTGACCACCCAGGTCATGGAGCTGGGGATACCGGTGGTAGTGGCGCTGAACATGATGGATGCGGTACAGCTCAGAGGGGATCGCATCGACGCCGGCCTCCTTGAGAAAAACCTGGGTGTTCCTGTGTTTTACACCTCTGCGAAGAAAGGCGAAGGAATACACGACTTGATGGAAAAGGCGCTGGAAATCGCCCAGACAGCCGCCGTTGAGGCCGGCGCCGCCGTGAGGTTTCCCAGCTATGATCAAAGCCTTGAGAAGGGCGTTGTGGAAGTAGAGAAAAAAATGGGACATTCCCTTGAAGATAAAAAGGTCAATAGCCGTTGGGTCGCTTTAAAGCTTTTGGAAGGAGACGAAAAGGCAAAGGAAAAATTGAACATACCGGTTACCTTGCTGCAAGAAATAAAGGCCATCCAGGAAAAGCTTGAAAAAGAATACGACAGCGACATGGAAACAGCCATTGCCGATAACAGGTACGGATTTATTTCCGATGTGGTATCAAAGGCGGTAAAGAGGAAGTCCGAAGGTCCTTCTCTCACCGTTTCCGACAAGATCGATAAGGTGGTTACCCACCGGATTCTGGCGATACCGCTCTTTTTGCTGGTTATGTTTGCAGTGTTCCAGGTTACCTTCGGTGCCATCGGCAGCTTTACCATTGACTGGATGGACGGCTTTATCAACGGAACCGTCGGAGGAGCTGTGGGAGGCTGGCTTGAAGCGGCAGGGGCTGCGGAATGGCTCCATGCCCTGGTGGTTGACGGTATTATTGCAGGTCTTGGGAGTATTATGGTGTTTGTGCCCCAGATCATGATCATGTTCCTCTTCCTTTCCCTTCTTGAAGACAGCGGCTATATGGCGAGGGCTGCCTTCGTAATGGACCGCCTCCTGCGCAAGCTGGGACTGACGGGGAAATCCTTCATCCCCATGCTGATGGGCTTTGGCTGCAGCACCCCTGCAATCATGGCGGCGAGGACGCTGGAAAATGAAAAGGACAGAAGGCTTACCATCATTCTCACACCTTTCATGTCCTGCGGTGCCAGACTGCCGGTATATGCGTTGTTTACGGCTGCATTCTTCGCACAGAATCAGAGCTTTATCATATTTACAATTTATCTCCTTGGCATTGTCGTGGCCATCGTGTCAGGCATACTTCTGAAGAATACCATCTTAAAAGGCGAGGCGTCACCCTTTGTTATGGAGCTTCCCCCATACAGGATACCAACCTTTAAAGGTACCATGATTCACATGTGGGACAGGGGCAAGGGCTTCATAAAGAAGGCGGGAACCGTTATCTTTGCTGCATCGGTCATTATCTGGTTCTGCCAGACTTACAATTTCTCGCTTCAGGCGGTGGAAGACACTTCAACAAGCATCTTTGGCATTATCGGCGGTGTGATTGCTCCCATTTTTGCACCGGTGGGCTTTGGTGACTGGCAGTCGGCAGTGGCGCTTTTAACCGGTTTTATTGCGAAAGAGGCGGTGGTAGCCACCATGGGAATTCTGCATGGCCTGGGAGAAGTGGGAGAAGATTCGGTGGAATTGGCCACCGCGCTTCAAGCCAGCTTCACTCCGCTGAAGGCATACGCATTCATGGCTTTCACACTGCTTTATGTGCCTTGCCTGGCCGCTTTTGCCGCAATCAAAAGGGAGATGAACTCATGGAAGTGGACACTTTTTACCGTTACCTACCAGACCGCGACCGCATGGATTGTTGCCTTCATCATTTTCCAGGGCGGCAGGCTGTTGGGCTTTAATTAGGCAGGGAGAGATCTCATGGATCCGAAAAGAAAAACACGTGATATGGATTTAAAGCAGCAGTTAAACAAGCGGGGGCTCAGGCTTACCGGGCAAAGAGCGGCGGTGATGGATGCCGTGTTCAGAAGCAAGGTGCGCCATGTGAGCTGTGAAGATATTTTTGAGATTGTGAGACAGAGCCATCCCGGTATCGGGCTGGCCACTGTCTACAGGACGCTGCCGCTGCTTGAGAAAATGAGCTTTTTAAACAAGGTATACCTGGATGACGGCCGCGTGCGGTACGAAATCAACACAAAAGAACAGCTGCACCACCACTTGATTTGTATGGAATGCGGTACCGTACACGAAGTGAAGGAGGATTTGCTGGGGATTCTGCACAAGGAAATCTTTATGAACGGTCCTTTTACAATAAAAAACTACATGGTAAAGCTTTACGGCTGCTGTTCCAAATGCGCAAAAAGCAACTGACCGGGGATTTTTAAAAGGAAGGAAGGTGTAAAACATGATTAACTGGATTATAGGGACACTTATTATCGGGCTGACGGTTTTTATCGTCGCCAGGAGTGTGGTCCGGATGAAGAAAGGACAGAGCAGCTGCTGTTCCGGCTGTACAGAGGATAAATGCGAGTGTGGAAAGTGAATAAAATTTTTATATCTATGATGATAATGATTATCAAAATCAAAAAGCGAAGGAGGAAAGGACATGAGTATTGTTTTAGTTGGCGGACATGACAGAATGCATGATGAATATAAGGGGATTTGTGCAAAACGCGGGGTTAGTGTAAAAGTCTATACCCAGATGCCTGCGCGGTTTGACAAGGCCATTGGGAATCCGGACGGGATTCTGCTGTTTACAAATACAGTTTCTCATAAGATGATCAAAACCGCCTTGAAGGAAGCGAAGAGAAAGAACATTCCGGTTCTGCGGAGCCACAAAAGCAGTGGAAACTCATTGGAGGAATTGCTGCAACAGCTTCAAGCTGCTTGTATGTAAAATACAATACAATCAAACAGGAGGATATTTATGAAGAAGATTTCAGTTATTTATTGGAGCGGTACGGGGAATACCCAGCAAATGGCGGAGGCCGTTGCAGAAGGTGCCAAGGCGGGGGGAGCCGATGTCAAAGTGATAGAAGTGGCAAAAGCATCCAAGGAAGATGTGTTGAATGCGGATGCGGTGGCTCTGGGATGCCCCTCCATGGGCAGTGAGGTTCTGGAGGAAGAAGAAATGGAGCCTTTTGTCCAGTCCCTGGAAGGTGAAAACCTCAAGGACAAACCGGTAGCGCTGTTCGGTTCCTATGACTGGGGCGACGGACAGTGGATGCGGGACTGGGAAGAAAGAATGAAGGGGATGGGAGTGCAATTGGTAGCCGACGGGCTCACCGTCAACAACACTCCGGATGCGGAAGGACTTGAACAAAGCCGCCAGCTGGGATCCCAACTGGCCTCAAAATAGTTGCATTAAAAATTGTATCATGATCGGGGAGGATCGGAAATTGGACAAAGCGCTGCTGAAGGAATTCTTTTCAAAAATTAACGGACTGGAGGGGAGGGAATACCTCCTATCCACCATTGCTTTTGGGGCGGCGCCCACGCTTAAGGGCGTAAAGCCATCCTCCCTGGTATCTTTTTCCGCCAGAGGAAGGAACCTCACCCAATTGTGGGAGAAACACCAGGCGGATGTTTGCAGGATTCTGGGACTGAGCTTCTTTGAATTGAAGGAAGGG
Organism: Bacillota bacterium; assembly: GCA_023424965.1. Lineage (GTDB taxonomy): Bacteria > Bacillota > Clostridia > Acetivibrionales > JAFADI01 > JAFADI01. The sequence continues at coordinate 43,735 of JAFADI010000213.1, forward strand.
CGGGACCATCGACTGGTTTTATTCTATAACCCCGAAATGCTTCAGAATACAATATATAACCCGGAAAACAGGGAGTTTTTGAACCGGATGGGCTATAAGGGCAGCATGAACCTTTACCAGAGCCTCCGGCTGCTGAAAAGGCGGTTTGAAGACATGTGCCCCCACGAAATAGGGGTTTTCCTTGGAATTCCGGTAGAGGATGTACTGGGCTTTATCACGCACAAAGGGGAAAAATGCCTTTTTTGCAGCTACTGGAAGGTATACCATGAACCGGAACGTGCCAGAAGCCTCTTTAAATGCTATGACAGGGCCAGAATGGGCGTGATTGACTGGCTGATGGAACTCCATCTGTTCAGGAGCTCTTCGGTGGAAAACGCCGGCTGATGAACACGTCTCCCCTGTGCACAAAAAAAGGAGAAATATATGGATGAGTCTTCAGCAAAGGACACAGTAGAACAATATGCCAATAAAAAACACACAAATCAGTGGAAAAGCTTGAAAGCGGTGTATGCTTTGGCGCTGATAACCGCCTTAGCCGCCAATTTGTTTATGGTGTTGAAAATAATACCTGTTCCCACCCCGTTGGGAATTTTTTTAAATATCATCACAATCGCGGGAAGTATTGCCTACCTATTCTTTTCACAAAAAGCTTCGGTCAGAAAGAAAAGGGTTCTTACGGATTTGCTTCAAATAAGCTGGTCAACGGCACCGTGAGGATATTCCCACAGCAGGAGGAGCTGGGGCGGCTGCCGGAATTGATCCGCACGGCTGCGGCTTCACGGCGTCAGATGGGCAGTGTGAAGGGGCTTGAAGCTTAGAGGATTGCAGCATTTTGTAGCAGCAGGGGAGGGAGCAGCAGATGATTGAACAGATAAAGCGGATTTTCCGCCAGCAGCAGTTTCACGAGATTATCGAATGCCTGACAGCGGCACTGGAAGCCAAGGATTTATATACCAGCGGACATTCCAGCCGTGTTGCGGACATGTCTTTTGACATGGCCAGGGCCCTGGGGCTGAGGGGCTCCGTCCGGGAGAACATACATATCGCGGCACACCTGCACGATATAGGCAAAATGGGAGTGCCGGAAAATATCCTCAATAAAAAGGGAAAACTTTTGCCCCATGAGTGGGCTTACATACAAAGACATCCTGAAATAGGGTACAACATTTTATGCAAATCCAAGGGTCTCCATGAAATTGCAGAAATCGTTCTGCACCACCACGAACGGTGGGACGGTAAAGGCTATCCCCACGGACTGAAGGCGGATAAAATCCCCCTGGGGGCACGGATAATTGCAGTGGCGGACGCCATCGACGCCATGACTTCCGTGCGGCCATACAGGGACGCCATGTCCTGGGAGGACTGCATGACGGAGGTAGTACTCAACAAGGGGATACAGTTCGACCCCGTTGTGGTGGAGGCGGCGGAAAGGCTGTGGAGGAGATGGAAGATAAAATTTTTTGAAAATGACGGAGTGGAAATGAAGCTGAGAGCGATAAAGTGAGCTTGAGGGATAAAAATGATTTTATATTTGATTAACGGTTTGATGGGGAAGGGTGCGGTCCACGAGGTTGTCGAGAGCCTTGTAACGGCAATGGAATCAAGGGACATCTATTCCAGCGGGCATTCCACAAGGGTTGCGGACATGGCCCAGAATCTTGCCAGAGCCCTGGGAGCCAGAGGGTCCATGCTGGAAGACATCCACCTGGCGGCGCACCTGCATGACATAGGAAAAATGAGTATTCATCAAAGCATTTTACAGAAAAAAGAGGAGCTTTTGCCCCACGAGTGGGCACAAATTCGAATGTATCCGGAAATCGGCTGCAATATTCTGAAAAAATCCAAGGGCCTTGCCAGGGTGGCCGAAATTGTACTTCACCACCGGGAACGGTGGGATGGGAAAGGCTACCCTAAAGGACTTGAGAAGGACAAAATACCTCTGGGCTCCAGGATCATATCGCTGGTAGATGCCATTGAAGCCATGATTTCAGAGCGTCCTTACCGCAAGGCCATGTCCTGGGAGGAATGCAGGCAGGAAGTTTTAATCAATAAGGGAATACAGTTTGATCCTACCGTGGTAGAGGCAGCCGAGCGGTTCTGGGAGAAATGGAAGGGACAAGGGATTAGCGGTGTTTAAAAATATTCAAGTAAAGGTCGCAGCAATGGTTGGCCTTTTGCTCATACTTGCCTGCTCAAGCTTGAGCCTGATTGCCAGCCAGAATACCAGAAATGTATTAACAGAGACGGCAGTACAGATGATCACCGAGTACACCAAACGTTCTTCGGAAGACATTTCAAACCGTATGGAAACGGTATGGAGCGTAATGGAACTGCTTGCCGCAGGCGAGGAGTTTAAAGCTGTCGGAACGGATTCTTTCCATCCGGAGGAGGTAAAAAAGCTCCTGGAAGAAGAAGTGAAACGTTCGGGGCATCAAAACATGGCAATTGTGGATGCCCGGGGAAATGCATTTTACCAGGACGGCAAAAAAGAGGATATTTCCGGCGGAGACTATTTTCAACAAGCCATGGCGGGAGCCCGGTCCGCTTCAAAACCTCTGGCAGGGGAGACGGAGGATTCGGTGGTGAGCGTCTATGCCGTACCCATAAAAAAGGGTGATAGGGTGGTGGGCGTTTTGACTGCCGTCAGGGACGGCTTTGAATTGAGCAGTTTTCTGTCCCATTCTGTTTTTGGAGAAAGCGGAAATGCATTTATTATCGACAGCTCCGGAAATGCCATTGCCCATACCGACCACAGTGCGGTCATGCAGGTGCTAAAGCAGGGGGAAGCGGCAGCTCCCGGAACCGATGCCGTATCGTCGGCCACGGTGGGACGGCTGGGGCTTAAAGACGGAAAAGAAGTCCAGCAGTACCAGGGACTGCTTTCCAAAATGAAAAACGGCGACACGGGCTGGGGAGAATATGTAAAAGCAGGCGTGGACAAATACCTGGGATATACCAATTTGGGACAGTTGAAATGGGCCGTATGCCTGGAAGTCAATAAAAAAGAGATACTGTCCAATGCAGACAGGCTTCAAACCTTCATGCTTGTCCTCACAGCAGTCATTCTCGTGATTGCACTGCTCTTCACCTACCTCCTTGCCACCAGTATCAGCAGGCCCATTCAAAAAATCAGCCTGCGCTGCAAAGAAATGGCCGGAGGTGATTTTACCGCCTCTGTCGATAAAAAGGTGTGCCTGAGAAAGGATGAGGTAGGAACACTGGCGAAAAGTTTTAATGAAATCCATGAAAACGTATCGGTTTCATTAAACCGTATAAAGGAAAAGATGAAACTTATCGAGGGGAATTCACGGGAAACTACCGGTTCCGCCATACACCTTGAGCATATTATGGACGACATCTCGGGATTGCTGGGGCAGGTTTCGGCAGGGATGCAGGAGACCGCCGCGTCCGCCCAGGAAATGAACGCCCTTTCGGAAGCGGTGGAGAATTCCGTTCTGGGGGTGCGGGAGCGGGCGGAAGCAGGGCTTGAAAAAGCTTTGGGCGTAAACAGCAAAGCCGAAAAAATCAGGGGGGCCTTTTTGGTTTCTGAAACAAAAGCCATATCCATGATCAACACCTCCAGGGACAAAATAAATGACGCCATCGGTAAATCCAGAGCCGTAGATAAGGTCAAAGACCTGTCCAAAACCATTCTGGGGATTTCCGAGCAGACGAATTTGCTGTCTTTAAATGCGGCGATTGAGGCGGCCAGAGCAGGGGAGCAGGGAAAAGGCTTCGCAGTAGTTGCCGATGAAATACGCAAGCTGGCGGGTAATTCCAAGGAACTGGTATCCGACATTCAAAAGGTGCTGGTGGAGGTTGAAAGCTCGGTAGAGGGCCTGGCTGCCAATTCCAACGACCTGCTGGAGTTTGTGGACAGCCAGGTCAAATCGGATTACATGACCATGCTTTCGGCGGTAGAAGATTACAGTGCGGATGCAAAGGTACTGGTGGAGGTTGTAGAGGATTTCAGCAGTTTTTCCGCAGGAGCCATGGCCTCCATGAAAACCATGTCGGAGGCCGTGTCAAGTGTCGCCAGAGCCTCCAACGACGGGGCCTCCGAGGCTTCTGACATTGCGGAAAAAATCACCTCTGCCGTGACGGACGCCAACAAAGTGAGAAGAGAAATGGAAAACACAAAAACGTGTATTGATGAGCTTTCACAAGCCATCGGAGAATTTGTCGTATAAGGAAAAATCCGTCTTCACCTTTTTGTTGACACAAAAATCGAGAATGAGTATAATTGAATATGATAATCATTCTCAAAATTCTGATACCAGTTGCGGATGCTTGTCGAAATTAAAACGGATGACGGGTACCCATGGAAACAAACAATTATTCTTTGAACTGCATCAGCGATTTGGAAATTGAAGCGGTGAACAACTTTATTATAGAAAGAAGCTTTCAAATTATTGCGGAAGAGACGGATTGCTTTTTCAACGCAAAGGCGGAGCTAATCGACGGTTTTGCGGAAGGACTGGAATTTTCAAAGCTGAATCCGTCAAGCTTTCTGCGAAGGTTTTGCAAGGTGATCTATTCTCCCGGAGAACTGGAGGCCCTTATTTCCACCGTTGAAAAAAGGATTGGGAGAGACCTGGGGGAAGTTTGCTTTTACCCTCAGTTCAAATTACGGGGAAAAGTGGAGGACCTGCTGGATCTGGAGGACAGTTTCTCGTTCATTGCCGAGGCCGCCAGAACCTTCAACTTCAGCAGCCATACCGTTAAAACCATTGGCAGGGCCTGTAGAAGGGCCGGAAGGTGTTTCGGACCCATCGGCCGGAAGAGTTCCTGCCTGGGGTCTGCGATGGGAGAATATTGTCTGTCGGCGGTGGGGCTCAGTCCGAAAGAAATCAGCAGCGGCATCCGGAAGGACATCAAGAAAAGAATCCGGGGTATTTTAAAACAAAACAGGCTTGAAATAGCATATCATTTAAAAAATGAGATTATAGCGCAAATACTTTATGAAGAGAGGTTGGGACATGCCTCCGTCCTGGGGTTTCGTGAGGCAAACTCGGCATAGGATAGATTCCCTTTCAAATATCACTTCGGCTGCACACTGCATGCCGGAGTTTTTCTTTTATCCGGTCATTGATACGGCTGCTTTTGCATGAATATTTTTACACCTCCCGAAGGATAATATTTGAAAAGGAGGTAGGAATATGTCCGACAACGATTATTCGAAAGAGGAAGCCAGGGGCAAGGAATCCAACTACAGGGGAGAGAACTACCGGGAAGACCAATACCCCGGCGGTGATCCCGGTTTTGGAGCAGGTACATATTACAGGCAGAACAACCGGTACTACGGAGCAGGCGGACCCGGCTATTATGATCCGCGCTATGAAAGGAATTACGGACCTTACAACAGAAGGAACTACAGGGGAGACGAAAGAATGTACTACCCTGCCGGCGGTCAGGGAGAGTATGAAGACGATCATCCCTACTGCAGCCCATATCATCACGAACATGGGTATGATTATTATGACGGGGACAGGTGCTATCCTGCCAGGGGATACCGGCCTCCCAGGAGATACAGGCCCGGTTACGGGAATGGGTACAGGCAGGGCTGGGACCCGTGTTGTGAGCGGGATATGGGCCCGGGCTCCTGGAGAAGCTGGATGGATCCCAACTTTATACCCGGCTTGCTTCAAAGGCCCCGGGTCAACAACTTTTTCAGGGGTGTAGGGATTGCCACGGTGGGCATGATTCTGGCTCCATCGGTGGCAAGAGCCGTACGCCCTGTGATTGTTAAGGCGGTTCAGGGAGCGATGACCGCATCGGAAGAGATTAAAAGCATTTTTGCCGACGCCAAGGAAGACATCGAGGATATTTTTGCAGAGGCCAAATGGGATGGAAATAACGGAGAAAAGGGCCGGCAAAGGGATAATACGTCGCCCAACGACTGAGTGCGGAGGAGAAATAAAACCATGAATCCTTGCAGAATAGAGGTTGTACAGTCCTTGCCCGGAAGGCTGCGGATCAGGGTCAAGGGGCTCAAAGGCAACCGTTACTTTGCCGAATCCCTGGAGAAAACCTTAAGCAGAAAGGACGGGATTTTCAAGGCCAAGGCCAGCTCCCTGACAGGAAAAGCCCTGATTTTTTTCGACAAGGAAAGTCTTTCAACGGACCGGCTATACCTGGAACTGCTGAGAACACTGGAGCTCATCCTTTCCAGGGTGGTGCCCCCACAGGCTTTGAAGCCTGCAGACAGCGCCCCGGACAAAAGGCTGAAGGAAAAGGAGATTTTTGAGCCGGAGGATTTGCCTGTTCAAACCCAGGTTGCAAAGGCTGTACTAAGCGGAGGAGTGCTGTTGGGCCTGGCGTTGAAAAGAATTTTTTACGGGAAATCCCTTCTGGCCCACACAAATAAAATTTTCAATTTTGCCGCTCTAACCACCATTTTTACAGGCTATCCGATTTTGCGGAGCGGGCTGGAAGGAATCATAAAGAAAAGGAAACTGAACAATGACCTGCTCATAAGTGCCGCTACGCTGGTATCCCTGATTTTAAAAGAAAGCATTACCGGCCTGGTGGTAGTGTGGCTGGTCAACCTCAGCACCCTGTTTCAGACCCTGACCCTGGAGAAATCCCGCAGGGCAATAAAAGAAATGCTGCAAGGCAAGGAGGAGACGGCCTGGCTGGAAGTGAACGGAACGGAAATCTCAGTTCCTATTGAGATGTTGAAGGAAAAGGATGTCATTGTGGTCCATATCGGTGAGAAAATACCCATCGACGGTAAAACGATCAGCGGGGAGGCGGCCGTCAGCCAGGCCATTATTACGGGCGAATCGGTTCCGATTACAAAAAAGCAGGGCGACCAGGTCTTTGCGGGCTCCATCGTAGAACAGGGAACCATCCGGATTATGGCGGAGAAGGTGGGCAAGGACACCTCCATTGCCAGGATCATACGCATGGTGGATGAGGCAAGCAAGGTAAGGGCTCCCATTGAGAATATTGCAGACCGGTACTCGGAAAAAATCGTGCCGCTGTCTTTCGGACTTTCGGCACTGGTGTATCTCCTGACAAGGGATTTCAAGCGGAGCATGACGATGCTGATCGTTGCCTGCCCCTGTGCCGCCGGCCTTGCAACTCCCACCGCCATAAGTGCCACCATGGGCAATGCGGCCAGGAAGGGCATTCTCATAAAAGGCGGAAATTATCTGGAGAGAGTGGGACAGACGGATTTGATCCTATTTGATAAGACAGGTACCTTGACCGAAGGGAATCCATCGGTGGCAGAGATTGCCGTCATCCACAAAAACTACTCGCCGGAGAAAATAATGCAGCTCGCTGCTTCCATTGAAAACCATACAAACCACCCGCTGGCAAAGGCCGTTTTGAAGCAAGCCGGTGAGATGGGCCTGGAACTGCTGCCTGTAGAGGAACAGAAAGTTGTCATCGGGCAGGGAGTCAGGGGAACCGTTGGCGGTACTGCCGTGGTGGTGGGAAATGAGCAGTTGATGATGGACAACGGGATAAACCTGAGCCGGGGGAAAGTCAAAGCAGACAGGCTGAAATTACTGGGGCAGACGGCGCTCTTCGTGGCTCACGGAAAAGCCCTCATCGGTGTGCTCGGCATCAAAGACAGGGTGAGGGAGGAGAGCAGGAGGGCCATAAAGGGCTTAAGGGAAAACGGAATAGAGAACATCGGGCTTATTACGGGAGACTGTGCTGAGACAGGGGAACTGGTAAAGAACGAACTGGGACTTGACCAGATGTGGGCCAATACCCTGCCGGAAGGAAAAGTGGCCATCGTGGAAAACTACCAGGGTGAGGGCAAAGTTGTCACCATGGTAGGCGACGGGATCAATGATTCCCCAGCCCTGGCCAGGGCGGATGTAGGCATTGCCATGGGAACGGGAGGAACGGATGTGGCCATTGAGTCTGCAGACGTAGTCCTGGCGGGAGACGACCCGGAAAAAATTGTGACGCTGGTTAAGCTGAGCAATCATACCATGGAGGTGGTAAAGCAGAACTTCATCTTTGCGGTAGGCATCAATGCCCTTGGCCTGGTACTGGGGGCGGGAAGGCTCATATCCCCTTTGTCCGCGGCAATCTTGCACAACCTGAGCACCTTCGGCGTGGTTGTGAATTCTTCCAGGCTGTTGAACTATTCTACGGAGAAAAGGAAAAGGAGAAGGGCAGATGGCAGACATCAAGGAACTGGAAAATAAAATGAAGGCCCTTATGACGCAGGCCAGGGAGTGTGTGGATTTCAGCATGGAACTGATGGGGGAGGAGCCGGAAACAAAAAAAGTGATATACAAGCACTGGGAGAATTTTCTGGTGCACTTCTTCGACTACGTCAAAAAGAAGGAAAAGGATGCGGGGGAAGATATACTAAAAGGCATTTCCCTGACCCGGCTGCTGAAATTCCTTTGAGAACCCGAACTGGGTGTGTATTTTCCATAGCAAATTTCATAGGACCGCCCCTGTGACATTTCCGATAGGCAAGGCCATTGTCACAGGGGCTTTTTGCGTGGCTGCGGGGATATGATGATAATTGCTCTCAACTAACCCGCCGAATTATGCAATATTTTTCCCTTATGCCAAAAAATCTGGTAAAATGTTTCTAAGGATTCCCCATAAAGCGACAATTCTCTTGTTTCTATAAGGCTTTGGCCGGGAAGGTATAAGTTTGAAGCCGGAGTTATGGGGTAAAAATATAGCGAAGAATTGCCGGAACACGGCACAAAGTTATGGATAGGAGAATGCTGATGTACAGCTTTTTAGGCAGTATCATTTTTGCTTTCCTTTTTGGAAGCAAGGGCGTGAAGGCTTCACCGCTGCCAAGCTTCAAGGGAATTATCGAAGTGAGGCATTTCCTGCCCGGACGAATCCGTTTTGTAATCCCCCGCGTAGCCGGAGGCGGTTTTGACCTGGAGGCTGTGAAAGCACAGCTTTTGTCGATTCAGGGGATTCAGGGCGCGGAACTCAGTCCTGTCAGCGGAAGCGCCGTAATCCTCTACCGAAAGGACATAATGGAGCCCCTGGTGGTTTTCGCCATTATGGTGAAGCTTTTCGGGCTGGAAAAGGATATTGAAAAAATACCTCAGCCGGTTCTGGCAAGGGAGCTTCAAAACTTCAACGAAGCCCTCAACCGTTCTCTGTATGAGAATACGGCAGGAATCCTTGACTTGCGGACAAGCATTCCCCTTGTTCTTGCGATTTTGGGCGTTTATAAACTGGCGGCGGGAAAGGAACCCTTGCTGCCGGGAGGAGTCACCTTGCTGTGGTGGGCCTATAACAGCCTTTTAAACAGGGGGGATCAGGTAAAATGATTCTGTTCAATCCATGGATGGAATTCCTTTTGAAATACCAGGTGGTGCACAGTCTTCCGGGAAGGCTCCGCCTGCATGTACCTATCATAAAAAAAATACCGCCGGAATGGCAGGTGGAGGACAACGTTTTTTTCGAGTTCTTTCAGCTGATTCCCGGGGTGAAAAATGTTTCTTTCAGTTATATGACGGCCAATGTGCTCATGGTCTACGACGAGTCGGTGATCAATGAAAGCCAGATTCTTCTGTGGATACGCCGCATTTCGGAGGTTATCCTCAAGTATTCCGGGCAGTTGAAGGTAAGTACACCCGAAAGGCTGGTAAAGGTTTTGAAGGATTTGATGCCCGAGATACGGAAAGAATTGCAAGCAATCTCTTAGAAGCAGTAAAGAGACTGAGGTATGGAGGTGAAATGCAAAATGTTTGGTATGAAAGCAAAGCCGCTGCTTCAATGTGAAGTGGTGCACAGCCTTCCGGGACGTATGCGGATAGGCTGCCGGGCCCTGGTATACCTGGAGGGATACTCCGGGGAAATTGAAACCCATCTGAAGAATTCTGCGGCAATAAAGACGGCAAAGGTGAATACCCTGACGGGAAACATCCTTATAGAATACAGCACGGAGAACGTTACGGAAGATGAAGTTCTCGAAATGGTGGAATACATCGTTTCCTCCTATTCCATGGCTGCCTACAAAGGGGAGCGGCAGAAAAAGAGCTCCACGACGGTGCAGGAAAGAAGGCTCCAGGAGGAGTCCTCAAAAGATATCGCCAGAAGGATTGCAGCCACGGGAGCCATTCTGCTCTACTCCGTCCTGCGCTACAGGAACAGGATACCTCCCGCCTCCATTGTGGCACGCTTTACCTCTTTGCCCGCCATCGGCAGCCTGGCGCTGTCCATTCCCCTCATGCGGAGCGGCTTCCAGTCCATGAAGACCTCACTCAGGCCCAATGCGGATACCCTGAGTGCCACCGCCGTTCTTGCCAGCCTGGTTGCAGGCAAGGATATATCCGCCCTGACCACCATTCTGCTTTCGGACATTGCGGAGCTTCTGACGGCATATACCATGGAAAGAACCCGCAAAGCCATCAGGGACATGCTGGATGTGGGCGAGGAATATGTGTGGAAGCTGGACCGGGACGGAAAAATCGTCAAGATAGGCATTAAGGAATTAAAAACCGGGGACAGAGTCCTTTCCCATACGGGAGAAAAAATCAGTGTGGACGGAGTGGTGGAAGAAGGGGAAGCGGTGGTGGACCAGGCCTCCATTACGGGAGAATTTGTTCCTGCGGTCAAATCGGCGGGAAGCCAGGTCTTTGCCGGGACCATCGTCAAGAGCGGCGGGCTGACGGTTCGGGCCGAGAAGATCGGGGACCAGACAGCTGCCGCAAGGATTGTGCACATGGTTGAGGAGGCGTCCAACCGCAAGGCCGAGGTCCAGGCTTATGCCGACCGCTTTTCGGCGCAGTTCATACCCCTCAATTTTGGCCTGTCCCTTCTGGTCTATCTGATTACGAAAAGCTCTACAAGAGCGTTAAACATGCTGATTATCGACTATTCCTGCGGCGTGAGGCTTTCAACGGCGACGGCCCTGTCTGCCTCCATCTATGCGGCCGCAAGAAACGGGATATTGGTAAAAGGCGGGAACTATATTGAAATGCTCTCCAAGGTGGACACACTGATTCTCGACAAAACCGGTACCGTTACGGAAGGAAAACCCCAGGTAATCAGCATGGTGCCTGCAAACAGCAAAGTGCAGCCCAGGGACCTGGTGGAAATGGCGGCGGCGGCAGAGGAAGTGTCAACGCATCCCATGGCGGCGGCCGTATTGAGAAAGGTGCGCAGCTCGGGCTGGTCCATTCCTTCCCATGGGGAAACCAAGATTTACACCGCCCGGGGTGTTGAAACCACCATAGGAAAATCCATGATCCGGGTGGGAAACCGGAGGTTTATGGAAGAGAGCGGCATTGACGTACGCAGTATGCAGGAGGCTGCCATAAAGCTCATGAGCCGCGGCGAAAGTGTGGTCTACGTGGCACGGAATAAAAGGCTGGCGGGTATTCTGGGAATCCAGGATACCTTGCGAAGAAACATGAAAAAGGCCCTCAACCGCCTAAGGATGCTGGGCATCGACGATATACGGCTCCTCACGGGAGATCTGGAAATCCAGGCAGAGGTGGCGGCCACCAGAATGGCCATGGATGGGTTCGAATCGGAGCTGCTGCCGGAGGATAAGGCCAAGTCGGTGCTCCAGCTTCAGTCAAAGGGCTCGAAGGTGCTGATGGTGGGAGACGGAATCAACGATGCTCCGGCCCTTGCCTATGCGGACATAGGCATTGCCCTGGGAGGTTCACGCACGGATATTGCCATGGAGGCCGCGGATATCACCATTACAGGCGACGACCCTCTGATGATCCCTACGGTGGTTCAGCTGTCCAGGAAGACCATGCGTGTGGTAAAAGAGAATTTTGCCACCGCCATCGGCGTGAATACCCTGGGTCTGGTTCTGGCCTCCCTGGGGGTACTGCCGGTATTCATGGGAGCCCTGCTGCACAATTTGAGCACGGTGGCGGTTGTACTGAATTCTGCCAGGCTGCTGCTGTATAACACGGAGAGAAGGTGACGGGAATGACGCAAGGGTTGGGGATTACGATTCTGCACAGCTTGCCGGGAAGGCTCCGGGTACAGCTTTCCTGGCCGCCTAAGAATGTTGACAATATGAAAAAAATGATCCTGGGACATGCGGGCATAAATTCGATACAATATACGCCCGTCACCCGGTCCCTTCTGATTTACTTCGAACCCTGCGCCGTTACACTTCAGGAGATCATTCTGAGGACTGCCCTGGCTCTGTCCCAGGAACACGGGTTGATTCCTGTGAGGATATCGGCCAAACGGGAAGTGCGTGAGATGTCTGATATGGTCTACTATTCGGGAATCTTACTGGCAGTGGCAGCCGCAGGGCGGTTTATACAATGGCCCCAGAACATGTTGAATGCCTTGAATGTGGCGGCCTATACGGGAACTGTCGGTGCGGTGCTGGAGCATGCATGGACAGAGCTTAAACGTTATGGCGTATATGATCCGGAAGTGCTTTCGGTGGTATACCTGGTGAATTCCATGCTCAAAGGCGAGGCCCTGTCCGCGGCCGTACTTACATGGGTGACTACCTTTGGAAGACACCTGCTGCGGATGCCGGCGGAAAGCGTTATCATACAGGCCTTCCAGGTGAAAGGCAAGGATTCCAGAAATTCTTATTATGACGTGGTGGTATCGCCGGACAGGAATATGGCCAAAGGGGTGGATTTTATCAGGTTTTTCCTGTCTTCCCTGACAAAAGCCGCGGGGGGAGCGGGAGCGTTCACACCTTCCAGCCTTACGAGGCAGATCCGGGATTTGCCCCAGCGCCATGGAGGTATCCTGGAGGGGATGGGCGGCATTGGAAAGGGTATTATAGTAAGACTTGAATAAATAAAATTAAAAAAGGGAGGATGGAGTAAATATGGTGATCACAAGGGCACACATTACAGGTTTTGCAGTTGGAGTAGGAGTATCGGCGTTGGGGTATTATGCCTACAAGAAAAACCAGTCCCGCGTCGATGATTTTCTGCGCCAGCAGGGAATTCAAATTCCGGTCAGCCATGCAAGAGACTTTTCAAAGTTGTCTCTGGAGGAGCTGGTTTCAGAAAAAGAAAGACTGGAAGACATAATTGCCGAAAGGGAAATGCTGAGCGCCAAGCCTGAGGAGGCTTGACCATACGGCTCCGGGAGCGGGAATGGAACAAAGCCCGCTCTTTTTTTAATGGTAAGGAAATTATGGGTTAAATTTCCTTACCATGGGGTTTGGAAAGGGGAAGCCCCTTTCCTGGTTTAAGGAAGGTGCTCAGGATGCTTGCATCCGTCGAAGGGAACCATAAGGTTCCCTAGCGAAGAACAAATGCGCCAGCATTTTGTTCATGGATGGTAGGGAGGGTGTAAATGAAGCAACAGATACGGGTGACACTGATTTCAAACGCAGGTGTGCTGCTGGAGTTTAACGGCAGAAAGATCCTGATCGACGGGTTGTACCATTCGGGGGTGCCTTATTTCGGCAATGCCCCCTCTGAGATGAAGCAAAAAATAGTACAGGGTGCTCCACCCTTTGATAATATAGAGCTTTTGCTTTTTACCCACGACCATTCCGATCATTTTGAGGCTGTAAGTACGGCGGAGTTTATGAGGAATCACAAGGATGCCTGCCTGGTGTCCACCGAGGATGTAATTAAAAAAATCCCCGCAGATTTGCGGCAGACAGGAGGCCAAAGGCTCATAAAATTAAATCCCGGCCTGGGCTGTACCGAAAGCATCCGGGTAAAAGGCATTGACCTTGAGGCAATTTCCTTAAAGCACACGGGAAGAGAATTTGAAGATGTTAAAAATCTTGGATTTGTGATAACCTCGGATGGAAAGACTATTCTACATGTGGGGGATGCAGGCCAGACAAAAGAGAACTATGGGCCTTTGAACCTGGCCCGTAAAAATATCGATCTGCTTTTGGTCCCTTTTCCCTATATCAGCACGCTTACGGGACGGCAGGTAATTGAGAAGTATATCCGGCCGGAAACCATCGGAGTAATACACCTTCCGGCAAGGGAATCTGACGGCGAAGGCTGGAGGGAAGCGGCAAAGAAAAGCTATTTCAAGGTGAAGGACAGTTTTGCGGAGACATTTTTCCTTGAAGAGGCAGGGCAATCCATTGATATAGCAGAACTTTGATAAGCAGGTAAAAGGCATTATTTATGGAGAAAAGGGAGGGTGCGTTGAAGCCTTTTGGGAATAAACAATGCCATTTTAACATAACACTAATAGATTGAGCGGGACGACTTGAAGAAAGGTTGAGTATCATGACGGAATATTTTATCCGCACCATGAAGCCCGGTGAGCTTAAGGGCTTTTACAAACATATTACCAGGGACTTTCTCCCGGAGGAGCATGCGCCCTATGGAATTTTGCACCGGCAGCTGCAAAACGGTGTGCAGGAAGGGCTGGTTTTTTGTGAAGGGACCCGGGAGCTTGCCTATGCAATTTGTGCGGCAAATGATCCCGGGGGTTTTGTGCTCATCAGCCTGCTGGCGGTGTTTCAAGACTGCCGTGGCAGGGGAATCGGCACTGAATTCATAAAAGCGCTGCAGCAAAAATATGAAAGCAAGCAGGGAATTGTGGTGGAGGTGGAACGGCCAGACCTGTCCCATACGCAGGAAGACCGCCTTGTCCGCCAGCAGCGGATAAGGTTTTATGAAAAGGCCGGATTTTACCTTATACCCGGCATAGAGTATTCCAT
>JAFADI010000103.1 GCA_023424965.1 Bacillota bacterium
GAAAATCAGCAGGGAAAGATAAAGGGGAGGGAGCAAATTGGGGAGTGGAGTAGCTCTGGAGGTAAAAGGGATAGAAAAGGCATTTCCCGGAGTAAAGGCACTGAAGGGTGTAAATCTTGAAGTAAGAAAGGGAGAGCTTCATGCCCTGTGCGGAGAAAACGGAGCAGGGAAGAGTACGCTGATGCACGTACTGGCAGGTGTGCATAAACCGGATGCGGGAAGCATATTCCTGGACGGCAAAGAGGTGGTCATAGAGAACCAGAAGCATGCAAACGATCTGGGGATAAGCATCGTATACCAGGAAAGAAGCCTGGTGCCGGGACTCAATGTAGCGGAGAACATATATGCGGCAAGGCAGCCTGTAAATGCGTTGGGAAACATCGACTGGAAGAAGCTGTACGGCATGACGGAAGAGCACCTGAAGCAGCTCAACATAGAGATAGACCCCAGGACACCGGTAGGAAACATCTCACCGCCCATGCAGCAGATGGTGGAAATCGCAAAGGCACTGTCCATAGAGCCCAGGGTGCTGATACTGGATGAGCCCACGGCAGCAATAACGGAAAAAGAAGTAGCGGCGTTGTTTGAACTGATAAAGAAGCTGAAGGATGAGGGAATCGCCATCATCTACATATCCCACAGGCTTTCGGAGATATTCCAGGTAGCGGACAGGGTGACGGTTTTCAAGGACGGTTCCTATATGGGAACCGAAGAGGTAAAGAACATCGACCAGAACTGGATCGTAAGGAAAATGGTGGGACGTGAAGTGTACTTCGAGTGCTCCAGAAGAGAAGTATCAAAAGAAGTAGTGCTGGAGTGCCGGAACTTCTCCAATATAAAGAGATTCAACGACGTAAATTTCAATCTGAAAAAGGGTGAGATACTTTCCTTTGCGGGATTGGCAGGGGCGGGCAGGACAGAGGTGTTCAGGGCACTGTTCGGTGCCGACCCCAAGGTGAGCGGGGAAGCTTACCTGGAAGGGAGAAAGCTGAACATAAGGAACTGTATGGATGCCATAAGAGAAGGGATTGGTTACCTGCCGGAGGACAGGAAGGAGCAGGGGCTGTTTCTCGAAATGGCTGTCAGCCAGAATATCGCTTCAGCAAGCATGAAAAAGCTGAGGAAGGGAATCGAGGTGGACGACAGGAAAGTGGCGGAGGTGGCTGAAGAGTACAGGAAGAAGCTGGCCATCGCCACGCCGGGCATAAGGCAGAAAGTGGTCAACCTGAGCGGGGGCAACCAACAGAAGGTGGTACTGGCAAAGTGGCTGCTGGTGAATCCCAGGATACTGATTGTGGATGAGCCCACCAGAGGGGTTGACGTAGGAGCCAAGTCGGAAATCTATGGAATCCTGAGGTCGCTGACGGAGAATGGAACCAGCATCATCGTGATATCCTCCGATCTTCCCGAGGTACTGTCCATCAGCGACAGGATCTATGTGATGTGGAATGGGCGGATAACCGGAGAACTTGAAGGCTGTGAAGCCACCGAGGAGAAAATCATGCATTCCGCATCGGGAATCGATGACTGCAATGAAGCTAAGGGGGAAATGGTAGAATGAAAGACCAGGTTACCGCAAAGTTACAACATAATATGGGCAATCAGGGATATTCAAAACTGTTTATACTGCTTTCCCGCTACAGAGTGGCTGCACTCCTTGCCATCATTGCCGTATACGCGGCCGTATTCAGCATAATTTTTCCAGGCACTTTTCCAACCTACAGCAATTTCTCAAAGGTATTGATGAGCATGTCGGTAGAGGCTTTTATCGTAGTCGCCATGACCATACTGCTCATAAGCGGTGAGATTGACCTTTCCCTCGGTCCCAACATGGCCCTGGGCGGGATAATATGCGGATACCTCATAAAGTTTGCAGGCATGAATGTTGTAGCGGCGGCAGCCATTACACTGGTTGTCTCCGTGGCACTGGGGCTGGTCAATGGTTTCATTGTTGCAAAAATAGGCGTCAATTCCTTTATTACCACCCTTGCAACCGGTCTCATATTCCAGGGCGTTGCAGTTTGGCTTGCAGGACCGGGCCTTACGGATTTTCCTCCGTATTTTCAGGCCTTCGGACGCCAAATGCTCCTGTTCCTTCAGATGCCCGTATGGTATGTATTTGTAATCATCGCACTTTTCACATACTTTATGTCAAATACCAGGTATTTCCGCCAGTACTATTATATCGGCGGAAACGTCAAAGCTGCCATCCTCTCCGGTATCAACATGCCGAGGATGAAGATAGTCGCCTATGTCTTGGCATCACTTCTTGCAACCTTCGGAGGCATTGTCAGTGCGGCAAGGTTTAACAGTGCCATGACGGCTGTGGGCAGCGGAGTGGAGCTCAGGGCAATCACGGCGGCAGTTATCGGTGGTGTCAGCTTTACGGGAGGATCGGGAAGCATGATCGGCGCCGCAGTAGGAGCACTTTTCATCGCACTGCTGAACAACGGACTTGTCATCGCAGGTGTGGCTCCTTGCTGGCAGAATGTCGTTACAGGGGCAATACTGATCCTGGCAATCGTAGCAGATATCGTCCTCACAAAAAAGAAGGCGTAGCCAAATATACTAAGGGGGAAATCGTAGAATGAAAGACCAGGTTACCACAAAGTTACAACATAATATGAAGGGGAACCAAAAAGCGTCGGTTTCTTCAACAATATCAAGGATTTTCACGCAATACAGGACCCTTTCCATCCTGTCCATCATTGCCGTGTATATCATCATATTCAGCATCCGGTATCCGGAGATATTCCCGACCTACTACAATTTCTCGGCTGTAATGCTTGCCATGGCGGTGGAAACCATCATTGTCATTGCCATGACCATATTGCTTATAAGCGGAGAGATCGACCTCTCGGTGGGATGGAATATGGCCCTGGCAGGAATTATCTGCACACACCTGGTGGTATATGAGAAATTCGGAATACCTGCTGCCATTGCAATTACAATGCTGATTTCAGTTGTAATGGGACTGTTTAATGGAATCATCGTAGCAAAAATCGGCGTCAATTCGTTTATTACAACACTGGCTTCAGGACTTGTTTTCTACGGCCTGGCCCTTAAGATATCCGGGGGTTCGACGATAACCCATCTTCCCAAGGAATTCAACATGATCGGCCAGAAGGTGCTTTTTTTCAAGCTCCAGGCGCCGGTATGGTATGCATTGATAATCGTGGTTGTTTTCGCATACCTCATGGCCCGGTCGGAAATATTCAGAAGATACTATTATATAGGCTCCAACCCCAAGGCGGCAATTCTTTCTGGGATTGACATGAAGAAGATGAAAATTATCGCTTTTGTGATTGCTTCGGTGCTGTCAAGCTTTGCAGGAATTGTAAGTGCGGCAAGGTTTGGAAATGCCATGGTGCTTGTGGGGTCGGGTATGGAGCTTAAAGCCATTACTGCAGCAGTTGTGGGAGGCGTAAGCTTTACCGGGGGTGTAGGAACCATAACGGGAGCGGCGGCAGGAGCTCTGTTCATGGCACTGCTGAACAACGGACTCATTATCGCTGAGGTCAGCGCCTACTGGCAGCAAATCATCGTAGGAATTGTACTGCTGATTGCCGTTATAACAGACGTAATACTATCGAAGAAAAGAATTTGATCCCTTCAAGCAAAGGATATTATTTCTAAACGCTGCGGGCTTTCTTCCACCAGGGCCCGGTGGCTGAAGGCTGCGGAGTTTGGATTTATCTATCAAACTTAAAAATTATAGGAGGCTTTAAAATGAGGAAGGTTATTTCATTACTAGTTATCGCCGGTATGGTTTTAACCCTTGGTATTTTTGCAGGCTGCAGCACCCAGGAAAAGGCGGCGGACACCGCGGGTACCGAAACAAAAGCGGATGCCCCCAAGGCGGAACCTGCAAAAAAAGACGGACCCAAAGAAGAATACGTATGGGCATGCCAGTACAACAGCTTACCTTTGTTTGTAAATAATGATTATATCGGAATGGATGTAATCGCTGAAGAGCTTGGAGTTACGGTGAGAAAAGCAGGACCTCAGAAAATAGACCTGCCGGCGTTTGTCGCAGCGATCGAGCAGGAAATCGTTAAAAAGCCTGCGGGCATGATGGTCGTAGGTTGGGACCCGTCACTCCAGGTTGGTATTGATAAAGCAATTGATGCGGGCATCCCTGTCGTTACCGTAGATGCCGACGTACCTGCTTCAAAGAGACTGTGCTTTGTAGGAACGGACTGGTATGAGCTTGGAGTTGAGCAGGCCAAAGCCGTTTCAAAATCCATTGGCGACAAGAAGGGCAAGGCTGCCCTCATCGGATTGCCTGCAGCGGACAACACGGTATTGGCTGCAAGAGGCTATACCGAAACGTTAAAAACACTTTGCCCCAATGTAGAAGTCATATCACAGGTGTTCGACAGCCAGTCCAATCCCTCGAAGGTTGCCGAAGCAGCAGCAAACCTTATCAGTTCAAATCCGGACTTGATTGCCATCGGCGGCTTTGATTCCGCTTCAGGCCCCGGTATTGCAACGGCTATCAAGGAAGCGAACAAGGTAGGACAAATATTCGGAACCTGTGTTGACGCTGAAGCGGAACACCTCCAGGGCGTCAAGGAAGGTGCCCTTACGGCGGCAGTGGGGCAGAAGAGGCATTTCTTCACCTACTACGGGGTAAAGATGCTTTATGACTACAACCACAGCAAGATACAGTTTACAAAGGATGACCGTAAGGCGGGCATTTCAAACATTCCTTCAAGCATATCCACCGGTTTTATCGTTGCGACAAAGGATAACGTGGACCTGCTGATCGAAGCTCAAGCTGCAAAGAAGAAATAATAAAACTCCCTCTGGTTGAATATACGGAGGGCTGCAAAAAGCCCTCCGTACAATTAAAACATTCTGATGATGACATTACGGGAATTGATGAGGGGATGTGCCGATATGAAGATTAAGGCAGCAATGGCCGGTACAGTCACAAAAATTAAAAATACCGGCGGGACCAGGCCGCAAAAAATGCTCGGAATAAGGAAAAAACTGATTCTATTCATCGTCGGTGCCGTTGCAATAACCAGCTTGATTACCCTGTATCCGCTTGCTGCATTTAATGGTCCCATCGGCAGGTACGAACAGATCATGTCCAACATAACCCTTTCCAATGAAATCATAGAGAGCAGCAACAGCCTCTATACGGAAATGCAGGCTGTATCCTACAGCAATGAGATCATAAGCGGCAAGGAAACACAGGATGAATTGAAACAGGTAAAGGAAAGGCTCCTTGAAAATCTGGAAAGCATCAGGGCTGGCTTGAAGGACAGACAGGATAAAAGCGAGCAAGGTTCCTCGCAGCGTTTTCAGCAGTTGGAAAAGCTTGTACAGGCGTACCTTGAACAGTTTGATATAGCAATGTCCACCGATGATTCGCTAAAAAGGGCTGAAAGAGGTAAAGCCTGGGATATGCTTCAAAAAATAAACACCTATATCGAGCAGGGAAACAAGGATTTCATATCCAGTGAAATTACTTACAGCAAGGATGTTCAAAGACAGGTAAGGCAAATGACGGTATCGATATTTGTGACAGCGATCCTGTTGACATGTGTGGTACTGGCTATATGTATTGGTTTTACGGTTCTGTTTTCCGGCAGAATTTCAAATCCTATAAAGAAAATAAGTGAAATGGCAAACAAGGTAGCGAAAGGGCAGTTGAAGGTTGAGCGGATTTCATACGGCGGGAATGATGAAATCAGGGTTCTGAACGACTCTTTCAACATGATGATAGATAACCTCAGAAATATGATTGTCAGTGTGGACCGGAGCAGCGGCAATGTGCATGATACATCGGAACAGCTTAATTCTGCGTCGGTTCAGAGTTCAAGCGTGTGCCAGCAGATTACGGCTTCCCTTCAGACGGTGGCTGAAAGCGCATCGACGCAGTCGGAACTGTCGGAGTCCACAGCCCGGATGATTGACAACATCTATACCATGATAAGGAGCATTGAGCAGAAGGCCCGGATTGCCAGGGAATCTTCCGATGCTGCAAGGCTGGTTACGGGAGACGGAGCAAACTGTATCCGCGGTGCAAGGGAGCAGATAAGGAGCATAAGCACTTCCATTATGGAGAGCTCCGCTACCTGTGAAGAGCTTCATAACAATTCCAGGGAGATTGGAAAGATCGTAGGCGCTATGAAGGCCATTGCGGAGCAAACCAATTTGCTGTCGCTCAATGCCGCTATTGAAGCGGCAAGGGCGGGGGAGAACGGAAGAGGTTTTGCGGTGGTGGCGGAAGAGGTTAAGAAGCTGGCGGAAGAATCAAGGGAGGCCGGCGTCGAGATCATCAGCATCGTCGGGCGGATACAGCAGAAGATCGAAAGCATGTCCCATACCATGAAAAGAAATATCGTAGAGATAGAGAGAGGAATACAAATCACTGAAAATGCCGGGCAATCTTTTGAAAACATAGAACAGGCCAGTACGTCCGTAAACCTTCAGATCAACGAGATTGATGGGGAACTTCAGAAAATGGGTGAAGACGTGAGGAACATCAGAAAGGAAAGCTCGGACATCAAGGAAACCTCCAGAACGGTAGCGGTACAGTGCGGAGAGGCAGCGGCGGCGATGGAGGAATTGACGGCAGGGATACAAGAAGTGATGTCCGCAGCAGGTGTGCTCAACGACATGTCAGGCGGACTGAAGGAAATGGTCAGCAGATTTGAAACGGAATAACGGCGAAGGAACAAGGAATTGTATTAACCGGAGGAGTTATGAAGAGAATTTTAGCGTTCATTGCAATGGCTGCAGTAATAGTGAGCCTGACAGCCTGCTCGGCAGACGGTAAAAAAGTAGACAGGGTGCTTGAGCCTTCAGCGGCAAACTATGACAGCGGCCTTGGCACCGGGACGCCCGAAGGGCTTGCCCAGGCATCGAGCCGCATATATATGGGACTTGGAGACGGTACCGTATCTGTGGAAGATGCCATAAAGGAGCTGAAGGCGTATTCTTCAAAAGATTCGGTAAAAGAGCTTGAAAAGAGCGGAGATTTCTTCAAGAAGCAGATAGAAGAATTAAGGGACTATCTAAAGGCAAACGACGACAAAATCGTGAAGTTCGAATTTGCAAAGACGGTTTATGAGGGTACGGACAGCGCCTATATTGAAAGGATTCAGAAGCAGAAAAACGGAAAATGCTATTATTTCAGGCAGGATTTTATCCTTGAAGACGGAAGCTGGAAAATCTGCGGGGACAACATTGCAGATCCCTTTAGCCTCAAAGCCGGAATCAAGCTTTCTTTCTTTAAAAACTGACAGTCAGCGGAGGGCAGGATGAAAAAGGAAACATGTTTTTACAGCTCAGGCAGTAAAATAGCCGCAATGATTGGGTACCCGGACGATACAAAGAAAAATGAAAGGTATCCTGCAATCGTGATAAATCATGGCTATTCGGGAAACAAGGAAGAATACGGCAGTATGGCACAGGAACTGAACAACTGCGGGTATGTGACCCTGCAGTTTGACTCAAGGGGCTGCGGAGGCTCACAGGGGGAGCCGGGCAGGATGATGTGCAGCACCGAGTGGGTTGAAGATGCTTTTAACGCCGTAACCTTCATTTCCGCCCAGGAGTACGTGAATAGCAAAAGAATAGGATTTACCGGGTGCAGCATGGGGGGAGCCATAACCTTATATATGTCTGCCAACGACCCCAGGGTCAAATGCTCCGTGGCGATGGCGCCTTTCGGTGATGGGGAAGGCCTTCTCAGGGGCGTATGGACGGAAAGGAAAGGAAGAGAAGCGTGGAAGGCGTTTGTGGAGGAACTTGAAGAAGACGGCAGGGATAGAGTTTTAAACAACCGTTCAAGGCTTGTAAGTGTTCCTTATGCCCTCTGCATGCTCAAAGAAGATGAAGAGGAATTTTTACAGTCAAGGAGACTCGATCCAAGTCTTGTAAGGGATATACCCCTGGAATCTGTAGGGAACAGCTTTCTGAATTTCAGGCCTGTTGAGCATTGCCCAAGAGTGAATATTCCACTGATGCTCATCCATGGTCTTTCCGACAGCATCGTACCCCCATGGCATTCGGAGCAAATATACAAAGTCCTGACGGCAAAAAAAGAGCGGGTCCTCATTGAAGATGCTCCCCATCCCCTTCCCACCAGCAGCTTCAAGGACGAGGTGTTTAAGCATGCCTTGGCATGGTTTGATGCAAACCTGCAGTAGATGCAGTGCATTGGCAATAACATAAAAAATCATAGGAGGGTTCATATGAAATTTTCAGCATGTATAGAAATGCTATACCAGGAGTACGACTTTATCCGGAGGATATACAAAGCAAAGGAAGCGGGCTTCCATGCCGTGGAATTCTGGCTCTGGCAGAACAAAGACCTCGATGCGGTCAAAAAGGCGTTGGAGGAAACGGGACTGGAGGTATGCGTGTTCCAGGGAAACATTGAGGGCAGGATGATCGATCCCAGGGATAACGAGATCTATATTGCAGGAGTGAAAAAATCCCTTGAAGCGGCTAAAAAGCTTGGGGCAAAGCATCTGTTCCTGATGACGGATATCTTAAAAGAGGACAGGACGGTATTGGAGCCTCCTTACCCTATTTCCGAAGAAGACAAGATCAAAAGCATAAAACATGTTCTGACGGAATTGAAGCCTTTGGCCGAAGAAGCGGGAATAACGCTGGTCATAGAGCCGCTGAACATCTATGTGGACCACAAAGGCTACTACCTAAGTCATTCAAAGCCTGCCTTCGAGGTGGTAAGGGAAATCGGTTCAAAGAATATAAAGGTTCTGTACGACATCTACCACATGCAGATCATGGAGGGCAACATCATACAGACGATCAAAGAAAATGCGGATGCCACCGGCTACATTCATATCGCCGACGTTCCGGGGAGATTCCAGCCCGGAACGGGAGAAATCAATTATCCCAACATATTTAAAGTGCTGAGGGAAACAAATTACCAGGGCTACGTGGGTTTTGAGTTTGAACCGAAGGGTGCCCCTTCGGAAGATGTGGTAAAAGGCGTATTTGAACTGATCAAATAGATTACCGGTACAACGGGGTTATGGAAAAGGGGGATTAGAAATGGATTCAAAAATGAAATTGAAAATGTATAAGGACATGCTAAGAATCAGGCATTTTGAAGAAAAGGTAAAAGAACTGGACATGAAGGGAAGGCTTCCGGGTTTCTTCCACCTTTATGTAGGTGAAGAAGCTGTGGCTGTGGGAGCATGTACAGCCATAAACAAAGAGGACTATATTACAAGCACCCATCGAGGGCATGGACATCTCATCGCCAAAGGCGGGGACCTGGGGAAGGCGATGGCTGAATTGTACGGCAAGGAGACGGGCTACAACAAGGGGCGCGGCGGATCAATGCACATTGCGGCGCCGGACCTTGGAATGCTCGGCGCAAACGGCATTGTGGGAGCGGGCATACCCATTGCCACAGGAGCGGCATTGAGCGCAAAATACCAGAAAAACGGAAAGGTGGCGGTATGCTTTTTCGGAGATGCGGGAAGCAGCCAGGGAACCTTCCATGAAGCCCTGAACATAGCGGCATCCTTCAATCTTCCGGCGGTATACGTTTGCGAGAACAATTTGTACGGTGTAAGTACCAGGCAAAAGGATGTAAGAAAGCTGGAGGACATCGCGGAGAGGGCCAAAGCTTATGACATGCCGGGGGTTATTGTTGACGGCAATGATGTGGAGGCAGTGTATGGCGCAGTCAATGCGGCAGTAGAGAGGGCAAGGAAAGGCGAAGGTCCCACGCTGGTCGAATGCAAGACTTACAGGCACTACACCCACTTTACGGGAGAACCCGACACCTACAGGCCCAAGGAAGAGGTTGCGGCATGGAAGGCCAAAGACCCTATCAAGAAGTACTTCGAGAGGCTTATAAAGGATGGTATTGCTGATGAAGCAGCGTTAAAGAAGATTGAAGAAGAAGTCATAAAGGAAGTTGAGGCAGCGGTGGAATTCGCTGAAAAAAGTCCCAAGCCCAGGCCTGAAAGCGCCCTGGAAGATGTTTACGCAGAGTAGGAAATTTTGAGATAGAGGGGGAATTATCGTGAGCAAGATGTCATATTCAAAAGCATTAGGATTGGCAATCGCTGAAGAAATGAGACGTGACAGCAATGTCATGTGTATAGGACTGGACCTGGCCTACTACGGAGGAGCTTTTGGTGTAACGACAGGTCTGGCGGAGGAGTTCGGAACAGAAAGAATTATGAACATGCCCATTGCCGAAGCGGGCTATACGGGGGCAGCGGTAGGTGCCGCCGCAACAGGTCTCAGGCCTGTTGTGGAGCTGCAGTTCGGGGACTGGGTAACCATATCCAGCGACCAGCTTGTCAACCAGGCGGCAAACATGAGGTATATGTTTGGCGGAACACTTACGATTCCCATGGTTATGCGGCTTCCCTGCGGAGGATTCGGATCTGCGGCGGCGCAGCATTCCCACATGTTTGAGTCGTGGTTTGCCTTTGTGGCGGGCCTGAAGGTTGTAGCTCCTTCAACTCCGGCGGAGGCGAAGGGTTTATTGAAAACAGCCATCCGGGACAACAATCCCGTAATATTCATGGAGCACCGCCAATGCTACCAGATGCAGGGCGAGGTCCCGGAGGATACGGAATTTACCATTCCTTTCGGCAAGGCCGACATTAAAAGAGCGGGAAAAGATATTACCATCGTGACGTATTCCAATATGGTGAACATGGCTTTAAAAGCGGCGGAAATCCTTGAAAAGGATGGCATCAGCGTTGAAATCGTTGATTTGAGGACCATTAAGCCGATGGATACCGAAACGATCGTCGAATCCGTCAAAAAGACCAACAAGGTGTTATGCCTGCAGGAAACCTGGCTTACATGCGGAGTCGCAGCTGAAATGGCCGCCATTATAGCGGATGAGGCCTTCGACTATCTGGACGCACCGGTTAAGCGCCTTGGAAGCCCGGACTGCCCGGCGCCTTTCGCACCTGAACTTGAAACCTTTGTGCTGCCGAGTGTGGAAAAAATCGTGAAAGCGGTAAAAGAGATGGTGTAATGTGAGGGGACACACCCTCTGAGCTACAGGTATTTCTTGGGAGGAGGGAATGTCCCTTTTGAAGGAGAAAGGGGAAGGAAAACAATGCAGGAAATAATAATGCCAAAGCTTGGCCTTACCATGACGCAGGGCAAGATTACACGCTGGCTCAAAAGAGAAGGGGATTTTGTCAAAGCCGGTGAGGCGGTTGTTGAAATAGAAACGGATAAAATCAATGCGGAGGTTGAATCGCCGGTAGACGGGCAAATCTTGAAAATACTTGCCCAGGAAGGCGAAGAACGGGAAATAACCCTGCCTATAGCCCTTGTGGGTGACGGCAGCGAGCTTGAAGCAGAGCTTCAGCCGGTGAAGGAAGCGGAAAATATACCTTCCGCCGCCGGACGGATTTTCATAACGCCCATCGCCAGAAGGCTTGCCGCGGAGAATGGCGTGGAGTACAAGGCAGTTCAGGGCTCCGGACCTCTGGGAAGAATCGTGAAGGCAGATATACTGAAGGCGATACAGGAAGGTAAAAAAACGGCAGTCAGCGAAGCTGATGATGCCAGGGTGAAAATATCGCCCCTTGCCAAAAAGCTGGCGGAAGACAACGGGCTGGACTATCTGACGGTCAAAGGAACCGGACCTGATGGGAGAATCGTCAAGGAAGATATACTGCAAGCGATAGCCAGGAAAGCAGAACAGACGAAAACTTCCGCGCTTGAAGTGAAACAGGCGGAAGCTGCTTCAGCACCCGCGGCAGGAAGCAGGAGAATTCCGCTGGCGGGCATGCGGAAGGTCATCGCCCGGAGGCTGGCACAGAGCAAGCGCGACATACCCCATGTATACTTTAAAAGCAGCGTAGATGCTACGGGAATCCTGGAGCTTAAAAAGAATGTCTCCAGGAGTGTGGAGGCAAAAACAGGCAAGAAGCTGTCCCTCAATGAGATTGTCATAAAAGCGGCAGCAGTTGCTCTTGAAGATTTTCCCGACATCAATGCCTCCCTTGTGGAGGATGAAATCCTGTATCACGACGGCATAAATATTGGGATGGCCGTCAGCCTTGAAAAGGGCCTTGTGGTTCCGGTGATAAAGGATGCCAACAGAATGAGCCTGTCGGAAATCAACCGGGCTGCCGGTTATCTGGCCTCAAAGGCGCGGGAAGGCAAACTTAAGATGGAGGAAATGAGCGGGGGAACCTTCACCATATCCAATCTTGGGGCCTTTGGAATTGATGAGTTCTCAGCAATCATCAACCCGCCGGAAAGTGCAATACTGGCTGTTGGAGCTGCTGTTGAAACTCCCTGCGCGGAGAACGGGCAGGTGGTGATCAAATCCAAAATGATGCTGACCCTGTCTGTGGACCACCGGCTGATTGACGGGGCGTTGGCCGCCCAATTCATGAAGAGGCTGAAAGAGCTCCTGGAAGACCCGTATTTATTATTCGTTTAGGGGGAAACTTACATGCTTATTAAAAACAAGGTAGCACTTATCACCGGCGCAGCCCAGGGAATCGGTAAGGCCATTGCGAAGCTTTTTTCCGAAAACGGGGCTTTGGTGGTCCTATGTGACATGATGGAAGACAGGGTAAAAGAAGCCGCAGTTGAAATAGAAAAGTCCACAGGCAATAAGACCGCAGCCTTTGCTGTAAATGTCACAAAAAGAAATGAAATTGAAGGTGTTGTCAATAAGACCCTTGAGATGTTCGGAAAGATCGATATTCTGGTCAACAATGCGGGGATATTGAAGCACGCACTGCTGCTGGACATGTCTGAAAAAGACTGGGACCTGGTGTTTGAAGTGAATGTCAAAGGGACCTTCCTTTTTACCCAGGCAGTTGGAAAGGTCATGAAACAGCAGGGGGAAGGCAAAATTGTCAATATATCCTCCTGCTCGGGCAAAAAGCCAACCATGGAGGAAGGTGCCTATTGCTCCTCAAAGTCAGCCGTAATAGGCCTGACAAGGGTGACAGCCCTGGAGCTGGGCATGTATGGCATCACCTGCAATGCGGTATGCCCCGGTGCCACGGATACGGATATGGTTAGAAAAACCTTCATAACCAGTCCAGAAATTGAAAGGGAATGGATTGACAAAACGGCCCTTAAAAGGCTGGGTACACCGGAGGATCAGGCGAGAGTCGCACTGTTCCTGGCATCGGAGCTTTCAGACCATATGACGGGTGAGGCGCTGATCGTATCGGCAGGAGAAATCATGGGGCAGTAGATCAAGAATCCTTAAACTTGAGGATTCAGGAAAGAAGGATGACGGCATGAACATTCCGGATGTATCGGAGGTAAAAGAAAAAGAGGGAAGAGTCAGGGCGTTTTTTGATAAAAGCGGCTATGAGGCCATGGTTATAGGCAGGCAGGATAACTTTGCCTGGTATACCTGCGGTGGAAACAACAGGGTGGTGATTACAAGCGAGGCGGGCTTTACCCTCCTTGTGATCACAAAGAACCAGACCTATGGCATCGCCCAGGTTATGGATGGACCGAGGGTATTTGACGAAGAACTGCAGGGATTGGACATCCAGCCTGTTTTCCTAAAATGGTATGAGCAGGGCAGGGAAGAAAAGGCTGCTGAAATAACAAGAGGATTAAAAACAATTTCCGACATCCCCATGGAGGGTGCAGACTATGCACCGGATGAAATATATAAGCTGCACTATCCCATGACGGAAAAGGAAATGGAAAAGTGCAGGTGGATCGGCAGCAAATCGGAGGAAATCATCCGAAAGGTCGCCGGCGAAATTAAGCCCGGGATGACCGAGCATGAAATCGAAGCCATGTTCCTGTGTGAATACGGAAGGCTGAATATGACGGCAGAAGTTCTATTGATAGGAAGTGATGAAAGGATCGCCAAATACAGGCATCCGAATCCTTCCGGCAAACGGATCGAACGTTTTGTCATGCTTCATTCGGCGGTTAAAAAGTGGGGGCTCCATGCCAATGTAAGCAGAATGGTATATTTCGGAGATGCTGTTCCTGAAGAAATCGGAGAAAAGTATGAAGCGGTTTGCCGGATTGAAGCCGCTGCCATCTGCATGTGCTCACCCGGTACCCGGTTCGCAGAAATTCTTGAAGTGGAAAAGCAAATATATAAGGAAACAGGCTTTGAGAAAGAGGCAGAAAACCACTTTCTTGGAGGTATTACCGGTTACCTGCTGGCAAACCCCGCACTTTGCAAGGACCCTGAGGCTGTGGTCAGTGTCAATCAGGCATACGACTGGTTCATTACCATAACGGGTACCAAGGTGGAGGAACTCAGCCTTCTGACGGGAAAAGGGGTTGAAGTGGCGTCTTCTTGCGGCAACTGGCCTGTAAAGGAATATTCGTGGAAGGGGAAAACCGTCAATCTGCCTCAGATATTGCAGAAATGATCCATTTGGCAATACCTCCCGCAGAGATGCTTAAAATTGCGGATAGCAGAACAAAGGAGTACGGTGTATGAAGAAAATTGGAATTTTAAACAAGGAATTATCCGAGGTGGTAGCGGGACTGGGTCATATGGATACCCTGACCATCGGTGATGCGGGGCTGCCTGTCCCGGCGGGGACCCGGAGAATTGACCTGGCAGTGAAAGAAGGCGTCCCTGGTTTTATTGAGGTACTTGAAACGGTGCTTAAAGAAATGCAGGTTCAAAAGGTGACCATTGCCGGGGAGATGGAAACCGTCAGTCCCCAAATCCTGAAGGCGGTGAAGGAATTGCTGGGTGGGTGTGAAATGGAGTTTTTACCCCATGCGGTATTCAAAGAGAAAACCAGAACCTCCCAGGCAGTGGTGAGGACCGGAGAGTTTACTCCATATGCAAATATTATTCTTGAAGCCGGCGTGATATTTTAAAAAAGAAAAGGGGGTATTCAAATGAAGGATAAAATGATGGCGGCAGTTTTTGAAAGAGAAGGGCAGCTTACGGTAAAAGAAGTGGATGTACCCAGGCTTTTAAAGCCGGATGATGTCATCATCGAAATAGAGCTTTGCAGCATTTGCGGAACCGATGTGCATATTATGGCTGTTCCACCCGCTTATACGGCCACTCCCAATACAATACTGGGGCATGAGCTTGTGGGCCGGGTTGTGGAAACCGGCAGCAAGGTGAAAATGGTGAAAGTGGGAGACCGGGTGGTTGTAAATCCCAACGATTATTGCGGCGTGTGCAGTTACTGCATGAAAAATCTGCCCAACCAATGTGAAAATATCATTGCAATGGGCATTGATGCAGACGGCGGCTTTGCCGAATACGTCAGAACCTCGGAGAAAGTGGTTCATAGAATCTCCGACAGTCTTCCCGCGGAAATTGCCGCATTTGCCGAACCCCTTGCCTGTGTTGTAAACGGGACACAGAAGATAAGGGTTCAGCCGGGGGAAAGTGCTCTTGTCATCGGAGCAGGACCCATAGGCCTGCTGTTTGTTCAAATGCTGAAATCTGCCGGAGCGTCACCTGTCATCGTTTCAGAGCCTTCGCCGCTGAGACAGGAATATGCGAAGAAATGCGGGGCGGATTATGTTGTGAATCCGATGGAAACAGATCTTGAGGCTTATGTTAAGGAGCTAACGGACTTGGGCGTTGATGTTGCGGTTGACGTTGTGGGCTCCCAGGTCTGGGAAGGAATCAAGGCGGTAAGGAAGGGCGGAAAGGTCCTTGTGTTCGGTATGAATACCAAGGCTGAACCTAAAATCGTCCAAAGCCAGGTGACCAAAAAGGAAGTGCAGGTGATAGGCACATGGCTTGCAAATGCCACCTTTCCCACGGCGGTCAAAATTCTGGAAAGCGGAGTACTTGACCTCAAACCCCTGATAACCCATTCCCTGCCCCTGGAGAAAGTACAGGAAGGCATACAGCTTCTTGCCAAAGGTGAAGGCATAGAAATACTTATTTATCCCAAAATGAAATAAGCAGGCACATCTGATGAGGGCATCTAGAAGAAAATTCCGGATGCCCCTGATATTCTATCTGGAAAGCGGGGATGGTCAATGCAATACGATGTTATTATTGTTGGCGGCGGGCCCGGAGGCTACGTGGCGGCCATTAAGGCAGCGCAGCTTGGCGGAAAGGTACTGCTGGTGGAAAAAGAAAATGTGGGCGGCGTATGCCTCAATAAGGGCTGCATCCCTACCAAAACCCTATTGAAATCCTCCGGCTTCTATAAAAGCGTAAAAGCCGCTGAAAAGCTGGGGGTATCTGTGGGAAACGTATCTTTCGATTTTAAAAAGATGATGCAGAGAAAACAGGAGGTTGTAAAGACTCTGGTCACCGGCGTCAAGGGGCTTTTAAAAGCCAATGGAGTCGAAGTAGTGCAGGGTGTTGGCAAGCTCATCGATCCATCCACGGTAAAAGTGGGCGATACGACATATAAGGCAAAAAATATTATCCTTGCAACAGGCTCAAGGCCTTTCATGCCAGGCATAAAGGGAATTGAAGAACCGTGTGTAATGGACAGCGATGCCTTTTTGTCCATGGATGCACTTCCCCCGTCGGTGGTCATCATCGGAGGCGGGGTCATTGGCACCGAATTTGCCATATTGCTGGGAGAACTGGGATGCAAGGTCACCATCCTGGAGATGATGGACAGCATACTTTTTATGGCGGACAGCGATGTCATAAAGGAAGCGGAAAAAATACTCCAGTCCAGCAACGTATCGGTAATTACATCGGCAAAGGTGACGGAAATCGCAGGGAACAGGGTGGTATATGAAAAGGATGGTGCAACTGGCTCTGTTGAAGGTGAAAAGATTCTGGTGTCCGTAGGGAGAGTGCCCAATACCGACTGGGAAGAGTTGGATAAGCTGGGAATAAACCATGACAGGGGAAGAATCAAAACCGATGAGAAAATGCAGACCAATGTGCGGGGCATTTATGCCATTGGCGACGTCAACGGGAAATACATGCTGGCGCATGTGGCGTCGGAGGAAGGAAGCGTTGCCGTGGAAAATATTTTTGGGCATGAAGCAAGCATGAGCTATGCTTCCATACCCCAGTGCATTTATTCCCACCCTGAAATTGCCTGGGTCGGAATGACGGAGAAAGAAGCCTGTGAAAAAGGACATGATATAAAGGTGGGCAAGTTCCCCATCACTGCCAATGGAAAATCTCTGGCGGAAGGGGAGCTATCCGGATTTGTAAAGGTCATTGCAGATAAAAAATACGGTGAAATCCTGGGTGTACACATGGTATGCTCCCATGCGACGGATATGATCGCTGAAGCGGCTCTGGCTAAAAATCTTGAGGCAACGGCCGCAGAGGTGGCAGCCACAATCCATCCCCACCCCACGGTATCGGAAGCGCTGATGGAGGCTGTTCAGGCCGCTATGGGAAAAGCCATCCACATCATCTGATGCAGAGGAGGAAAGCTTATGGTACTGAAAGACAGAAATGCCATCGTCACGGGAGGCGGCAGGGGAATCGGAAGGGCTATTGCAAAGGACCTTGCAAAAGAAGGCTGCAATATCGTGGTATCTTCCAGGAATGAAGAAGAACTGAAGCGTGTGGAAGCTGAGGCAAAAGCCTATGGCGTGAAAGCTCTCGGTTTAAAGCTTGACCTGGCAGAGGAAGAAAATATCGAGGTACTGGTAGACAGGACGTTGGCGGAGCTGGGGAGTATAGACATACTTGTCAATAATGCAGGCATTATCCTTCCCAAACCCTTTCTCGAAGTGACACTTGAGGAATGGGATAGGACCCTGTCCATAAATCTGAGAAGTGCGTTCATTTTGAGCCAGAGAGCGCTGAAGGAAATGAAAAAAAGCAGAAACGGCTACATTGTAAATATCTCTTCCACAGTGGCCCTGGGAGTTCCGCCGCATCTGGCGGCCTACGGGGCTTCCAAAGCCGGGATGGTGGGTTTGTCCCAGGCTTTGTATGAAAGTGCCAGGGAATTTGGTGTAAGGGTAAGCACCGTCTATCCGGGGATCACCGATACGAAAATGGTAAGGGACATTGACCCTCCCACACAGCCCGGGCAGTGGATGCTGCCCGAGGATATATCCTACTGTGTCATGTTTCTGCTGAAACAGAGTGACAGGATGGTGGTAAAAGATATCGTCCCCTGGTCCGTGGGATATGATAAAATCTGAATGAAGATTTGTTGTTTTTATTGAATTAGTGATATAATAAGCGAAGTGAAATAATGCACATTTAAACGAAAAGTACCGTTAATGTGCATTGTTTTTATAAGCGGCTGCAATGCCCATCAGGAGGAAAACCAGTGAAGAGGACCGAGTGCAGTGTACCGGCAGCGGAAGTTGAATTGCAGAGAGACTTTATAAGAAAGTTGAAAGAATATAATGAGGGCAGGCTTTTAAAATACAGCTTAAGCACCTTTGGCTGCCAGATGAATGAAAATGACTCGGAGCGCCTGGCGGGCATGCTGGCGGAGATGGGTTATATCGAAACGGACAACGCGGAAGAGAGCGATCTGATCATATTCAATACCTGCTGTGTCAGGGAAAACGCAGAGGTAAAGGTATACGGACATCTGGGGGCCTTGAAGAAGGTCAAGCGGGAAAGGCCCGACACCGTTATCGCCGTCTGCGGATGCATGATGCAGCAGAAGGAAATCGTAGAGCACATCCGGAAGAAATACAGGCATGTGGAATTGATTTTCGGTACCCACAATTTATATAAATTCCCGGAGCTGCTTTTTGATACCATCAACTCCAGGACCACCATCGTGGATGTCTGGGAATCCACCGGCTCCATTGTGGAGGACCTTCCCATTGAGAGAAAAGACGGGATAAAAGCCTGGGTTACGGTCATGTACGGCTGCAACAACTTCTGTTCCTATTGCATTGTCCCCTATGTGAGGGGACGGGAACGGAGCAGAAATATCCATGATATTGTTAATGAAGTCAGGACGTTAGGACGACAGGGCTACAAAGAAATAACCCTGCTGGGCCAAAACGTAAATTCCTACGGGAAAGACAAGCAGGATGGAACAAGCTTTGGAAGCCTTCTCAGGGAATTGGATAAAATCGACGGAATTGAACGGATCCGGTTCATGACTTCCCACCCCAAGGACCTTTCGGAGGAATTGATCCACGCCATGCGGGATTGCAGGAAGGTTTGCGAACATCTGCACCTTCCCATCCAGGCAGGGAGTTCCCGGATCCTGGAGGAAATGAACAGGAAATACAGTAAAGAGCACTACCTTTCTCTGATAGAAAAACTCAGGCGTCATATACCCGGGATAGCCCTTTCCACCGATATCATCGTAGGCTTTCCCGGCGAGTCCGGAGAGGATTTTGAACATACCCTGGAAGTCCTTGAACAAGTCCGGTATGATTCTGCCTATACCTTCCTGTATTCAAAGAGGACCGGGACACCTGCGGCAAAAATGGAGTCCCAGGTAAGCGAAGAGGTTAAGAAGGAAAGGTTTCAGAAGCTTCTGGAGGTACAGAACAGGATCAGCAAGGAAATCAACGACCAGTTGAAAGGGCGGATTCTTGAAGTCCTGGTAGAAGGCCTGAGCAAGAACAGTGAGAAGAAATATACCGGGCGGACGAGGACCAATAAAATTGTGAACTTCGAGGGCAGCAGCGATATGGTAGGAAAGCTGGTCAATGTGAGGATCAACAGGATACAGACCTGGTCTCTAGAAGGCGAGGTCGTGAAACAGCCCTCCGAAAATATTATATAAAATCTTCCTGTGGAATGTTGTAAGGTTTTGGAACATTGTGTTATAATCTGCCTGGATATAAATAATCTTACATTTTGTGAGGAGGGTTTATTGATGGAAGAATTGAACGTTCAAAGCACTTACAGCAACGACCAGCCCATGACCGTGGGCCAATGGGTGGGAACCATGCTGCTGCTTGCCATTCCCCTGGTGAATATCATTCTGCTTTTTGTCTGGGCCTTTGGAAGTGGAACCAATACCAACAAAAAGAACTACTGCAGGGCTACTTTGATCATTGCCGCCGTCGTAATTGCAATATATGTGGTTATTTTGCTCATCTTCGGCGCAGCCATGCTATCCAGCTTCAGACAGCTCGGTTAAAACTCGAGGACACCATTTTTTAATTTTAGTGAAAAGGACTGTAAACGGATTACAGTCCTTTTTTATGCCTCGCGTGAGATAGGCGCTATCGATCTTCCGGACTTTGTTTACCTTTCGAAAACTGTCTCCTGTCTGTCATATCCAGCAATTTCCGCTAGAATAGTTAACATAATTTTGTTAAAATATCAAAAAACGCCGAATCTCCAATTGAGGAGTACGGGGGATGTGTTAGTGAACAACCGGTAAACGCCGTTGTTTAGGGGTGAATCCAGAAATGGTAGGGTGCCTCGACCCGAATCCGTCAGCTAACCTCGGAGGCATAAGGGGGACAATGATGTTAAACTTAAAGAGGACAGCAGGCCTGGTGATCGGCCTGTCATTCACAATGCTCATGAGCCTGAACGCTCATGCAGCCACCTACACCGTCACAGCCGGTGACTCGCTTTTTAAAATCGGCGAGCTTTTTAATACGTCGTCAAAAGTTATTATGGCGGACAATCATCTTTCCAGTACGGTCATCTATCCAGGACAAACCTTGAATGTGTCGGCGCAGGTTCACACGGTAAAAAGCGGTGAGACCCTTTACCTCATTGCCAAAAAGTATGGTGTGGCGCTTCCAGTGCTGAGCAAGGCAAACAACGAATGGGACGACTACCTTTATGTAGGCCAGAAGCTCAATGTTCCATCGGCAGCTTCCGGCACCGTGTCAACACAAAGCAGTACGGCCGCCGGCTCTTACAGCGCATCGGACATGGACCTTCTGGTAAGGCTGATCACTGCCGAGGCGGACAATCAGCCCTATGAGGCAAAAGTGGGGGTGGGCGCGGTAGTGCTCAACAGGATTAAGGATTCCCGTTTCCCCAGTACAGTCAGTGCCGTAATCTACCAGAAATCCGACGGTTTTTACCAGTTTACTCCGGTAGAGAACGGCTGGATCAATAAAGCGGCTTCGGCGGATGCAAAAAAAGCGGCGCTTGACGCTGTAAAAGGTTGGGACCCGTCCAACGGGGCGGTATACTACTTTGATGACAGTGCGACCAACAAATGGTTATGGTCCAAGCCCATCAAGGCAAGAATCGGTAAAATGGTGTTTGTATATTAAGTAGAAAGATTTCTCAGGCTGCTGACAGGCAAGAGTCAGCAGTCTTTTTTACTTTGCCCTTGACAAAAGCGGCAGGTTTAAACTAAAATAAGGTGTAAAGTAATTGTACTTTACACTCAACCCTATAAAAATGCAATGGAATTACATTTTGTGCGGCCGATGCGACGATTCATCCGGCGCACCGGGGGCATGGAGGTTAATATGGACAAAGTTTATGAGATAAGCTTGCTGCTTGATTTTTACGGGCAGCTTTTAACCGCCAGGCAGTACGAAATTATGGACCTGCATTACAACAATGATTATTCCCTGGGAGAGATAGCGGAGCAACTGGATATCAGCAGACAGGGAGTATTTGACAATTTGAAGCGGGGCAAGGCCGCTTTGAACAAGCTGGAGGAAAAACTGGGGCTGGTGAAAAAATTTTCGGAGCAGAGAAAAAAGGCGGAAGACATTCTTAAGAGTCTGAATGCTCTTGACAGGGCTCATTTGCAGGAAAAGGACAGGGCCAGCCTTGAAAGAATACAATTGGATGTTATTGAAATCATAAACGGTTAGGGGCACCGGAAGCAATATTTATGCCAGTGCTTAATTTCAGAGGGCTACCAGCCGGAGGGTTTATGTATGGTATTTGAAGGATTGTCAGGCAAGCTTCAGGAAACCATCAAGAAGCTGCGCGGTGCCGGAAGGGTATCGGAAAAAGACGTAAAAGATATAATGCGGGAAATAAAGCTGGCGCTCCTTGAAGCGGATGTAAACTTCAAGGTGGTCAAGGACTTTATAAATAAGGTGTCCGAAAGAGCGGTAGGGCAGGATGTGCTTGAGAGCCTCACACCCGGACAGCAGGTCATAAAAATCGTCCATGAGGAATTAATTAACCTGATGGGGAATGAAGCCAGCAAGGTTACCTTTTCTCCAAGGCCTCCCACGGTTTATATGATGGTGGGCCTTCAGGGGTCCGGTAAAACCACCACGTCAGGAAAGCTGGCAAGCCTCTTGAGAAAGCAGGGGAAAAATCCGCTGCTGGTTGCCTGCGACGTGTACAGGCCGGCGGCCATAAAGCAGCTGCAGGTGGTAGGGGGACAGCTTAACATCCCCGTGTTTACCATCGGAGACAAGATCAGTCCCGTGGACATCGCAAAAGCTGCCGTCGAACATGCAAAGTCCAAACAGCACGATCTGGTGATCATCGATACGGCAGGACGTCTTCACATCGATGAAGAGCTGATGGGGGAACTCGTCGACATCAAAGGTGCCGTAAAGCCCCATGAGATACTGCTTGTGGTGGACTCCATGACAGGCCAGGATGCAGTCAACGTTGCGGAACATTTTAACCAGAAGCTGGGCATCGACGGTGTCGTCCTTACCAAGCTGGACGGAGATACGAGGGGCGGTGCCGCTTTGTCGGTGCGTGCCGTTACGGGGAAGCCCATAAAGTTTGCGGGTATGGGAGAAAAACTGAGCGATCTTGAACCCTTCCATGCAGACAGGATGGCTTCGAGAATCCTTGGAATGGGTGATGTCTTAAGTCTTATTGAAAAAGCCCAGGAGGCCTTTGATGAGAAAAAGGCCCTTGAGATGGAAAGAAAGATGCGGACCCAGCAGTTCACCCTTGACGATTTCCTTGACCAGATGCAGCAGCTTAAGAAGATGGGTCCTTTAAACCAGGTCCTTGGAATGCTGCCGGGAATGAATACAAAAGCCCTGCAGAATGTGGAAATTGATGAGAAAAAAATGGGCCATGTGGAAGCCATTATAAAATCCATGACCAGGCATGAGAGAAATGAGCCGTCCATCATTAACGGCAGCAGAAGGAAACGTATTGCCGCCGGAAGCGGTACCACCATCCAGGAGGTTAACAAGCTCCTGAAGGATTTTGAAGAAATGAAGAAGATGTTCAAGACCATGAGTGAAATGACAAAGCATAACAAAAAGGGTATGGGAAAGTTTAAAATGCCGTTTTAAAGAGAACTTGGAATATTACTTCCGGTTTTGTGCGGGCCCTGTACGGTACCTGTGCTGGGTGTAGCACAATTATAGCGGAAGTTATATTTTAACTGTTCGCAGGGAAAGGCGGCCGGGAACAAAGAATCAATCCCGGTCTTCAATATAGATTGTCCTAATAAGGGAGGTGAAAAAATGGCTGTTAAAATCAGATTAAAGAGAATGGGTGCTAAAAAGAGCCCTTTTTACAGAGTTGTTGTGGCTGATTCAAGGTATCCGCGCGATGGTAGGTTCATTGAAGAAATCGGTACCTACAATCCCCTTACCGATCCTGCAAAAGTTGATATCGACAGCGAGAAGGCTCAGAAGTGGCTGAAAAATGGTGCACAACCGACAGACACGGTTAAGTCTCTCTTGAAGAAGAATGGAATAATTCAGTAAGTGCAAGCGGGAGGTATTGGAAAATGAAAGAACTTCTCGAAACCATTGCTATGTCCCTTGTAGATTATCCCGACGAAGTTTCAGTCAATGAAGTGGAGGGAGAAAAATCCATTATTCTTGAGCTGCGCGTGGCGAAAGACGATATGGGTAAGGTCATTGGAAAACAAGGAAGAATAGCGAAAGCAATAAGGACTGTTGTGAAAGCTGCGGCAGTGAAAGAAGATAAAAGAGTTGTAGTGGAAATTTTGCAGTAATTGTTTGGGGGGACAGTCCGGGAACGGGCCTGTCCCCCCATTCCCAATCCAATCCTCTTTTGGTGGTGAATTATGATAGAGTATCTTGAGATCGGCAAGGTAGCAAACACCCACGGTGTAAAGGGAGAAATAAAGGTAATGCCCCTCACCGACGATGTTCAGCGGTTTGAAAGACTGAAATGGGTGTACCTGGAAAAGGGCGACCGGCTTCTAAAATATACTATCCAGGGTGTAAAATACTCCAAGGGTATGGTGATACTAAAGCTGGCGGAAATAAACGACATGGCGGCTGCAGAGGAAATAAAAGGGCTCTTTTTGAAGGTGGACAGGGACAACGCCGTCAAGCTGGAAGAAGGCTCCTTCTTTATCTGTGATATTTTGGACAGCCGAGTGTTTGACGAGCAGGGAAAATTGCTGGGAAATCTGAAGGAAGTTCTCAGAACGGGAAGCAATGATGTGTATGTGGTAAAAGACGAAAATAACAGGGAGATTCTCATTCCTGCCTTGAAGTCCGTGGTCAGGGAAGTTTCTCTTGAAAATAAAAGACTGACGGTATCGCTGCCTGAGGGGTTGGTGGACGATGAGGTTTGATGTCCTGACCATATTCCCCGACCTGTTCAAGCAGGTAATGGGCGAAAGCATCATCGGAAGGGCCCAGGAAAATGGGCTTATCCAGGTAAATGCCGTTAACATCCGGGACTTCTCAAAGGACAAGCACAAAAAGGTGGACGACTACCCTTACGGGGGCGGAAGCGGCATGGTAATGCTGGCCCAGCCCATCTTTGACGCTTACCAGTCCATTGCGGCCGGCCTTACGAAAAAGCCGAAAGTAATTTATATGAGTCCCCAGGGCAGGGTGCTTACCCAGAAGCTGGCAGAGGAACTGAAGGCAGAGGAACACCTGATCCTGCTTTGCGGTCATTATGAGGGTGTGGATGAGCGGGTCCTGGAAGAGATTGTAGACCTTGAAGTTTCCATCGGTGATTATGTGCTCACGGGAGGAGAGCTTCCGGCAATGGTGCTGATCGATTGTATCAGCAGGCTGATACCGGGTGTTCTGGCCAGCGAAGAGGCCTATGCCATCGAATCCCATTACAACGGGCTGCTGGAGTTTCCCCAGTATACAAGACCTTGTGAGTTTAATAACCGGAAGGTGCCGGAGGTGTTGCTTTCCGGACACCACGCAAACATCGAAAAGTGGCGGAGGCAGCAATCCCTCAAGCGAACCTGGCGCAAAAGGCCGGATATGCTCAGGGGGAACAGGGAGCTGGAGGAGGAACTAAAAAAACTTCCGGATTCCGAATAGTGGTAGAACAGCAGAAAAATCTTTACAATCCTTGTGGACGTATGATATAATAGTCAACGCGTGTGTGGAATACGGACGGTCCGCTGCCAAAGGATGTTTTGGGCATGAACGTCTAGGAAGGAAGGAGGAAGAGAGATGGATATAATTAAAGCATTGGAACAGGAGCAGTTGAAAACCAATCTTCCTGAAATGCAGATCGGCGATTACGTGAAGGTTCACGTAAAGATTAAGGAAGGTAACAGGGAAAGACTTCAGGCTTTCGAGGGAACAATCATTTCCAGGAAAGGTGAAGGGCTGAAGGAGAGCTTCACTGTAAGAAGGATTTCTTACGGAGTAGGCGTCGAAAGAGTTTTCCCGGTACATTCTCCTAAAATTGACCATGTAGACATTATCAGAAGAGGTAAGGTAAGAAGGGCTAAGCTCTACTACCTGCGCGACAGAGTCGGTAAGGCTTCGAAGGTCAAGACAAGGTTGGAAACAAAAGCTTAATAATATAACGGCAAAAAGGGACGCTAGGTCCCTTTTTCCGTATTTGCGCAGCAAATCCGGCCAAAGCGATGGAGCTGATGTCCGGTCGCTTTTACTTGGCCAATAAAAGAAGGTATATATTATGGAAGAAAATAAAAACCTTGACACCGGTAAAAATACCAGAGGTTTTATAAAGGAAATTTTCCAGTGGATCAACGCAGTTCTTCTGGCGCTGGTGCTGGCTCTTCTCATCAGGGGTTTGATTTTTGAACCTGTGATGGTAAAAGGGGATTCCATGCAGGATACCCTGCACGACGGACAGAGGCTTTTGGTCTACAAACTGGGCTATTATTTCTCACCGCCGCAAAGGGGAGATATTGTCGTTTTACAATACCAGGCAGGATTTTTTCAGAACGTGCCATCCCTGGATGATTCACCCTTCTTCAGAAAACTGTTTCCCGATTTCAAAGAGATAAACTACATAAAAAGAGCCATCGGCATACCGGGAGACACGGTGGATATAAAAAACGGAGAAGTATATGTCAACGGGAACCAGCTTGCGGAAACCTATATCAAGGGCGATACCCAGAGCCTGGGCATGACGTTTCCCCTCCAGGTTCCCGAGAATAAAGTTTTTGTTTTAGGTGATAATAGACAACACAGCAGTGACAGCAGGGTGATCGGACTGGTCAAAATCACAAAGCTGAAAGGGAAGGCTGTTTTCAGAATTTACCCCTTTGACCTGTTCGGCGGCATAAAGTAGATGTATACGTGGAGGATGTCTTGAATATACAATGGTTTCCGGGGCATATGGCCAAGACCCGAAGAATTCTGGCAGAGAGCCTGTCCCTGATTGATGTGGTAATTGAACTGCTGGATGCAAGAATTCCAAACAGCAGCAAAAATCCTGAAATTGACGGGATCATAAAAAACAAGCCCAGGGTGATTGCCCTGAACAAATCCGATCTGGCCGATGAAGCCGTCTCAAGGGAATGGAGCCGGTGGTACGCCTCCCAGGGACATACCCATATCTTCATTGACTCCATCAGGGGTAAGGGCATCAACGAACTGAAAAGCACCTTGAGAAACATCATGAAGGAAAAGCTGGACCGGGAAAAGCAAAAGGGACGTATTTTCAGGCCGATCCGGACAATGGTTGTGGGTGTGCCCAATGTGGGCAAGTCTTCCTTTATCAATAAAATTGCCGGGCGGGCCAGCGCAGTGACCGGTGACAGGCCCGGCGTCACCAGGGGAAAGCAGTGGATCCGGCTGAATGAAGAGATCGAGCTGATGGATACCCCCGGTATTCTGTGGCCCAAATTCGACGATCCCCAGGTTGGGCTTCATCTGGCTTTCACCGGCGCGATCAAGGATGATGTCATGGACACCATTGAGATTGCGGCGGCATTCCTCGAAAGGATGGCTCTTCAGTATCCTCAAAAAATCATGGAAAGATACAAGCTCAAAAGCCTGGAAGGGGCAAATGGCCTGGAGCTGCTGACGGCAGCGGGAAAAAACAGGGGATGCATGGTTTCGGGCGGAGAAATTGACTATACCCGCATCGCTACAATTATTCTGGATGAATTCCGGGGCGGCAAAATCGGAAGGATTTCCCTTGAAAAGCCCGAAACAATTTAAATAGAAATCCATTCGTAATTTAGCCATAAAAGTGCTAATTTAAGCGAAGGTTAAAAGGCGAGGGTCAAATGGAGCCGATGATGAAGAAAAAAGTAAAAATGAAGGATATTGAGAGTGAAATTAAAAAAATGGATGTGGATTCAGCTCTCCAATATCTTTTTTCATTGCAGGGAGAGCAGGGCCTTTCCCTTGAAAAACTCACATCCAGGTATATTAAAAAAAGGGAAGCGCTGGACAAGGAATTTATCCGTTTCAATAAAATGCTCAGCTTTGAAAATGCCGCCTATAAAAAAGGCTACAACCTCATTGCAGGAACCGACGAGGCCGGAAGGGGACCTCTTGCTGGACCCGTGGTGGCAGCGGCGGTGATATTGCCCCGGGATATATTCCTGGAAAATCTCAATGACTCAAAGCAGCTGAGCTCCAAACAAAGGGATGTGCTTTTTGATGAGATAAAAGAGAAGGCCGTGGCATGGGGCGTTGGGATTGTGGATGAGAAATGCATTGATGACATCAACATACTCCAGGCCACCAAGCAAGCCATGTGTGAGGCGGTTATCAGCCTTACGCCCTTTCCCGACCTGCTTCTCACCGACGCGGTAAGGCTTGAGGAGATCCCTCTGGAGCAGATAAGCATCGTAAAAGGCGACTGCCTGAGTGCTTCCATTGCGGCTGCTTCCATTATTGCCAAGGTGACCAGGGACAGGATCATCGAGAAGTCCGACAGCTTATATCCCCAGTATGGTTTTGCCAAACACAAGGGCTATGGGACACAGGAACATATAAATGCTATAAAAAAATACGGAATCTGTCCGATACATAGAATAACATTTACGAAAAACTTTGTGTGAATGCAGGACGGGGGACGATGATGAGGATAGATGGAATTTCAACGGGTCAGGTGAATCTATCCGGTATTGCCGATATTCTATCCAAGCTCAATATCGGCGATGTAATAAGGGCGCAAATCCTTGAGATTACGTCAGGGGAGGTGCTGTTGAAATTATTTGACGGCACCACTTTTACTGCGGCAACCCTGTCCCAGGTTGATGTGAAAAAAGGAGACTTTGTAGATTTTGCAGTAAAAGCAAAGAATGACAACAAGCTGTTTTTAGAGACGGTTAAGGACAAAAAGCCGGGTAGCGGTCCTGAGGATATCAGGAATCAGCTGGCCGGCCTGGATGTAAAGCCGGACGACCTGAATGTGGAGATCGCAAAGGAAATCAAAAAACAGGGCTTTGCCCTTGAAAAGAGCCTGATTGAAAAAGCGGCCGACAGCCTGGTGAAATTTAAAACGCTTACAACGGACAAAGCCGTATTTCTGGCATTGAATAAAATACCCCCGGAAGAGAATCAGATATCCACCTTGAGCCGCGTCGTGGAGGGTAAGGCTAAAATCAATGCGGAATTATCCCACATCCTCAATGCCATAAAAGAAATCGATGAGCCGGAAGTGTTGAAAGCTGTCCAAAGCAGGCTGACGGTTCCTGAGGAGGTTCCGGCCAATACGGCGCTGGTCCGGAAGGAAGCTCCCGCGCCCATGACGCCGGCGATCAAAGCCCTGGTGGAAGAGGGACTGGATAATTTAAGCTCTGCGGGTTTTAAGCTTCCAGCCGGCAGGGAAGGTCTTTCGGA
Source organism: Bacillota bacterium (assembly GCA_023424965.1). Taxonomy (GTDB): domain Bacteria; phylum Bacillota; class Clostridia; order Acetivibrionales; family JAFADI01; genus JAFADI01. The sequence goes on from JAFADI010000103.1 coordinate 28,759, forward strand.
AAAGCTTTCACAAATCATCGATGCTTACAGGCCAGGTCCGGGGGAAAACACGGAAAATCTGGAGACAGCCCTGAGAAATGTGCTGATGAGAGAAATTCCCGGAGCAAAACAGGCGGATATCAAAAGTTTTATGGAAGTCCTGATCAATAAAATAAAGCCGGAGCTTCCCCTGAACGCTTCCCACCAGATGACGAAAGATACGGCAGAATCCCACAAACTCAAAGACAAAATAATTACCTCCCTGGAGAGGACTTTTATCGATATAAACTCCGACAATCTGGAAAGCCACATCAGCGCAAGAAAAATATACGGTCAGTTGCTTGACAAGCTGGATGCGTTGAGGGAAGGCGTACAGCACCTGTCCAATGCAGCGGTGCGGAATGATATTCTGGGCAAGGTGGACAGCCTGGAGTCCAACATAAGGTTTTTTAATGAGATAAATACCTACAGCAGCTATTATCAAATCCCCCTTCACCTTCAGAACAGCAACACCACCGGTGAATTATACATTTTAAAGCGGGATTCGAGGAAAAAAAAGATCAATCCCGAAAATGTGACCATGCTCATCTCCCTTGACACGGAGAATATGGGGCAGGTGGATTCCCTGGTTTCCCTCAATAAAAAGAGTGTCAGTGTGAGCATGCGGGTGGAAGCCCAGGAATTGTTCGGTTTCCTCAAAGAGAGCTACAAGGAGCTGTACAACAGGTTGAGTGAAAAGGGCTACAAGCTGGTGGACTTCAAATACAGGCTGATGGAGGAAAGGACAAATATCCTCAATGCCAATGGTGTAGCCGCAAAAGAGCTGGCGAAGGGCAGAGGCTCCGTGGATTACAGGATCTGACCGAAAAGGGGGCGGAAGGTTGAGCAGGAAAGGAGAAAAGGAGCAGGACAAAAAAATAAAAGAGGTGGCTGCGCTCCGGTATTCTCCGGACAATGACGCAGCCCCCAAAATTATTGCCCTGGGAAAGGGCGAAACCGCCGAAAGAATCATAGAAAAGGCAAAAGAGAACGACATACCGGTCTATCAGGACAAGGAGCTGGCCCACACCCTGAACAAACTCCAGCTGGGAGATGAAATTCCCCGGGAGCTGTATGAGGTGGTAGCGGAGATTTTGGTTTTTGTAAGCAATATGGACAGGGACTACGGTGAAAAGCATGGGCGAAAAAAATAAGAGGAGCTTTGGTGAAAAAGGGGAAAATATAGCCCTGGAATACCTGGACAAAAACGGCTATCGGATTATAACCCGCAATTACAGGGTGGGAAGAGTAGGAGAGATTGATATCATTGCCCGGGAAAAGCAATATGTATGCTTCATCGAGGTAAAGACCAGAAGCAGTCTCCGGTACGGTTCCCCCGCCGAGTCCGTAACCGCCTCCAAGCAGCGCAACATAAGGAAGCTTGCACAATTCTACATCCACAAAAACAACCTGTATGACCAGGACATAAGGTTTGATGTGGTGGAAATCCTCATTGAAAAAGGAAATCCGTCAGGGAACATTTCTATAAATCTCATAAAAAATGCATTCTAATTAAAAAAATTTATTCCGTGAAACTTTTCATAAAAACATGTGTATTTAATAGTAAAGGGGATGTGGTACAAACCCCCGGAAGGGCAGATGTTTTTGTGCATGGTATAGACAGGAAAATTGCGGCCCTCTGCAAAAAGAATAAAAGGGAAGGTTATGACCGGCTTTTTGAAACATACGAAAGATATATCTACGGGATATGTTTCAGATTTACAAATGCCAGAGAAGACGCCCTTGACCTTACGCAGGAGGTTTTCATAAAAATATATAGAGCGATGGACAAATTTGATGAAAGTAAGCCTCTATTGCCATGGATAAAGAGGATTACGGTAAACACCTGCCTGAATTACAAGAGGGATTCTTCCACGGCGGCCCTTTCCCTCAGTCAACCCATCGACGGAGATGAAAATACGCTGGAAAATCTCCTGGCAGGCGGCAGGGATGTGGAGAGCGAGGTCATGCTGTCGGACACCAGAAATATCATACAGGAATCCATCAAGGAGCTTCCTCCCCATATGAGGCTTGCGGTGATATTAAGGCATGTCAAGGGACTGAGCTACGAGGAGATAGGAGAGGCAATGGCGTCGCCCCTCGGCACCATAAAAACATATCTTCACCGGGGACGGGGCATACTTAAGGAAAAGCTCAAAAGACACGGAGTATGGGAGGTGTAAGCGTGGATTGCAGATTTGACAGGGGGCTGTTGCAGGATTATCTCGACGGAGCCATTGAGCCCATAGAAAAACTGTTTGTAGAAGAACATCTTAAAGTCTGTAAAAAATGCAAAAAAGAGCTGTCGGAGCTCAAACTCCTGTTTTGGGACCTGGAGGACTTGAAAAAGGAAGAAACGGAAATTCCCCCGGAACTGCCGGAAATGAGAAAGAAAGTTCTGGATAAGCTTTTTGAAAATAATGAAAAATCAATGGGCGTTGAAGAGTTCTTCAGCCTCCAGAGAAAGATCGCTTCGAATGCAGGGCTGTACCTCAAGCTGATGCCGGGAGCCGGAAAGGGGGAGAGGCTTTTAAAAGAGAGTGTAAAAAAAGCTCCTGCTGCGGTGGCCAGGGTTTCCGCCGGAATACTTAAAGGAGGCTACAAGATCATGCGGATGAGGTTACAGACATGATGCTGCTGACTATTTTCTCCTATTTCCTCATTTCAATCCTGGGGTTACTGGTTCTGCTGCTGGTCCTGCCGGTGGAATACGCCTTGAAGGGTTCCAAAGAAGAAGAGGGATTCCTTCAATTCAAGCTTTGCTGGATATTCCGGCTTGCGGGCTTTCAACTGGATTACGATACGGACAAAGGCTTCAGGAGCAGCATCATCCTATTGGGAATGACCAAGGAATTTAAGTTTAAAAAAGACCCGGAAAGCCCAAAAAAGCCAAAAGAACAGGATATGTCAAAATGGCTGGACCGGGAAGCCTTAAAGAAATTTATCGGCTTCATGGGGAAGGTTTTCCGCCATATTAAACCTGAAAAATTCGAACTTGCCGGCCGGGTTGGCTTTGAAAATCCATATCATACGGGATTGCTGTCGGCAGCCGTCCATTCCGTGCATATACCCGGCTGCAGCATTAAACCTGTATTTGACGACCAGGTGATTGAAGGAAGGCTGTTAATCCAGGGAAGGATGATACTTGCCGTACTGGCCTTGATGGCCATTCAGCTGTTGTTGTCCGGACCTGTAAGAAATATAGTATTCAAAAAAAGAAAGGAGAATAAATCTTATGTCCAATTTAGGTGAATTCAATGTAAAGGAAAACATCAATACGCTATTTGAAAATCTTGAAAAGTTCCTTGTGTCAAAAACTGTTGTAGGTGAGGCAATAAAGGTTGGGGATGCCACGTTGATTCCCATACTGACCGTCAATTTCGGGCTTGGAACCGGCGGAGGGGACGGACAGGACGAGAAAGGGTCCAAGGGTCTGGGCGGAGGCGCAGGAATTGGTGCCAGTGTATCGCCCACAGCCATACTGGTTATAAAAGGAGACAATATTGAACTGCTGCCCATCAAGAAACATGGGGGACTTGAAAAACTGCTTGAAATGGTACCCGATATCGTTAACAAAATCGACAGCTACAAGAAGGGTGAAAAAGAAGACAAGAAAGAGGAGTAAAAGCTCCGCAAATGGCCTTGAAAAAAACAAAGGGGAAGCCTTCCCCTTTGTTTTTTTATGATATAATAACCTTATTTGGCGAATAAAATATAGTACACTTTATAACGGAGGTCCTATGCTTACTGTTGATACTCATTGCGATACATTGACGCGGATCATGGAACTCAACCAGAATCTCTATAAAAACAACTGTCACATCGACCTGGAAAGATTGAAAGCCAGGGGGAGCCATGCACAGTTTTTTGCCGCTTTTATCGATCCGGCCTTCTGTCAGGCCTATGCCATGAAGAGAGCCGTGCAGATCATTGACAAATTCTATGAACAGGTAGAATTATATAATGACGATATTATGTTATGCTGTAATTACAACCATATGCTTCAGGCGTTAGAACTGAAAAAAGTTGCCGGGTTTCTTTCCATCGAGGGCGGCGATGCCCTGCAGGGTGACCTGGCGGCGTTAAGAATGTTTTACAGGCTTGGGGTAAGGAGCATCTGTCTTACCTGGAACCACAGGAATGAAATCGCCGACGGCGTTGCGGACGGGTCCAGCGGTGGAGGACTGACTCCCTTCGGAAGAGAGGTTATCCGTGAAATGAACCGGTTGGGGATGCTCATCGACCTTTCCCATCTGTCGGAGAAAGGCTTCTGGGATGTAATAAGTCTCACCTCATCGCCGCTGATTGTTTCCCATTCAAATGCAAAATCCATATGCGGCCACCGGCGCAATCTGACGGATGAGCAGATTATGGCGGTTAAGGCCAACAACGGGGTCATCGGAATAAATCTCTATCCGGACTTTCTGAGTGACTCGGGAAAAGCAACCATAAAGGATGTGCTGAGGCACATAGAACATATCGTTTCTCTGGCAGGTGACGGGCATATCGGACTGGGAGCGGATTTTGACGGTGTAGAGAGCCTTCCCGAGGGAATAAAAGGCGTGGAAGACATCGAAATCATATTGAATGAACTTTTGAAAGCCAATTATCCGCAAACAAGCGTTGAAAAGCTGGCGGGGGGAAACTTCGCAAGAGTCATAAAAGAGGTACTGGTATAACAAAAGAGCACCGGGCTCCACGTCCCGGTGCTTTTGTCAATCTTACCATTTGCCTTTGCTCATATGGGTTGCCACTTCGGCCTTTGCCCTTTGCTTTATGATCCAGGCCTCTTTCTTTACCTTTTCGAAGGCGGCTACACAGCCGGGGTCCAGGTTCAGTTTGATGCCTTCCTCCGCAAGAAGGGCCAGTCTCATGCTCAAATTGATCATCTCCGCATGAATGTCGTTTGTCCTGTCTGAATTGTAGACCTTTGCGGCGTCCTCGCTGCTCAATTCCGCAAATTTATCCTTTGGAGCACCGCACTTGGGACAAACATCAGGGGCCTCCGGCCCTTCGTGGATATAACCACAGGCACTGCATTTCCACAGCTTCTTCATAAACATCATCCTTTCACATAAGCTTGGGGACAGTTAAAACATAACTTCCGTTATAATTTAAAGTCCCTTTAATACCTCTTCTATTTTACCAAATCTTATGGAAGTATAAACAACATTTTATATTTCGGCGCCTCCTTTTATTACTGATAACAACTTCAAGTATAATTGCGTCATAATGTGCAATTATACTTGAAGTTGTTGTGAATTTGGCATATAATACAATTGACACATTGTGCCAATTGTATGGAATCCGAGAATATATTTTTTACTATATGAAAAACAGGGTGTGATATCATGTATTGTGCAATCATCGGTGACCTGGTAAATTCAAAAAACATAGAAGCGCTTGAACGCAAGAGGCTTCAAGAGCATATAAACAGGCTGCTTGAACGTATAAACACTGATTATGCCGATAATATAGCAGCAAGATTTGTCATTACTCTGGGAGATGAATTTCAGGGATTGCTGAGTGCCGCATGGCCTTCCATCGGAATCATGGAGCTGCTGATAAAGGAGCTTTATCCTCATACCCTACGTTTTGGGGTAGGACTGAGTGATATTTATACTGAAATCGATCCCGGAAAAGCTCTGGGGGCCGATGGACCGGCCTATCATTTTGCCAGAGAGGCCATTGACGAACTTAAGAAGAAAAGCAGTTCACAAGAGAATAATTTCGCCGCGTATTTCAAAACGGGGGGTCATGATGAAAAGCTCATGAACTCCTTATGCCTGTCGGTGAATCTCCTGATGGGGGACTGGACAGAAAAACAGAAAGAAGCGGTCTGGAAGACAATTGAAGCTGCAGGACAGCAGAACAAGGCTGCCCAGGAGCTGGGGCTGAACCCGTCTACAATTACACGGCATCTTAAAGCCGCGATGTATGAGCAATACAGGCATATATTGGACACCCTGGCGGATTATTTGAGGGAACAGTATGACTTTTCCGGTGGTGACAGCAAGGTACGTGAGGCGCAAAGCTATTACAATGCAGGAGTATATCTGAAAAAGCAGCATGAATACAGGCCTGCTATGGACAGCATGCAAAAGGCCCTGGAGATAAGGGAAAAGGAACTGGGAGAGGATAATCCCGGTACTGCCGATACCTATGACGGCACAGGCAGGTTGTTTTACGACATGGGATGCTATGAAAAGGCCTGTGAATTTTATCAGAAGGCTCTGGAGATAAGGGAAAAGGTGCTGGGGAGCAGGCATCCCGATACGGCTTGCTCTTACAATAACCTGGGCGGCGGACAACTCAAAAAAGGAGATTATGGCAAAGCGCTGGAATTCTACCAAAAGGCCGCTGGAATAAGGGAAGAGGAACTGGGAAGGGACCATCCGGATACGGCTGCTTCTTATAACGGCATGGGAAACGCATATTTTCAGCAGGGAGATTTTCCGGAGGCCCTGGAATTTTATCAAAAAGCCTTGAAAATAAGGGAAAAAGTCTTTGGAATCAATCATCCGGATACGGCTTATTCCTATAACAACATGGGCAATGTATATTTTAGCCTGGGAGATTACGGCAAAGCGCTGGAATTCTACCGGAAGGCCCTGGAGATCAGGGAAAGGGTTCTGGGAGCGGGTCACCCCGATACCGCCGATTCCTATAGCAGTATGGGTACCTTGCATTCTAAAGAAGGAGATTACGACCTGGCCCTGGAATTCTACCGCAAAGCCCTGGACATAAGGGAAAAAGTGCTGGGAAAGGAGCATCCCGATACGGCTTATTCCTATAATGCCATCGGCAGCATCTATGGCAGGAAAGGAAGCTACGGCCTGGCCCTGGAGTTTTATCAGAAAGCCCTGGAGATTAGAAAAAAAGCTTTGGGGAAAGACCATCCCGATACGGCGGCTTCCTATAATAACGTCGGACATGCTTATTTTAACGAGGGAGACGATGACCGGGCCCTGGAGTTCTACCGGAAGGCGCTGGATATTAGAGAAAAGCTTATGGGCGTGAATCATTCCGAAACTGCCGATTCCTACAACAATGTAGGCCATGTATACTTTCACCAGGGAGAGTATGACCCGGCGCTGGAATTCTATCAAAAAGCCCTGGATATAAGAGAGCGAGTTCTGGGCGTGGAACATCCCGATACGGCTTACGCTTATGGCAGTATGGGTGCTTTGTATTCCAGAAAAGGGGAGCGGGAACAGGCGCTGGAATTCTACCGGAAGGCTCTTGAAATAAGGGAAAAGATACTGGGGGAAGACCATCCGGATACGGTTTATTCTTATGCCGTCATAGGCAATGAGCATTTTAACAGGGGAGCTTATGACGATGCCCTGGAATATTATCACAAAGCTTTGAAGGCTTTCGACAAGGTTCAAAATGAAGGGCTGCAAAGGAGCATTTACGAAAGAGTTGCTCAGATATACCGCAGGCAGGAAAAGATGGATCAGGCCCTGGAATATTTGCAAATGGCGATTGACCTGAGCAGAACGGAAGAAGAGACAAAATTGGTATAGGTGGTATAGGAATGTAGGGTTATTTTGCGGAGCGGGAACAGACGGAAAGGTAGGGAAATGCCATGTATGACAATGCTCTGTTATGGCTTTTGCTGTGCGGTCATCTCATAGGAGATTTTTATTTACAGCCTCAAGTCCTTGTTGAAAGGAAGAATAGAAAATTGTTTTTCCTTTTACTTCAGGGCAGTATCTATGCCTTGGCGGTTTTGGCCATGGTTCTGCCGGTGATGGGCGGAAGGGTCTTCATTGCATTCCTGTTGATTTTCGCAAGCCATCTTCTTATTGACTTTCTAAAAGGAAGGTTGAGCCTTTCCAAAGGCAAATTTGGCATCTTGAAGAAAAACATGTTTGTTGTGGATCAGACCATACATGTAATAATTGTGGCCGCAGCTGCGCAGCTGTGTGCAGCCGGTGGACAAATTCCGCTGAATGCATACGGAAATGCCCTGGTTGACGTATATGACGGCTTGCTGGTAAAGCTTTCCCCTGTTGAACTGCTGCGTTATATTTTTGTATTCCTGCTCATCGGAAAGCCTTCAAATATTTTAATCAGGGAGATAAATAAAAAAGGGAACATTAAAAAGCCGGACAGTACAGACGGCTTAATTGCCGGAGAGCTCAAGCAAAATCCTTCGGAATACCAGAATGCGGGTAAAATCATAGGGATTCTCGAAAGGATTCTCATTGTGGTTATGGTATTGTTAAAGCAATATGCCGCCATTGGCCTGGTTTTCACCGCAAAATCCATAACCCGTTACGATAAGATTTCAAAGGAGCCTTCCTTCGCGGAATATTACCTTGTGGGGACCTTGCTGAGTGTGACGGTAGCCTTGCTGGGGGGCTTGCTTCTGCTGCGGGGGTAGTTCCTGCAGGAGAGGGAAAAGAATAAAAAAGAGCCCATGATGATCTACGCTACAGCTGATATAGATCATTGCATACCTATAAACAATCTCTCGACTGCCCACAAGCATTACACAACCTGTACCAACCTTTGCTCGACTATCAAAGATACCTTAGAAACCACATGCAATCTTTCGACTGCATATGACCTCCAGCACACAAGTAAATGGCAGGGACTATCCAAAACAGCAAATAGGCTTGCAATACAATAATGTGCCTGCGGAACCCTTGATAATCTTAGCTCGAATACTATACATCCCTTTTGACCACATTGCAATCTTTTGGACTGCAATACAGCCTTACAGGACATATAATACTCTTCCCGCCGGCTAATACCAAGCCTTAGCGCCAACTCGAGGGGTACCGGCCACGGTACCCGGGGCGAAACCTGATAGTAACCTTTGGTCGAATACTATAAAGCCTCTGTAAAGACCTTATAATATTCTTTGCTCAACCATCATGAACCCTTGTGCTATTATTTTGTCCCGGGTGAATTTAAATATTCAAACAATCCTGAGGAATATATAGGTAATAAATTTTCGAAGAATGAGGAATAAATCGATAAAATTCTACCTGTTTCTATTTACTATAATTTATTGAAGAGGGTATAATATCTATGCATAGAAAAGCATCGACAGAAGAGTTGAAAGCACGTTCATCCGAAAAGCAATAGGGGGTTTTAGTTTTAATGAATGAAATACTAGCAGGAGTACTTAATTTACGACCAGGCAATCTCATCATGTTTGCCGTAGCAGGAATACTGATTTACCTTGCCATCAAGAAGGAATATGAACCCATGCTGCTACTGCCCATAGGTTTTGGCGCAATTCTTGCCAACATACCTTTTTCTTCAGCCATCGGGGAAGAGGGATTCCTGTCCATTCTGTACCATGCGGGAATCAAGACGGAGCTTTTCCCGGTACTGATTTTTATTGCGGTGGGTGCCATGATCGATTTCAAGCCGCTGCTTCAAAATCCTTTCATGCTGTTTTTCGGTGCGGCCGCCCAGTTCGGTATTTTTGCCACAATGATGATTGCCATACTGATGGGCTATGATTTGAAAGAGGCTGCCTCCATCGGTATTATCGGTGCAGCGGACGGGCCCACCTCAATTTATGTTGCAAACAAGTTTGCCGAGAGGCTGCTGGCTCCAATATCGGTGGCAGCCTACTCCTATATGTCGCTGGTGCCCATCATCCAGCCACCGGTAATAAGAGCGCTGACAACAAAAAAAGAGCGGCTGATAAGGATGAATTACCACCAAACCGAGGTTCCAAAAGTGGTTGAAATCCTGTTTCCCATTGTCATAACCCTGACGGCAGGAATCATAGCTCCCATCAGCGTAGCTCTGGTAGGCTCTCTGATGTTCGGAAACCTCATCAGGGTATGCGGAGTTCTGGACCGGTTGTCCAACGCGGCCCAAAACGAGCTCGCCAATCTGGTGACCATCCTGTTGGGTATAACCATCGGGTCTACAATGACCTCCCAGGAATTTTTGAGAGGAGATACCCTGCTGATTATGGCCATGGGCCTTGTAGCCTTTATTTTTGACACTGCAGGCGGAGTCATGTTCGCAAAGTTTTTAAACCTGTTCCTGAAGGAAAAAATAAATCCCATGGTGGGTGCCGCCGGAATATCGGCCTTTCCCATGTCCGCCAGGGTAATTCAAAGGCTGGCCAAGGAAGAGGATCCGAGCAACTTTGTACTTATGCAATCCATCAGCGCCAATGTAGCCGGACAGCTTGGCTCCATCGTTGCAGGCGGATTGCTGCTGGCGCTTGTGCCCGTACTTTTAAGATAGGAGGAGTGGGAATATGTTTGATTTTAACACGGAGAATATTTTAGCCGGCTTACAGGTCACGCTGTATGGCTTGTGCGGAGTTTTTCTGGTTTTGATATTATTTTATTTTCTGACAAAGCTTATGATGGTGCTGGCGAAGAAATTTTCCTCAAAAGACAGCTAGCACAGCGTTCCATCTATTTTACACATGATTTGGGTGTCTTTGAACCGCCGTGTGGGCTGCTGCTTACACGGCGGTTCTTTGTGTAATGAATATGATGGGACATCAACTTGCATTTAACGGTTTAGCAGAATAAAGCGTTAAATGCCAAAGTACAACTATAAAACAGTTCTTGAATCCTACCTCCGTGGATTGAAGCAAAATGCCCTCAAAGAATAATTTGCATAATTTGAGTCATTAACTTGCAAAACTCAATATAATATATTAAAATAATAAAAGGTATGCAAAGCCGGATAATACCAAATTTACATAGCGTTATTACTGGAGGGGGAAAATATGGGGGAACTGAAGGGACTGTCTCTTCCCGAGTTGCAGAATGAACTTGCAGCACTGAAGAAACAATATGAGGATTTTAAGGCACAAAATCTCAAACTGGATATGTCAAGGGGAAAACCCTGTAGTGTGCAGCTGGATTTGTCCGCAGATATGCTGGAATGCGTAGATTCGTCAAAGGGTTTTAAGGCCTCCGATGGGGCTGACACGCGCAATTACGGAGGAGTGGATGGAATTCCCGAGGCCAAGGAGCTTTTTTCAAAGCTGCTGGAGGTGGGCACAAAGGAAATTGTCATAGGCGGAAATTCCAGCCTCAACATGATGTACGACACCATTGCGAGAGCCATGAGCTTTGGGGTATATGGAAGCGATGAACCCTGGGGTAAACTGCCGAAGGTGAAATTCCTGTGTCCAAGTCCTGGATACGACCGGCACTTTGCTGTATGTGAGCTTTTCGGCATCGAAATGATCGTTGTGGAGATGAAGGAAGACGGCCCCGATATGGACGCTGTTGAGCAGCTCGTTGCAAATGACGAAGCCGTCAAAGGCATCTGGTGCGTTCCCAAATACAGCAATCCCGAGGGCAAAACCTACTCCGATAAAGTTGTCGACAGGCTTGCCGGAATGGCTGCAAAAGCAAAAGATTTCAGAATTTTCTGGGACAACGCCTATACGGTCCATCATTTGTCCGATCAGCCCGACAGGCTTAAAAACATACTGGAAGCCTGTAAGCAGGCAGGAAACCCCGACAGGGTATTCCTCTATGCCTCCACCTCCAAAATAAGCTTTTCCGGTGCCGGAATCGCCATGATGGGGGCCAGTGAAAACAACATAAACCTTATTAAAAAACAGCTGTCCATCCAGACCATCGGCCCGGACAAAATGAACCAGCTGAGGCATGTGCGCTACTTCAAGGATCTGGACGGAATCGTTCGGCACATGAAAAAGCATGCCGAAATACTGAAGCCGAAATTCGATATGGTTCTCGACATACTGGAAAAGCGTCTTGCGGGCAGAGATATTGCCTGGTGGAACAAGCCCAACGGCGGATATTTCATAAGCCTCAATACCCTGGACGGCTGTGCGGGCAAGGTTGTAGCCATGGCAGGCGAAGCGGGCGTGGTGCTGACAAAAGCCGGAGCCTCCTTTCCCTACGGGAAGGACCCCAGGGACCGCAACATAAGGATTGCTCCCACGTTTCCAATCCTGGAGGAACTGAGGCAGGCCATCGAGCTTCTCTGTATATGCGTCAACATCGCGAGCATCGAAAAGCTCATAGCCGAAAAGGCTTAAAATTATCTACTTGATTTGTACAGGCTAAAATAATATAATTGTTATTGTGTTTCCAGGCAGCCTATAGGATTTGGGCTGTTGGGAATCCCAAATATCAATCTCATATTCATAAATATCTGGCGAGGCTAACTAGCCTCGCAATTTTTTTAGGAGGTATGGAGAATTGAAAAATATATATGAAAGTCCCTTCAATGCGCGCTATGCCAGCAGTGAAATGCAGGAGCTATTTTCACCGGACATGAAGTTCAAGACCTGGAGAAGGCTCTGGATAGCCCTGGCTGAAGCGGAAAGAGAGCTGGGACTTAATATAACGGAAGAACAGATTGAGGAGTTAAAGAAATTTAGGGATGAAATAAATTACGAAGTGGCTGAGAAAAAAGAAAAGGAATTCAGGCATGACGTAATGGCCCACATCCACGCATACGGTGAACTGTGCCCCAATGCCAGGGGCATCATACACCTGGGCGCCACCTCCTGTTACGTAGGAGACAATACCGACCTGATCATCATGGCGGAGGCGCTGAAGCTGGTGAGAAAAAAGCTGGTTTCCGTCGTCAAAAAGCTGGCAGACTTCGCCGTGAAGTACAAGGACATGCCTACTCTGGGCTTCACTCATTTCCAGCCGGCCCAGCTGGTAACGGTGGGCAAAAGGGCCTGTTTGTGGATCCAGGAGCTGCTCCTGGATGTGGAGGATCTGGACCACATTCTATCGGGCATGAAGCTGCTGGGCTCCAAAGGCACTACAGGAACGCAGGCCAGTTTCCTGAGCCTCTTTGACGGGGACCACGGGAAGGTGAAAAAGCTTGAAAAGCTGGTAGCGGAAAAGATGGGCTTTAAAGAGGTCTTTGCAGTTTCAGGGCAGACCTATACCAGGAAACAGGACAGCAGGGTGCTGAACGTATTGAGCGGAATTGCCCAGAGTGCATACAAATTCAGCAATGACATCCGGCTGCTCCAGAGCATGAAGGAAGTGGAGGAGCCTTTTGAAGAGAAACAGATCGGTTCCTCCGCCATGGCATATAAAAGGAATCCCATGAGGTCGGAACGGATTTCCTCCCTGGCGCGGTATGTCATCATTGATGCGCTGAACCCCGCAATTACAGCTTCCACCCAGTGGTTTGAGAGGACCCTGGACGATTCGGCCAACAAAAGGATCAGCATACCGGAAGCCTTCCTGGCCGTGGATGCCATCCTCAATATTTATATGAATGTTGCCGGAGGTCTGGTCGTGTATCCGAAGGTCATTGAAAAGCACCTGCTGGAAGAGCTTCCTTTCATGGCGACGGAAAACATCATGATGGAGGCGGTCAAGAGGGGAGGCGACCGGCAGGAATTGCATGAAAGGATAAGAATCCACTCCATGGAGGCAGGGAAGCAGGTAAAAGTGGAGGGCAAGCCCAACGATCTCATTGAGAGGATCGTGGCCGACAAGGTCTTCGGATTGACCCTTGAAGAGATTAAATCCGTGCTTGAGCCCCGGAATTATGTGGGAAGGTCGCCGGAACAGGTGGAAGACTTCATAAAAACGTGTGTAGAACCTCTTTGGGTGAACAGCGGGGAATTTTCTGAAGAGGTTGAATTGAAGGTGTAGTTGATAGGATGTAATGATGATAGAATGTTAATATGGTTATAAATTAGGAAGAAGGTCCTATGAGGTAGTTCTGTGGACCTATGACGAACTTCGGAACTTTAAGGTATGCGGCTTTTAAAGCATCGCATACCGTTATTTTTGCCCGTATACCGCCAAAATTCGCGATAGTTTGATGTTGAAAATGAATGTATTTTGTATTAGAATTAGTTACGTCGTAATTACGTGATGTTAGGTTTATGTGTTCTTAAGGGGGACGACTCATTGATTAACAAGTACAGCAACATTCCTCTCTACTGCCAGCTAAAGAATCTGATAATAAACAAAATCGAAAACGGTGAATACCTTGAGAATTCAAAAATACCTTCGGAACAGGAATTGTGCGAGCAATTCAATATAAGCAGGCCTACCGTACGACAGGCCATCGTGGAGCTCACAAACAACGGCTATTTGTATAAGGAAAAAGGGAAGGGCACTTTTGTAGCCAAATCCAAGTCGGTAATCGATATCAAAAGCTATTCGGGTTTTACGGATTCCATCCTGGACAGCCAGGTGCCCGGAGAAAGAGATATTCTGTCCCTCAATGAAGTACAATGCGGGGACAATTGCAAAATAGAAGAAGTATTTAATGTTCCTCACAATCAAAGAGTGGATTTTGCCGAGATAAAATATGTACTGAAGCAGGGAGACGAGGTTTTATCCTTTAACACCTCCTATATTCCCATGAACCTGTTTCCCGGAATTATTGACGATATAAACGCAAAAAAGCCCTCCTATGATATATTGAAAGGGAAATACCCGCTTATACCCGTAAAGTCAAAAAGCAGTCTGGAAATCATCTATACGGACCAGAGCGAGGCCCATTACCTGCAAGTCCAGCCCGGACAAGCCCTCATCAAGATCCAAAACGTGCTTTATTCCAAAAGCGGCCAGGCCGTTGAATATGTAATTTCCAAATACAGGGCGGATAAATGCAGACTGGCATTTGAAAATTCCAAATAAAATTTATTTTATTCTTACACCCCAGATTTTTTGTCCTCTTGTTCCCACCACCACCATATCGTTGTATACCGCAGGTGAGGCTTCGATGGTTCCTTCCAGGGGAATCCTGTCCATAATTCTGCCGGTTTTTGCTTCCACCAGGGACATGAAGCCTCCGGAATCGCAGACAATGAGATAGGCCTTTCCTTCTTTGGTGTACACATCCACCGGAGAACTCCAGCAGTAGTATTTCAAATTGATGACCCAGACTTCCCGTCCCGTTTTCTTGTCGAAAGCCACCAGCTTCCCGCCGGTTTTGCTGCCGGTTCTTGCAATGTTAAAAATTACCAGGTTTTGTATCTCCTGTTTGCCTATGACAGGTGAAGCCAGCGTTCCCCCGTTTGTATAGGAGTCGTAAAAGCATTTGTAGGCTTTTTCCCATAGGAGCTCACCGGTAAGGGCATTGATCTTGCGGATATAGCTGGAACCGTTTTCACCCTGTTTGTCGACCTCACAGGCCGTGTAGAGGTACACTTCCGAGTCGTTGTATTCCTCCAGCACCAGGGAGCTGTCGGTGTCGTCGTTCACATACCGGGTCCATACGGGTTTGAAGGTATTGAGGTCCACGCAGTGAAGCAAGCCGCTGTTGTCCGCAAAATAAATAAAATTCTTGTAGATGACGGGTGAGTTTTCGGTGCCCAGTTGTGAGTTCCAGGGGGAAACATACCTGTATTTTGCAGTTTCGGGGTTGATGGAGATGCTTTTTTTCTTCACATCGAATTTTGTATTTAACTTCAAGGTATAGATAACACCGTTTTCGCCGATTTCCACCAGGGTGTCGGTTTTCTTGTCCAGGAGGCTGCCGGAGTCAAAGGCGGGCCATTTTCTTAGGGCAAAGGGGTCGTAGCCGTCAATGAAGTGAAGAAGGCGCTGGTCGATAAGGCTGAAAATCCGGTAGCCTGTCGGCACATGCTTGCCGGCAACCTGCTCGATTCCCTGTCCGGCATAGAGGAGGGGATATCCCCTTGGGTCCACGGATACGCTGCCCTTGTGGGGAGAGCCCACGTTGATGGGCGGACGTGTGGCCAGGCCGTCATCCAGGTCCAGAAAGTAGATGTTTCCGTCCAGGGTGGCGTAAATTACTTCTTTGAGCTGGGGCTTTTTCTTTTTTTCAGCGTTAATGTTCATGAGGTTTTTGACTTTATCGCTCCATTTTACAATGGCGGGCTGGCCTGTCCAGCCAACCCCTGTCCAGGTATCGAGATATCCTATTTTGATACTCCACGCCTTTTCAAGCTTTCCTTCCTTCAGGTCCACAAAGCCGTAGCCCGGAGCATTTCTGTAATTATTTCCACGGAAGCTGGTCACTCCCTCAACGTCGGAATAAGCGGCGGAATTCCCAAAGGACAGCGTTTCGCCCCTTTTATAGTCCTGAACCTGTTTGTTTCCGGACCATACCTCCCACTTGATATTAAACTTTTCGGGGAGGCTTGCGGTATCCACTTCAAGCGCGGGGGCAGGCGCCGTGTCCGAGGGTTCTATTTTAACGTCATCCGGAAGCTTCTTGCTTCTTTCCTCCACTTTTGCATCTTCTCCAGGTTCGGCAGGAACCTGGTAGCTTTTACCGGGATTTGAGGCATTGTCAAATAAAGCCCTGATGATATAAGGCGATGAAAAGAAACCGATGGAGCTGAAAATCAGAGCTATGACCAAAAATCCCGCCAGCTTTTTCATATTGAACATTTTGCCGACCTCAAAATTTTATAATAAGTAAAAATCGTTACCTTTATATGATAAACAATCTACGGGTATTAATCAACTTTCCCGGAAGATAAAAAATATGCCGGGAAAAGGGACCGGGCTTTTCCCATTCTCCTCCATAGTGTGATATAATAACCGAGGAAATGCTTATCACGGTTATTATATGAATTTATGCCCGTGCGAGATTTTCGGCCTGCGCCGAAACGCACATGGGCGATTATATCATGAATTCTTGCAAATTCATGATATAATAACCGAGGAAATAACTGACGCGGTTATTATTTGGGAATTTATGAAGAGGAGAAGCCATGGAACAATTTGTTTTGCAGTTTATCAAAAGTATCCTGGACAATAACGTAATGGCAACCTATGGGTTTTTCTTTGTTTCCTGCGCCCTGCAGCTGGTTTTTCCACCCTTTCCCTCCGATGTAGTGCTGATATTTCAGGGGTATGTCACTTCCATAAGCAGTCACTACAATCCCATATACGTAATGCTCAATGCAATGTCTGGCACGCTGCTGGGCGCCTACCTGGTATACAAGTTCGGGTACGTGAATGGCGCCAGGGTTTTTGAGTTCAAGTTTGTAAAAAGATTTATAGATGAAAAACATAAAAAAAGGGCGGAAAAGCTTTTTGAAAAGTACGGTCCTTTTGCTATTTTTATCAGTAAGTTTGTCCCGGGAGTGAATTCCATCATCATCCTTTTCGCCGGGGTGTTCAGGCAAAAGGCCCGGAATGTGATGATTCCCGCCTTTTTTTCCGTTCTTATCCACCACCTTGCGGTCCTTATACTGGGCAGATACCTGGGAAATAATCTTGAACAGGTCAAAAGGCTGGTCTCCACCTACAATCTCGTCATCGCAATTTTAGCCGCCATCCTGATTATCTTATGGGTATTGTACCGTCTGCTGGTTAAAGGCATGCCTAAGCCCGTGGATTTTGAAAAAGCGGAATAAAAAGGAGACAAAAGTGAGAAAGAATAGTATTAATAAGAGAGTATTTAAAAACCATGTAAATATCGGTGTTTCAAGGAGGTAGAATGATGGGCGCACAAAGCCATGAGATTGACTTCAATATATACGGACAGGAAATGCAGATCGTAGAAATAGGGCTTGATGCAAGAGAGAGCGTCATCGCCGAAGCCGGCGCCATGATGTATATGGAAAGCGGCATTACGATGGAAACAATCTTTGGAGATGGTTCCCAGGGGCAGGGCGGAGGCCTGATGGATAAGGTTTTCAGCGCGGGCAAAAGGCTGTTGACCGGTGAAAGCCTCTTTATGACCATGTATACAAACAACGCCTATGGAAAGCAGAAGGTGGCTTTTGCGGCTCCTTATCCCGGGAAAATACTGCCCATGGATCTTAAAAGGTTCAACAACACCATCATATGCCAGAAGGATTCCTTTCTCTGTGCCGCAAAGGGAGTTTCCATCGGGATGGAATTCAACAGGAGAATCGGTGTGGGAATCTTCGGCGGAGAGGGCTTCATCATGCAGAAGCTGGAAGGCGACGGCCTTGCCTTTGTCCATGCGGGCGGAACCATCATCAAAAGGGACCTGATGCCTGGAGAGATGCTGAGGGTGGACACAGGATGCCTTGTAGCTTTGACAAGAGGAGTAAATTATGACATCCAGTTCGTAAAAGGTATAAAGTCCGCCATCTTCGGAGGAGAGGGACTGTTTTTTGCCACACTCACAGGTCCCGGCACGGTCTGGCTGCAGTCCATTCCATTCAGCAGGCTGGCGGCAAAAATAAACCAGACGGCACCGGGACGGAGGGAAGAAGGCTCCATCCTTGGAGGACTTGGAAATCTGCTTGACGGGAAGTAAAAAGCCTCACGTTAGAATCCTGTTAATGAGCACTTCCAGGTATTTATACCGCTGCTCCCTGCTGCTGTAATCAAAATCCGTCACATCCGTCAGAAAGCTTCCCATGAGTGTGGGATAGCCGATACAGCACATAAGCTGGACTGCCAGCATTTTCCTCGCGGACCCGTTTTCTCCGGGAAGCAGGTCCCCGAGGGTAGCTTCCAGCAGTTGAAAGCCTTCGGCTTTTAAATATTCTCCATAAGCTACATTGATATCGATGTGGTTTATAAGCTGGCTGATAAAGCACCTTATTATATCGGGGGAATTTTCGATCACATCCGTATAGTCCTGCAAAAATTTCCTGAGCCTGGTCTGGGCGTCCAAATCCTTGTCCTTCAGTATTTCGAAACAGCTCATCAGGTTTTTGGTCACCTGCAGCAGGGCTTCATTAATTACCGCATCCTTTGAACCAAAATGGTAATTTACCGAGGCGATATTTACGCCGGCCCTTTGTGCGATTTTACGGACAGTGACCTTTTGAAAGCCTTCTTCTTTAATTATATCCAGGGTGGAGTCGATCATTTTCTCCCTGGTGGTCGGAACCAAAACATCTTTTTCCATAACAACCTCTACGATTTCTGCCAAACGTAGTTTTAAACAGCGTATAAATCATTTTAGCCCACAGCTTTCCGGGTGTCAATAGCAAAGAATATCTGCAGCTTGTTTAAAAAAATATATGCGGAATGAAGAAGCGGCTTTCAAGAGAAATATGGTATAATTATATACGAATGATCGGTGTTTGAGCATATTGACAAAGTGGTACATGTTAATTAATATAAAGCTAACTATGTTTTAAACTGCGTTTAACTGTAATATTATATATTATATGTGACTTTTTGTAGCGAGAGAAGTTTAAAATCTATTTGTTTCCTTGATTTGTTTTAGTTTTTAAATTCTGTGATTGACATATTGTTTCAGGGGGTGGATGGCGGTCTGAAAGCTGCCGTTTGTATGGAAAATGTATTGCATTTGGGGCTTGATATTGGGTCAACCACAATAAAAGTCGTAGCGCTTGATTTTGCTTACAATATTATTTTCAGCAAGTATAAAAGACATCTTTCCGATATAAAAAACACGTTAATCAGCCTGATTAATGAAACCTATGAGAACTTCAGCGGCTATAAAGTGACTGCCATGCTGACGGGCTCGGGAGGGCTGACCATATCCGACTGGATTGACATACCCTTTGTGCAGGAGGTTATTGCCGGCACCAGGGCCATCGAACAATTCATTCCCGAGACAGACGTGGCCATCGAGCTGGGCGGGGAAGATGCGAAGATCACCTATCTCACCGGCGGCGTGGAACAGAGGATGAACGGCATATGCGCCGGCGGAACAGGCTCTTTTATCGACCAGATGGCTTCCCTCTTAAGGACCGACGCCGCAGGACTGAATGATCTGGCAAAAACCTACCAGGTGATCTACCCCATTGCCTCAAGGTGCGGAGTATTTGCAAAATCGGACATACAGCCCCTGCTGAATGAAGGTGCCACGAAAGAGGACATTGCGGCATCGGTCTTTCAATCCGTGGTGAATCAGACCATCAGCGGGCTTGCCTGCGGAAAGCCCATCCGCGGGAATGTGGGTTTCCTGGGCGGCCCCCTGTATTTCCTTTCGGAACTGCGAAACAGGTTTATTGAAACCTTGAAGCTTACAAAAAAACAGGTGGTTTTTCCGGAAAACTCCCATCTTTTCCCTGCCAAAGGTGCTGCGATCATATCCGCAAAAGAAAATGTGATTGATTTCCAGGCCCTGAAGGACAAGGTGAATGGGTTAAAGAGCTTTTCCGCCCATGAGGTGCAGAGGCTTAAGCCCCTGTTTGCGGATGAGGCGGAATACAAAGAGTTCAGGGACAGGCACGACAGGTACCGGGTGAAAAGGGGAGAGCTGGCGGAATATACGGGCAGTTGCTTCCTTGGAATCGATGCGGGTTCCACCACAACAAAGGCCGCCCTGATCGGGGAGGACGGAGCTCTCCTGTATTCCTTCTACAGCAGCAATGAAGGAAAGCCCCTTGAACTCATCGTGAAGGTGCTTAAGGAAATCTATTCAAAGCTCCCTGCCGGGGCCAAAATCGTCAATTCCTGTGTAACAGGCTATG
>JAFADI010000069.1 GCA_023424965.1 Bacillota bacterium
AATAATTTTATATGTAAACGCCATTTTTCTTGTGTTGAGAAATATAAGCCTGTGCAGCCTCGCAGACGGCTATCCCAGGATATTTTACGAAAGGGGCTATTCCATAAAGCATGTGGTGGCCCTGGACGCCGTGGCAATCCTGTTGTTCTTGCTCATCCATCGGATCAAGAGAAAAGTGGACAGGAGGATCAAGCGCAGGTTTGAGGCAAATAAAAACGACGAGCAGAGCAAGAAATGGGATGAATGGTTCAAAAAAGGCCGGTACAAAGGAGAATAAGCGGATTAATGCTGAGACGGTTTATCCTTACCCCGTTTGCAAAACCGCAAAGGGTGGAAACCGATACATTGCTGTTTATTCTTGCGCAGTGTTGAAAAAAAACGGAATCTATGTTATGGTAAAATAATAAAAAACGTGAGGGTTATCTATGTTTGCTGCGAAAAGAATTGAAAAAATTAAAGAGGTCATGCTGGAATACAAACGCGTAGACATATCCACCCTCAGTTCCATCCTGTCCGTATCCGAGGCTACCATCAGAAGAGACCTGGAAAAGCTTGAAAATGAAGGTTTTCTTAAGAGAAGTTACGGAGGCGCAGTCCTTGATGAGGACATGAACGTGCAGCCGGCCCCTTCACGGGAAACCACTCCGAACCTGGATGAGAAAAAAATGGTGGGATACATTGCATCCCAGCTGGTTGAGAACAATGAGGCAATCATCATCGGTTCGGGCATAACCTGCCTTCAGTTTGCAAAACACCTCAAAAACAAAAAAAATCTGACCATTGTTACCAACAACGTACACATTCCCTCCGAGCTGAGTTCAAACAAAGAAATCAAGGTGGTCCTTACAGGCGGAGATGTCATATATAATGACGAAAGCATGTCCATGGTGGGAGAGTTCGCCCACAAGATGCTGGAAGACATCCATGTCAGCAAGGCCTTTCTCGGAACGGGGGGCGTGGATATCCAGTTCGGTTTCACCTCCAGCAACTCCGACATAGCGGTAATGTGGAACAAAATGTGCCGGGTTGCCAATGAAGTCATTATTCTTGGCGACTATACAAAATTCGGGAAAAAGAACTTCATCAAGCTGGGACCTTTGAATACTGCCGGCAAAATCGTCACAAACCAGGAAGTACCTGAGGAATTCAAAAAGTACTTTTTCGAAAACGGAATACCGATTTACACCAGTTATGAGCTAGAAAAATAAGGCTGTTATGTTCCAAAAGAACGGGTTCTGTGGAGGAATAATGGAAAAGCTTTTACTGGAAATGCGGAGTATATCAAAGAGCTATAACGGATATGAGGTATTGAGGGATATCAATATATCCCTGAAGCATGGAGAAATTCACGCCATTCTCGGAGAGAACGGAGCGGGAAAGTCTGTTCTTATGCGGATCCTCGCAGGTGTGGAAGGCTGTGATTCGGGTGAAATTCTCATTGACGGGCAGCCTGTTTCCATGGACAATCCCCGGAAGGCGCAGGAACTGGGCATCAGCATCATATTTCAGGACTCCCAGCTTGTTTCCTCCCTCAATGTAATCGACAATATTTTTTTGGGACGGTGGCCTATCCGTACCTTCAAGCTGCTTCCCATCATTAACTGGGGCAGGACCTTCAAAGATTTTGAAAGGCTGCTGGAGGACCTGGAGTTTGAAATTGATCCCCATGCAAAGGTTTCCAGCCTTGGTGCAGGACAGCGGAAGATGGTGGAAGTGGCAAAGGCTCTGTGCTGGCAATCGAGGGTCCTGATTATCGATGAAGCTACAGCCGTTCTGACGGACCATGAAACGGAAAAACTGTTCAAAATCCTCGAAAAGATAAAACACATGGGTGTTTCGATATTTTTCATCTCCCATAAAATCAATGAAGTGGTGAAGATTGCGGACAGGGTGACTGTTTTAAGGGATGGCAGCCTGATTGACACTTCCGAGGCAAAAGATGCAGATATGACGTCCATCGTGTACAAAATGGCAGGAAGAGAATTTGTCAACAGGTATCCCAAAATCAATAAAGAAATCGGAAAAGAGGTTCTCAGGGTGGAACACCTGGGGGACAACGGCATTCTTGAGGATATTTCGTTTTCCATGAGACAAAGGGAGATATTGGGCCTGACAGGCCTGGTGGGTTCGGGAAGGACCGCCGTAGCCAGGGCAATTGTAGGCTTGAACAGGCTGAACAAAGGCAAAATTTTTATCAACGGAAGAGAACAATGCATCGCAGGACCTGCGGACGCAATAAGGAATAAAATCGGCTTCATTTCGGAAAACAGGAATGAAAGCCTGATATATAATTTTGGCATTCAAGAGAACATTTCCATTTCGGACATGTCCAGCGTGGCAACCAATTATAACATTGACCTGGCTCTGGAAAAGAGACTGACGGACCATTATATAAAGCAGCTGGGCATCAAAGCTAGGGACGCCGGACAGAGGGTAAAGCAGCTGAGCGGTGGAAACCAGCAGAAGGTAATGATTGCAAGGAGCCTGCTGACATGCTCGCGCATATTTATCTTCGATGAGCCCACAAAGGGATTGGATATCCCTTCGAAGGTTGAAACCTACAACCTGATGAATGAGTTTATTCTCAGAGAAGGAGCCATTCTATTCATTTCTTCCGACCTGGAGGAGTTAATCGGCATGTGCGACAGAATCCTCATTCTGAACAAGGGAAGGATTGTCGGCGAATTATCAGGCAAGGAAATGAAGGAAACAAGCATCGTCTTTTATGCTTCCGTCGGTGAAGACAAACAACAATCCCGGATGAACTAAAATCATTTCCAGCCAGTTCAACATCTACAGATCTTCAAAAACACAAAAAATATTTTCAAAATCAATCAAACTATTTCAAAAATAAAAAAATATTTCAAAAAAAGAAGGGTTTTTGCAAGAACCGGCGAATATATAATAACCAGGAGGCCGGCAAGCAACTGCCTGTACATTGCTGCTTATTTTTGGAAAGGAGGGGGTGAATGCCGGGACTTTTGTCCGGGAAACAGGCGGTGGACTGAAGCCGGTCTTAAAGGGGCTTGAAATTCAAGGTCCCGTGGTTTGACCAGCATGCAAATCTGCTGGAGAATTTTAATTTAAAAGGAGGAAAATTTCTAATGGCAAGATTTTCCAAGAAAAGCAGTCTGATCTCACTGGTACTGGTTGCAGCGGTGATGTTATCCCTGCTGGCAGGCTGCGGAAGCAGCGATAACGCCGGAGCCGGATCGACTCCCCCGAAGGCGGAAGAACAGGGCGGCAAGAGCGCTGAAAATACTCCTGCCCAGGAAACCAAGCAATACTATTTTGTATTCATCCCCAAGGTAGTTCACCCCTGGTATGAGGCAGTTAAAACAGGTGCTACCGCCGCCATCGAAGAGTACAAAAAACAGGGCATAGAAATAAAATTCGAATGGGATGCTCCACCGACGGCAGATGTTGTCGTACATACGCAAAAGATCGAATCCTCCGTGGCCAAAAAGCCCAGTGTTATTGCCGTTTCCGTTCTGGATGAAGCTTCTGACGCCCCCATCATCGATCAGGCGGTAGACGCGGGAGCCAAGGTTGTGACCTTCGACTGTGATGCCCCCAAAAGCAAAAGGACCATGTTTGTGGGCCATAACAAAAACGAGCAGGACGGGGCTGAACTGGCGGACTTGCTGGCAAAGAACATTGGAGAGAAGGGTGAGGTTGCCATACTGAGCGGTTCCCTGAGTGCGCCCAACCATAAAGAGCGTGTTGCAGGGTTCAAAAAGGCAATGGAAAAGTATCCCGAAATTAAGATTGTCACCGAACAGGCAGACAATGACGACCTTGAGAAAGCCATTGCACTGACGGAAAACATACTGAAGGCAAATCCCAATGTGAAGGGTATCTTCGGCTGCAACGCCAGCAATCCTATCGGTGCGGCCCGTGCGGTCAAGGATGCGGGCAAGACGGGTAAGGTTGCAATTGTAGGAATGGATGACATGCCTGAAACCATGCAGTTTATTGAGGAGGGCGTAATTTTGGGCACCAAGGTGCAGCGGGTTTTTGATATCGGCTACAACGCCATCAAGTACATGGTTGACATTGCGGACGGCAAAAGCGTTCCCGCCGAATATCAGACAGGTTCCTACATCGTTACAAAAGACAACATGGACGAATACAAGAAAAACACCGCAAAGTAAAATTGCATCGAAGGGTGATGGAGATGGCCGGAATTAAAAAGAGACATAGGCAACACCTTCAAGGCAATAATTGAGTCCCCACTCAAGATCATTACAAAGAATGTGAAGCAAATATCTCATAGCAATTATAACATAGACATCAGCAACCGGTAAGAAATATTTCTGGATTCCGGCAGGGGCAGCGACTGAAGTGAAGGAGCTCCCCTGCCGGGAAAAGTTTCAGTGCTGGGGTTGATTTTGGGAAAGGATGTGTAGATGTGGTAAAACACCCGGCTCTAGAAGTTAAAAATATTGACAAGGCATTTCCAGGTGTTAAGGCATTGAACGATGTGAGTTTCATGCTTGACAGGGGAGAAATTCACGCCCTGGTCGGAGAAAACGGAGCGGGCAAAAGCACCCTGGTGAATGTGATCATGGGCCTGCTCCAGCCCGATTCAGGAGAGATTTACTTGAGCGAAAAAAAGGTTGTCATCGATTCCCCTCAGACGGCTCTTTCCATGGGTATAGGCATAGTTCCCCAGGAGCTTAACCTGATTCCGCAGTGTTCCGTTGCGGAGAACATCTTCCTGGGAATGGAGAAGTTAAAGCCAGGCCTCCCTCTGATAGACTGGGCCTCGGTCTATCATGACGCTGAAATCGTCCTGCAGAAGATAGGAATCAAGATTGATGTAAGGGCCAGGGTGAGAAACATGAGCGTTGCTTACCAGCAGATTGTCCAGATTGCAAGAGCCATTGCTTTCGGAGCCGAGATTCTTATATTGGATGAGCCCACGGCCTGTCTCACCAGCCAGGAGGCGGACCGTTTGTTCGAAATACTGGACCAGTTCAGGGAAGAGGGAAAATCCATCATATTTATTTCACACCATATGGAAGAAATCGAGAAAATATCGGACAGGGTATCCGTCATGCGGGATGGCAGCCTGATCGGCACATTAAACATGCAGGATACAGATATTGATGAAATCATCAGGCTGATGGTGGGAAGAGAGGTTGAGAAAAAGAGCAAGGTACGAAAAACCTCTTCTTCAGACCGCTGTATACTGAAGGTTGACAATCTTGGGAGAAAAAATGAATTCCGCAATATAAGCTTTTCAATCCATGAAGGAGAAATATTCGGTATTGCCGGACTGGTGGGAGCCGGAAGGACAGAGCTTGTAAGAGCCATATTCGGGGAAACCCGGCCGACGGAGGGAGAAATTTTCTGGCAGGGGGAAAAGGTTTCAATTTCCTCGCCCCATAACGCGATTAACCTGGGAATTGGCTATGTGCCCGAAGAAAGAAGAAAAGACGGGATATTTCCGGGGATTTCCGTATCTGAAAACATTTCAATGCCCATTTTACCCAACCTTGTAAAGTGGATAGGTATCAACCATGCTCGCAAAAAAGAGCTGGCGATAAAATATATCAATGAACTGCGCATCAAGACGCCTTCTCCGGAGAAGCAAATAAAATTGCTGAGCGGAGGAAATCAGCAAAAAGCAATACTGGCCAGGTGGCTTGCAAAAAAAGTCAAGCTGCTGATACTGGATGAGCCCACCCGCGGGATCGATGTCAACGCCAAAGGGGAGATTCACGAGCTCATAAGAAAACTTGCGGACGACGGACTGGCCGTTATCATAATCTCTTCAGAGCTGGAGGAAGTGATTAACCTTTCAGACCGCATCATGGTGATGCATGAGGGAAATGCAAAAGGCTTTCTTGATACCCAGGACATCTCTCAGGAAGAAATATTGAAGGTCGCTTTGAGCTAGACGGAATAATTAGAAGGGGGACGTTAAAGTGAGTACTAAATCCAATACGAGTTTGAATTCACTCAATACATTTTCAGACAGACTAAAAAATATTTTCAGGTCGACCGAAAGCGGAATTTTCCTGGCGCTGCTGATTATTTCCGTACTGCTCACCATTGTAAATCCTAACTTTGCGACCAGTTACAACCTGGGCACACTGGTAAGGCAGTTTTCCTTTACCACAATGATAGCCTTCGGGCAAACCCTGGTGCTGATCAGTGCGGGAATAGATCTTTCGGTAGGAGCCGTAGCAGGACTTTGCGGCATTTTAAGCGCATGGCTCATGGTGAATACCGGTGTGGACCCCTATTTGTGCATAATCATCGGAGTGTTGATCGGAACGCTGTGTGGCGCCATGAACGGGTTTTTCATAACAAAGATCAAATTGAATCCTTTCATTGTGACCCTGGCCACAGGAGAAATTTTCGGAGGATTGATTTTGGTCATAACCAAGGGCTGGGCCATAACGAATCTTCCTAAAAAGGTCACATATCTGGGGCAGGGAATGATAGGATTCATACCTATCCCTGTAATTATGATGCTGATTTTAGCGGTAATCTTCATTTATATTCTCAGGAACACCCCATTCGGACGGTATATTTACGCAATCGGAGGAAATGAATCTGCCTCCCGCCTGGTGGGAGTGAAGGTAAACAATGTCAAAATCGGCGTATATGCAATTTCAGGGTGCATGGCGGCTTTTTCAGGAATAATATTTGTTTGCCGTCTTGCCGCAGGCCAGCCGTCGGTGGGGCAGAACTGGGTCATGCCTTCGGTCACGGCGGCAATCATCGGCGGAACATCTCTAAGCGGCGGTGAAGGCGGTATCCTGGGTACAGTCATCGGGGCCGCCTTGATGGGGGTTCTCTCCAACGCAATCGTTCTTCTGAATGTATCGGCCTATTGGGAGAAGGTTATCATCGGCACCGTGGTGTTGCTGGCCGTCGTACTTGACAGGGTCCGGGCGAAAATGAACCAGAATTAGAAAAAAGGATGGCGCCGCAGAGAAAAAAATATAAACTTTTTAGTAAAAAATTCAATTATATAATAATTTTTTATGTATTAAAATTAAGCTGGTAAATATACGTTAATCTGAATCCATGAGGGGGTTCTTTCGATGGATGAATTGAAAAAGTGGCAGTACCGGCTTATTGCAAAAGAGATGGTTGACATCTTGAAATCCAGGAGCTATTCGGCATACTACGCAGAGAACTTGCAGGAAGCCCGCAAAAAGGTGCTGGAGCTGATACCGGAGGGAGTGTCTGTCGGGCTTGGAGGTTCCACCACCATAAAAGAGATGGGCCTGCTGGATACGCTGAGAAACGGGAAGTACCGGCTTATTGACCGCTACCTTCCCATGAGCTGGGAGGAGGAGGTTGAAAAATACCGGGAAGCCCAGCACGCCGATTACTTTCTGACGGGTACAAATGCAATTACCAGAAACGGAGAGCTGGTCAACGTGGACAGCTCGGGGAACAGGGTATCGGCAATGATTTTCGGTCCCCAAAAGGTGATTGTCGTTGCAGGAGCCAACAAGGTTGTGGAGGACCTGGAAGCGGCCATGAAAAGGCTGAAAACCATCGCACCGTTGAATGTGAAAAGGCTGGGGCACAAGGCACCCTGTGCGGAGACCGCAAAATGCGAGGACTGCAGTGTCCAGCCGAGGATGTGCAATTACACCACCATTATTCACCATGGAATGAAGTTCGAAGGAAGAATCACGGTGGTGCTGGTTGCAGAGGAAGCCGGATTCTAAAAGGGAAAAAGAAGGGGCATGTCCGTGTATCAGGGATATGTTCCTTTTTTTGTAATGAAAAGTAATATCCAAGTCATCATTGTTCATTTCAATGAATTTGTTTTTGTTATACATTGAGAAAAAACGGACCAACTTTTCCACTTCAAAATCCCCTACGGATCATCGCAATTATCTGTGCATTTTCAACAGGTTAAAAATTCAAAATCCTATAGGCACGAAAGCGGTATTTCACAGAGAAAGGGGGGATGCCGGCAAATTTAATAAAATCACGGGAAAGGGGGTGATTGCATCAACCGCTTAGAAATCGTTTGTCCTGTTTCAGTGTTCATATCTTACCAATTCCATTAAAGGAGGAAAATCGAGTATGTTAAAAAGTAAAAAGTTCATCTCATTCCTGTTGGTTGTACTTGTTACAACGAGCCTTATGTTTGCCGGTGCTCCCGGCGCTTCCGCGGCCACCAACCAATTCAAGGGTGTAAACTGGGCGGACCAGAGAGATAATTTCCAGACAGGCGTCATATACGTATCGGGACTAAGTGCATCGGA
Source organism: Bacillota bacterium (assembly GCA_023424965.1). GTDB lineage: Bacteria > Bacillota > Clostridia > Acetivibrionales > JAFADI01 > JAFADI01. The sequence goes on from JAFADI010000069.1 coordinate 8,247, forward strand.
TACGTATTCCACGGCATCCACCGTTGCCGACAGGGTTATAAGCCAGTTCATGTCGCTCCTGGGCTCCAACAGTGTACGGATGCCTATCAACGAGACTACGGTTTCCAGCTATTGGGGCACTTATACCGGCGCCATCGACAAGGCCCTCAGCAAAGGCAAGGTCATCCTGTGCTACTGGGCTCCATCCAACGGAAAACCTGCCGATATGACCGCCTTCTGGAACATGTGGACGACGGTGGTGAACAAATACGGCAGCAACACCAACTGCTACTTCGAAATCATCAACGAACCCTACGGCTATTCGGCAACGGATTTGTGCAACCTGTACAACAGCTGGATTACCAGGTATACCAGTGTTCCCCAGGGAAGAGTGATCCTTGACGGCGAGGGGTATGCCCAGAGCCTTTCCGCCGTGGGCGGCGACAGCAGGTTAAAAAACTGTCTGCTGGCGGTACATGACTATTCCTTTTTCGTTTCCAACCCATACACCACCGAGTCTGCCTGGCAGAACCATATATCCGGTTTTGTAGGGAGCTATGCAGACCGTACCATCTGCACCGAATGGGGCGGGCCCATGAGTCCCGGCTCCAAGAACGGCGTCAGCTATGGGACACAAAACTACAACAACACCTCCGGTACCTTCTTTGTAAGTTATCTGCGGGGCATAAGCAACCAGCTGCGGGGCTGGAACATGGGAAGCTTTTACTGGCCCGGCTTAAGGGATGGGGACTGGTACAGCATGACCACAAAGAGCGGAAGCGGTTCGGGCATTACTTTGACGCTGCCCAATGCTTCCGGTCTGGAGCGGCTGAAGTATTCATGGGGTGAGAAATTCATCAAAATACGGAATGCGGCCACAAACCTGTGCATTGACGGCGCAGGACTCACCGCCGACGGTTCCGCGGCAAAGCAATATGCAAGCGGCGGCAGCAACAACCAGCAGTGGGTGATTGAAGGTGCGGGGACCTATGTCAAGATCAAGAACCGTGCCACCGGGCTGTACCTGGATGGGGCAGGCTCAACCACCAACGGGTCGGTGGTCAAACAATATGCGGCCAGCTCCAGCAACAACCAGCAGTGGCTGCAGGAACACACAGGCAATAATGTCAAGTTCAAAAACCGTGCCACCGGGCTGTATCTGGATGGCATGGGTCGGACCACAGATGGCTCCGAGCTGGCACAATACAGCGGTTCAAGCTCTACCAACCAGCAGTGGCAGATCCTTGTGCCATAAGCTTTGAAAGTGTAAAGAACTTGCAGCGGGCTGCACCATAGGATTATGGGCAGCCCCTGCTTATTCATATCCGCATATCCAGACAAATTCTAATATTTAAAAACAAAAACATACATTTTTTACAAGGTAATGAAAAGTAATATGCAAGTCATCATTGTTCATTTCAATAAATTTGTTTTTATTGTAAATTTATGGAGAAGTGTACTTGCTTTTTCACCAAATTTCAAGCACAAAATCTGCTTGCTAGCTTTGAGAAATACCAGGGAATTTCTATGGAAAAAATTGTTTTGCTTTGCTTTCCCTATGCGGGAGGGTCGGCGGCCATATACAACAAATGGAAAATATATCTGGATAAGAGAATTGAACTGGTACCCGTGGAAATTGCCGGGAGGGGAAGAAGAATCAATGAACCCTTCTGCAGCAGCATTGCGGATGCCGTTGAGGATATTTACCAAAGGATATGGACGCCCATCGGACAGAATAAATTTTCTCTCTTCGGACACAGCATGGGCAGCGTTATCGTTTACGAAATTTGCAGGAGGATCCGTCAGAACGGGGGAAGGGAACCCGCCCATATTTTTGTTTCCGGCAGGTACCCCCCGCACATAAAGAAAGAGAATGAAAGGCTGCACCTGCTTCCCGATGACGAATTCAAGCGGGAAATCTTAAAAATCGGCGGGACTCCGGGAGAAGTATTTGAAGACGAAAAGCTTGCCCAAATCTTTGTTCCCATTTTAAAGGCAGATTACCGGCTGATTGAAGAATATGAATACCAGGAGGAGAATCTGGCGTTCGACTGCGGCATAACCGCCTTCGGCGGGAGGCAGGACGGACTTGTCACAAGGGGCGAACTGCAGCAGTGGCAGCGGTTTACCTCGTTGAACTGTAAAACCCATGAATTTGAGGGGGACCATTTTTTCATCCATCATTATACAAAGGAATTGACAGGCATGGTCAACCATACGCTGTCAGAATATTTTTGAGCATCTATATGCATTGAATTTACGGAATTGTAGAAGAGGTGGTTCGGTTGGTGGACAGCGGTTTGGGCTTTACCATGATACTGGTTTCTACCGTGTTTGTAATATGCACGGCCTTCTATCTGACAGTTTTGCTGCGGGAAATTTTTACGGGGAAAAGAGCCTTTCAAGGGAACGGATTTAAGGGAGTATGGACGTTGCTTTCCTCCCTTGCCCTCATCACCGGGATTGCTTACTGCCTGTACCGGGCTCCCTACATCTTGTTCAACGGGATTAACTGGACGGTCATCGGCGAATACGGCCCTTCCACACTGCTGTATGCAGTGCTCTGCCTTGCGGTGCTGATCCCCTTTTTCTATCTGTACTTCATCCTGTCCTATTTCTTTGTCAAAGAAGATGACAAGCCCTATTTTATGATCATCGTTTTGAGCATCTTAAGCGCCATCGGCAACTCCATCATCATTTTTATCATCAACGAGGCGCTGAACAGGACGCTGGGGCAGGAGAGCAGGAGGGCAGGGATAGAAAGCGGTTTGTACCTGTATTACCTTTTGGGCATTGTCCTTTTTACAGTCAGTGCGATGATTGTCAGAAAGAAGCTCATTACCATCACCAGCGCCATCGTGTACGACAAGCGGATTGAAATCATCAACAGGGTTATTTCCGCCCCCTTCGGACAGTTCGAGGCCACGGAGGACGGGAAAATCCATGCGGCCCTGAACAACGACACGGAGACGGTGAGCGGCTTTGTAAACGCCTTTGTCAATGGGCTGACGGGTGTCATCACCTTGGTCACCTGCTTCATCTATCTGGGTACCTTAAACCTGCTGGGCATGGTATGCTCGGTGTTTATGATCGGCCTGGCTGTGGGACTGTTCCTGGTGGTCAGCAGCGCGGCGGAAAAAAAATTCGAACAGAACAGGGATATCCAGAACATCTTTTTCAAGTATATCAATGACATGATCAGCGGCTTCAAGGAGCTTTACATCAACAAGCTCAAACAGAAGGAGTTCAAGGAAGACATGCAGAAGAGCTGCGAAGCCTACAGGGATACCCGGGTGGAAGGGGAATTCAAATTCGTAGGGGTCTCAATTCTTGGGGAGATTCTGTACATCGGCGTGGTGGGTATCGTTGTTTTTACCTTTCCCATCCTGTTTCCCAACCTGCAGGACAACACACTCAGAAATTATGTGCTGGTATACCTGTATATGGGCGGCATCGTAAACCAGGAAATTTTCCTTGTTCCGGGAATCATGCGCGTGCTGGTCAGCTGGAGAAGAATCAACCAGTTTATCGATGAAATCACCTTTAAGGAGAACAGGGCAAAAGAGCCTCTTCCGGTAAACAGCCGGAAGGAGCTGGTCCTCAGGCTGGAAGGCGCCAGGTTCCAGTATAAGAATGACAGCGGTGAAAAGTTTGCCGTGGGGCCTGTCCACTGCGAATTCAATTCGGGAGAGATTGTTTTTATTTCCGGCGGAAACGGCAGCGGCAAATCGACCCTTGCAAAGCTGATCACCGGCTTGTACAGGCCGGATGAGGGCGCAATCACGGTAAACGGACAAGCGGTGGAGCCGGAGGAGCTGGGAAGCTATTTTTCAATCATTTTCAGCGATTTTCACATTTTTGAAAGGCTGTACGGGATCGAGCATGAAAAGAAAGCGGAGGAAATTCAGAGGTATCTGGATATTTTGCGGATCAGCGACAAGGTGCAGGTGGCTGACGGAAGATTCAACAGCCTGAAGCTTTCCACCGGCCAGAGAAAAAGGCTGGCTTTGCTTGTCAGCTACCTGGAAGACCGGCCCGCGTGTCTTTTTGATGAGTGGGCGGCGGACCAGGATCCGGAGTTCAGAAAATTCTTTTATAAAAGCCTTCTGCCGGAACTAAAGGCCAGGGGCAAGATGGTCATTGCCATTACCCATGACGACCGCTATTTTAATGCGGCGGACAAGCTGATAAAAATGGAAACGGGCCAGATCATCGAGTGCAGGGAAAACAGGGAAGACCTTGATCTGGAAACCGCCAGTGCGTGAGAGAAGTCCTGAAGGACTCGGTACTACTTTGTTAAATAGGCAAAAGGCATTATTTGTGGAGAAAAGGCTTCGCAATTAGTTTGAAGATAAGAGGGGTTGCCGGAATGATAAAGAGGGTATGGGCCGGGTGCATTTTGCTGCTCCTGCTTTTCCAATTGGGCTGCAGCAGTGAAATACAGGTGGCCGCAGGGAAGAGCAGCTATGAGGAAAAGGGAGTGAGCATCCTTGATAAGGGCGATTATTTTGAGGTGGTGCTCGACTATCGGAGCGGCCTGACCCCCAGGCAAATGGGACAGGCCTTTGCCAGGGGAATTCTTCAGATGGTTCCCGATTATGAAGCCCTGGTGGATTCCTATATTGCGGAGAACCTTACGGAATATGAGTACCCCTATGCCTTTTTCAGGACAGCGGATATAAAACCCCAGATGGACCCGGAGTATTCCCAGGAGGTTGCGGGAATGGCCTCGGTTTTTTCGGGTGGAGACAACAATAAATGGAAGGACAACAAGGTTTCGAAGGACGAGTTCTTCCTCTTCAACCTGTTCACCGACGCTGTGCGCGGCACCCAATGCAGCTACACCTCCGTGTTCGGCTCCCGTTCTGAAACAGGCGGCACCATTACCGCCAGGAACCTTGACTGGTATGGCGGGAGCGTTAACCAGCTTCCAAGGATTCAGGCGGTCATAAAAATCCTGCACCCGCAGAAAAAAGTGGTTTCCGTCGGCTACCTGGGGTATATGGGCGTACTCACGGGCTTTAACGACAGCAAGGTCTTTGCGGGAATTCTGGATGCGGGCACCAATGCCCCATACTCTTCGGAAGGAAGGCGTTCCTATACGCTGGACCTGAGGTATGCCCTGGAGAACTGCGGGACCATGGAAGAGGTGGTCGATTACATGATGGACCCTAAAAAGCTGTATGCCTACAACCACAGCATCGGCCTGTCGGACCCCGAAAGAAGCATCATTCTTGAAAACAATTTCAGCGGAAACGGTGCGGACAACCAGAAGGTCAGGCGCGCCGTAAGGGAATCCGGCTCGGTCCTTAACAAAGGCATTGCATGGGAAATTGACAATGCAGTCGCCGCGGTAAACTCTTTTGCCCTTTATGGAAACTATGACAATCACAAGTCAAACAAATACAACACCAAGCGGTGGGAGAATATAAAAACCCAGTTGCTGGCCAAGGGGCCCAGAGTATCTCCGGAGGAGTTAAAGGAAATCACCGCATACAATCACGGCAAGCCGGGCGTATTTTCCGAAAGCGGGGATTTGTACAACCGGATGACCCTTCAAATGGTTATCTTTCAGCCCGATTCCCTTTCTCTCGAAGTTTTTTTCAGGCCGAAAAACGTCAGGGTGAACCCGGTAAAGCCTGTTTTCCATAAAATTGAAGCGCCCTGACGGGCGTGCGCCAACGGGAGGGATAAAAATGCATGCGTGTACGACTTTGACGGAATTGATCGCTTTGAGAAGCAATGAGGAACTGAAAGGGATTACCTTCATCCTGGGAGATAACGATGAGCGTTATGTCTCGTACAAAGAGCTGTATTACAGCGCTTTGAGGCTTTTGGGGGATTTCCAGAAGGCGGGCTTTAAGCCCGGGGATGAAGTGATATTCCAGATCGACGACAACCAGAGCTTCGTCTATTCCTTTTGGGCCTGCATCCTCGGCGGAATGATTCCCGTCCCTGTGACCACAGG
>JAFADI010000269.1 GCA_023424965.1 Bacillota bacterium
AGGTGCTTTATCCTCCCGCTCAGTACCCCGCATTACTGCGACGCACCGGGATTAGCTAACGGGCTCCTTGGCAATTACCCGTGCCGGACTTTCACCGGCAAGCGTGGTCCAGCTTCGCTGGACGCACCGCACATAAAAAGGAGTCTTTGCAGACTCCTTACCTTTTTATGATTCTCTGGCCGCCAGTTCCGCCAATATGTCGGCTGCGGGATGCTGCCCAAAATTCTCCGCAATGGACACCAGCTTGTCCAGGGGCAGCTTATGCTTTATACCCCCTGCGGAGGCTGCCTTAATGTATATTTCCGCCGCTTTTTCCGCCGTGTCGATAAGTCCGAAGGCCTCATCCAGGTCTTTGCCGGAACCGAATATTCCGTGGTACTGCCATATGACCAGATTGCGCAACTGGAAGGCTTTTGCCGTTGCTTCCGCGATTTGGTCCGAGCCTGCCATCATCCAGGGCAAAAACTCAATGCCTTCCGGGAAGACAACGATACACTCGGCGTGCATTTCCCACAGCAGCCGTGTGATGCTGCAGGTATCCATATCCAGGGCATAGGTAAGCGCCACGATGTTGGTGGGGTGGGTGTGTATGATAGCCCTGTTGGAACCCTCCGTCGCCACCTTTTTCACGGCGTGGGCCTGAAGGTGGGCCGCCAGCTCCGAAGTGGGCCTTCCTCCGTCCGAATACCCCCATACGGTTCGATACCTGGCCCCGTTCTCATCAAGCTGTATGATTCCCAGGTTCTTTTCCGGTTCCAGTTGTATGTTCCTGATATATTTTCCCGTTCCGCTCACCAGAAAAAATTCATTTTTAATCTCCGGCAAGGGTCTGCTTAAATTCTGCCAGGGGGAAGAAAAATCCAGCAGCTTTTCTTCGGGCAGCACTTCCTCCCGGAGCCTCAGACTCAAGTTGCCTGCATTTCTCTCGGCCCAGCCCTTGCTCCATATGTCATCACTGGTTTTTAAAATGTCCTTTAAAAATTCCGGTGTCTCATTTTTCATCCTATAATCTCCATCCCATGTTTGTTTTGTCTGCTGCTGTAGATCCAGCATTAATGACGATAAGATTATATCATCCGGAGCCCGCCCATTTCTACCCCCAGCCCTCCCGAAAAACAGGCCGGGAGAAATTTATTCATCATACGGGCATTCGTTTTCATGCCGGGTATAATACCAGCAGGACGCTCCATGGCGCCGCATCAATTCCTTGCAGGCCGGGATATCCGCCTCTGCCCATTCCAACTGGCCCAGGCCGTCCAATTCTATCCATTTGAGCTGGGCATGTTCCGAAGCTTCCGGCTTGCCCTCCAGGATTTCCGCTTCATAAACGTGGAGCAAAATGCGGTTTTCTCCATCCTCCCAGACCCCGGTGGCAAGAAAATCCTTTACCTTTATCCTCACTCCCAGCTCTTCCCGCACCTCCCGAATCAGAGCCGCGGCATGGGATTCCCCGTTTTCCACCTTCCCGCCGGCAAATTCCCATTTGAGAGGTGTGTTCATATCAATGGAACGCTGGGCCGCCAGAACTTTCTCCCCATCCATGATGGCGGCACCCACAACGTGAATTTCTTTCATACCGTCCTCCGTCCTTCAAACAAGCTTTTATGCATATTATATCCCAAATCCGACTTTATTTGTATATCTCCCCTATTCACGCGTTGTGTTAGCTTTCTATTAAGTTTATTGACACTTCCCGGGCCTTGAAGTATAATTATATCGTAAACGTTTGCAAGGAGTCTTCTGATATGAACATAACGATAAAAGACATTGCAAAAGAGGCAAAGGTGTCTTATGCAACAGTTTCAAGGGCCCTTGCCGACCATCCGGGCATTAATCATGAAACCAAAAAGCGCATCCTCAAATTGGCCGGAGACCTGGGCTATACTCCCAATGCACTGGCAAAAGGCCTGGTTACAAAAAGCACCCGCACCCTGGGCCTGATTGTTTCCGACATTACCAACCCCTTTTTCCCCGAAGTGGCCCAGGGCATTGAGGACTGCGCCAGCCGCAACGGTTACCAGGTTTTTCTATGCAACTCCAACTGGAACCTGCAAAGGGAAAAAGAATACCTGCATAAGCTTTATGGCAGCAGAGTGGACGGAATCGTCATATCTCCGGTCTCTGACGACATTTCCCACATTGAGGACATCGGCTTGAAGGTACCCATCGTATTTGCCGCCCAGAAGCCCAAAAAGGACCACTGCAGCTACGTGGTAGTGGATGACTTCAAAAGTGCCGTGCTTGCCGTGGAATACCTCATAAAGCTGGGACACAGGAAAATCGCCTATATTGGGGGACTTCTTTCAACCAGCAGCGGTTCAGGCCGTTTCAGCGGCTATAAAAGCGCCATGGAAAAGCATGGTGTGCCCCTTGACACCAATTATATCATGCACGGAGAATACAAGCAGTCCAGCGGCTACCAGATGACAAGGGAGCTGCTTGTGAACCAGAAGCTTCCGACTGCCATTCTGGCCGGAAACGATTTTATGGCCCTGGGTATCATACAGGCGGTAGAGGAATACGGCCTGAACGTACCCAAGGATATTTCCGTAATAGGCTTCGATGATATTTCCTTCGCCTCCCTGGATAAAATACGGCTGACCACCATACACCTGCCCAAATATACCATCGGAGAGCTGTGTGTGGAGCTGCTGCTGGATAAAATGCAAAATCCCGGCAGTGAGGAAGTAAACCACCGGATTCTTGAACCCAGGCTGATTATACGTAAAACCTGTAGGGGAATATAATTTTTTGGTGTTGTAGCAAACGTTTGCACTACGCAGGCAATATTCGGCTGAATTGACGCGTTAATTGTATTACGGCTGCAGGAGGAACCTATGTATGCACCGGAAAGACTTAAAACAATAAAACAGATTCTCGTTGACCAAAAGCACGCGGATGTGGCTGCCCTGAGCAAGAAGCTGAGGGTGTCGGAGGTTACTGTGCGCCGGGACCTGGAAAAGCTTGAACGGGAAAACTTTTTGACCAGGACCCACGGTGGCGCCATCTTGAGAGAAGACACCGGCAGTACCGGCTTTTCCCACGCTTTTCCCGCGGACCCGTGCCTGGAGGAAATGGAAGAGATCAGCCATATTGCCGCTCAAATGGTCCGGGAAAATGACATCATCCTGCTCAGCTCCGGTCCCGTCAACCTGCTGCTGGCGGAAAAGCTGCTGGCCAGAAGACACCTGACGGTACTGACCAATGATTTGAACATCGCTTCCCTGCTTTCGGAGAACATCGGCATCAAAGTGGTAATGCCCTGCGGGGAACTGGATTCTCCCACGAGAAGCCTCCTGGGCAAAATGGCGGAGGAAACCCTGAGAAACTTCTATGTGAACAAGGCTTTCATTGAAATTGAAGGGCTCAGCATAAAAAGGGGATATTCCGTCCAGAGCATCGCCAAAGCCTCCATGCTGAAAGAAATGCTGGATATCGCCTCATGCCGTGTTTTTATCTGCACCAGCAAGTGCTTTGATAAAAACAATTTTTCGGAGATCAGTCCTCTCACCGAGGCAAATAAAGTAATCAGCAGCCCGGCAATACCCGAGCACTATAAGAATTTCTTTTCAAAAAATGCGATCGAGCTGTATACCGACACCGATTCCTACTCCCGCCGGATTTGCATATGAGCACCCTCAGTGCATTTTCCTGCGTATTTGCTCATTGTATTCCTTCCATACCCGGCTCTCCACATCCAGCACCACAATGCTCCTGTATTTGTTGTATATGGTTCCGCAGCCGCTACTGCCGTCTTCACAGATAATTTCCACCCGGTCTCCTTTTTCCAGGCCGCTGTATTCCGGTCCGTTAGGCACGTTTATAAGCATATCCTTCATCCTTTCCCTGCTGCTCCCTGATCCAAGCGTCCACAGCACATCAAATTAGAATTAATATCCTCACCCATATAGTATGCGTTAAATAATTCCTGGATATTAATGCCGGCCTTCCTACAGGGCAAAATCAAAATCGCTAAATATATCTGGTCAATACTGGGCATGTACTAAAATGGGCAGGCCGAATTCCTCCGTGTGTGGATTGATATGCTCATTTTATTCGTTTGAGGAAGATAGAACTTGTAATGATCCAACCCATACCGACAATTATATCTACTATACTTGCCATAAGAAATCTTGCTTGGCCAAAGAAAGCCTCTACTCCATAAAGAGGGGTAAGAAAAATAATAACAAACGGTATGAAAAAGTCCACTCTTATCCTATCATTTATATTGACAATTAACGTAATTACAGCACACGCAACGGTAAAAAATCCCCAGGTTATAGAAAAAATCATCCTTCTTTTATTTCTTTTTGGCAGCAGGATAAATATATACCAAAAGACGATGTATAAAACTGAAACAGCTATATTAAACCATTTTGAGGGGTGCCCCATGAGAAAAGAATTAAAGTTCAAAATAAATGATATCAGAATTATACCCGCAAAGCATAAGCTAAATAGTTTTGTTTTCATACCATCCCTCCAAAACAGATTATATAAAAATCGTATTCATCTTTTATTCCTTGGGCTAACAAATTCCTGTTTTCCAGCATTATACCATAAAGTGTTATTTTTTTCCACAATATTGGCGGGGGTATTCCCGGTATGTAAGTCAAAAAGCCGGGCTGCATTTGCAACCCGGCCTTTTGACTTTTTATATGAATTTTCTGTTAACCTACGGGATAGTTGGCTCTCTTTACATAGTGCGTGTGAAGGAGCTTGTGGGATTTGTGGCTTCCAGGCTTTTCGAAATATTCGTCATAAAGCGCCTTAACCTTCGGATTTTCATGGGATTTACGGATGGGAAGGCTTCTGTCTTCCTCATAAATCGCCTTGGCTCTTTCAGCCCTCAAGTCGACCCAGCTTCTCACCGAGGAAGGCTGTATGGGCTGTCCGCCTCCGTTTACGCAGCCGCCGGGGCAGCCCATGATTTCGATGAAATGATATTCCGCCTCGCCTGCTTTTATCTTGTCAAGAAGCTTTCTGGCATTGCCGAGTCCGTGGGCTACGGCAGCCTTGATCTTCAGGCCTCCTGCTTCCACAACGGCTTCTTTAATACCTTCGACACCTCTGACGGCATTGTACTCAATGGCGTCGATGGACTTTCCTTCCAGGATTTCCGCAACCGTTCTGAGGGCTGCTTCCATAACGCCTCCGGTAGCGCCGAAGATAACGCCGGCACCGGTGGCTTCGCCCATGGGATCGTCAAAATGCCTTTCGGGAAGCTCCGTAAAGTCAATGCCCGCTTCCTTGATCATCTTTGCAAGTTCCCTAGTGGTCAGTACTACGTCCACATCGGCATAGCCGGTGGAGGAAAGCTCAGGCCTCTGGGCTTCATATTTCTTGGCGGTACATGGCATGATTGAAACCACAAATATCTTTGCGGGATCGATGCCCATTTTCTCCGCATAGTAGGATTTGAGCACCGCACCAAACATCTCATGGGGCGATTTGCAGCTGGACAGGTTGTCAAGGAACTCAGGATAGTTGTGCTCGCAGAACTTAATCCAGCCAGGGCTGCAGGAGGTAATCAAAGGCAGCTTGCCGTTGTTGTTGATCCTGTTGAGCAGCTCCGTGCCCTCTTCCATAATGGTGAGGTCGGCAGCGGTATCGGTGTCGAACACCTTTTTAAAGCCCAATCTTCTCAAGGAAGCAATCATGTTGCTTGTGACCCTTGAACCGATAGGCATTCCGAATTCTTCACCCAGGGCAACCCTTACCGCCGGAGCCGTCTGAACCACTACATGCAGATCGGGGTTTGCGAGAGCGTCCCACACCTTTTCGGTATCATCCTTCTCACGCAGTGCGCCCACGGGACATACGGTAATACACTGTCCGCACATGGTGCAGGGAACTTCATTCAGAGACTTGTTGAAGGCAGAGGAAACGGTGGTCTTAAAGCCCCTCTCTACCGTATCGATGACCGATACCGTCTGTATATTTTTGCACATGCTTACACAGCGTCTGCAAAGTACGCATTTGTTGGGATCTCTCACGATGGAAGGCGAGAAATTATCCAGGGGCAGGTTGACGGATTCACCCTCATACCTGATTTCTTTTACATTCAAATCCTCTGAAAGCTTCTGAAGCTCGCAGTTTCTGCTTCTTACGCAGGTAAGACATTTCTTGTCGTGATTTGACAGGATCAGTTCCAGGGTTACCTTTCTGGCTTCCCTGACCGCAGGGCTCTTGGTGTTGATTACAAGGCCTTCGGATACGGGATATACACAGGCCGCCTGCAGCGCCCTGGCGCCTTTAACCTCTACGACGCACATTCTGCACGCGCCGATTTCATTGATGTCCTTGAGGAAGCAGAGTGTTGGTATCGCTATGTTGGCTTCTCTTGCCGCTTCCAGTATGGTATAGTTTTTAGGAACCTGAATCTTCCTATCATCTATCGTGATATTTACCAATTCCATTTTAACACTCCCCTTCCATTACACATTTTTGAATATGGCTTTGAACGGACACTTCTCCATACATACGCCGCACTTGATACATTTTTCCTGATCGATTACATATGGTACTTTCTTTTCTCCGGAGATGGCACCCACAGGGCACTGTTTTGCGCAGATGCTGCAGCTCTTGCATTTCTCCGCGCTGATCACATACTGCATCATGGACTTACATACGCCTGCCGGACATTTCTTGTCCCGGATGTGGGCTTCATATTCGCTTCTGAAGTTTTTCATCATGCTCAATACGGGGTTCGGAGCTGTCTGTCCCAAACCGCAAAGCGCCGATGCCTTGATATTCTGGGCCAGGTGCTCCAGCTTCACAAGATCATCCTCTTCTCCCTTGCCTTCGGTTATTTTCTCGAGAATCTCGTACATTCTCTTGGTACCGATACGGCATGGAGGACATTTACCGCAGGATTCGTCAACGGTAAATTCCAGGAAGAACTTGGCCATGTCAACCATACAGGTATCTTCATCCATGACGATAAGCCCGCCGGAACCCATCATTGAGCCAAGGGCAATCAGGGAGTCATAGTCGATGGGTGTATCCAGGTTCTCCGCGGGTATACATCCGCCCGAAGGTCCGCCGGTCTGGCAGGCCTTGAACTTCTTGCCGTTAGGTATGCCGCCGCCGATATCGTATACAACCTCTCTCATGGTCGTTCCCATGGGAACCTCAACAAGACCTGTGTTGTTGATCTTGCCGCCCACGGCAAATACCTTTGTTCCCTTGCTCTTCTCGGTACCTATGCTTGCAAACCAGTCTGCACCTTTTAAGAAGATTACGGGGATATTTGCATAGGTTTCAACGTTGTTCAATATGGTAGGCCTCTGCCACAATCCCTTTACTGCAGGGAATGGAGGCCTTGGCCTGGGCTCGCCCCTGTGTCCTTCGATGGAAGTCATGAGTGCTGTTTCCTCACCGCATACGAAGGCACCTGCGCCGAGTCTTATTTCAAGATCAAAATCAAAATTCTTTCCAAAGATGTTCTTACCAAGCAGTCCGTACTCCTTTGCCTGTCCGATGGCAATCTGCAGCCTCTTCACGGCGATAGGATATTCAGCTCTTACATATACATAACCCTGGTTTGCTCCGATGGCATAGCCGGCAATGGCCATTGCTTCAATGAGTGAATGGGGATCGCCTTCAAGCACCGACCTGTCCATGAACGCTCCCGGGTCACCTTCATCCGCATTACAACAGACATATTTCTGATCAGCCTGCTGTTTGGCTGCAAACTCCCATTTTAAACCGGTGGGGAAACCTCCGCCCCCTCTTCCTCTGAGTCCCGATTTCTTCACCGTGTCCACAACCTGCTCGGGAGTCATTTCGGTCAAAACCTTGGCCAGAGCTTTATATCCATCATAGGCGATATATTCGTTTACATCTTCCGGGTTTATTACACCGCAGTTTCTCAGGGCGATTCTCATCTGCCTCTGGAAAAAGCCTACACCTTCAAGGGATTTTGCAATATCTTCCGCTTCTTTGTTTCCGGCAAGCAGCCTCTTCACGATTCTGCCCTTTAAAAGGTGCTCTTCAACGATTTCCTTTACATCCTCGACCTTCACCATGGTATACATGGAGCCTTCAGGATATACCACAACAATAGGCCCTTCGGCGCACAGACCGAAACAGCCTGTCCTTATGACCTTAACTTCGTTTTCAAGCTTGCTGCTTTTCAAGCCTGCTTCCAATTCAACAATGATCTTCTCGCTGTTTGAGGAAGTACAGCCTGTACCGCCGCATACCAGCACGTGAGCTCTATATATATTCTGCATCGTCTTTTTGACCCTCCTTACATATTCTTTGGCTATTGGACTTCTCATCCCTGACGGTTGTGAGCCTATAGCGGTTTATTTGCCTTCTGCCGCCCCGATGGTAAGGTCGATACAGACTCTTCCGTTCACAATGTGTTCCGCCACGACCCTGGCTGCCTTGTCCGCATCCATCTTGACATAGGTTACCTTTGTTCCGTCGGGGTTGAGGATTTCAACAACGGGCTCCAGCCTACAGACACCAATACAGCCTGTCATGGTTACATTTACGTTGCTGATGTTCCTCTTTTTCAATTCTTCAAGGATTGTATTCATAACGGGCCTTGCACCGGCGGCGATTCCGCAGGTGGCCATTCCCACAACCACTCTCAGTCCGTCCTTGTTGGTTCTCAAGTTGATCTGTTCCAGCGTTTTCTTTCTTATTTCTTCCAGTTCAGCTAACGACTTCATTCAATACACCTCCAAATATAAACCTTATTCCTTCATCAATATATCCCTTTATCCACGTGATAACCTCGTACTCCGTAATGGGCACTTCACCCAGCTGTCCTTTCACCTCGTCGGTATCCAGGCGAAATTCCTCACTGTCATTGCTTAGCACCAGAACCCATTGGATCTGCGGATAAGCCATAATCACACCTGCCATGGTTTCCGCCACATCTCCGAGGGGAAGCCTGTCAATATGCGATATTTTAAAGCTGGCAGACACTTGCGTGCCTTCGTTCTTCACGGAACTGATCCTGAACTCGCCGCCCGCCATTTCGGAGGATTCCTTGAACAGCGGAAGCCCCAGTCCCACTTTTCTTGTGGTCCTGGTTGTTGCGAAGGGACTTGTGACCCTGCTTAAAAGGTCCGCATCCATTCCCGCGCCATTATCTGATACGGTAATTTTCAGGCAGTCATTTTTGACATCCGCAGCGATGGCCGTTTCAATCCTTTTCGCTCTAGCAGAAACGGAATTCTGCACAATATCCATTATGTGAAGAGATAAATCCTTCATTATTGTCCTTTTTCTTTTTTGATATAGCTGTCGATAATGCCTTCTACATCGTCGGGATTGAGCCTTCCATGAACGTCCTCGCCGATGGTGATGACAGGCGCCAAACCACAGGCTCCGATACATCTGCAGGCTTCCAGGGAGAATAATCCGTCTTCGCTGCATGCTCCAACTTCCAGACCGAGCTTTTCCTTCAGCTTGTCGAGTATCTGGCCCGAGCCTTTAACATAACAGGCCGTCCCCATACAGACATTAATGTTGTATTTTCCCTTGGGATTCAGAGAAAACTGTGTATAGAAGGTTACGACACCATATATTTCGGTGAGAGGTACATTGAGCCCTTCTGAAATAGTCTTCTGAACTTCGATGGGAAGATATCCGTACACCTGTTGAGCTTCATGAAGTACAGGAATCAGAGCACCTCTTGTACCCTTATACTTTTCAATAATTTCCTGGAGCTTCTGTGCCCTCTCGTCGCTGCAAGTGTCAACGGTCCCACAGCAACAGCCTTTGTTTTCACTCATTAATAATGACCTCCTTACATCTAAACTGACTATGTTGGTTAAAATTTTATACAAAGGTTGTTAAGTATTTAACAATAACCCTTCTAATTATAACAGATACAAAAGGAACATTCAATAAAATTAATAAATTTTATCGCCGGGTCAAAACCGGCACACAATCCTTTGAAAATACTGTAAAAGCAGCTTTTTGCATTTTTTCAGCAGATACTTCCAAGTATCTTGTATACAATTTCAAGCGGTATGGTATGGATTGAAAACGTTCTTTTTTATTCAATCCATACATCAATTTTTTTATAGCAGCCCGCCCGGATCTTTTCCGCCAGCAAGCCTGAAACAATACTTCCCGTGACCGTTTCAGCCGGTCCGGTTTCGTTTCCCAGTTCGATCTTCCTTATTCCCGAGCTTTCCTTTTCATACGTGTTGATTCTGTATGGATTGTGGTATATGAGCGTCACCCCGTCCAAAAGGCTGAAAGCAAACGTATTTTCCTCCAGGAGCATCTCTTTTTCAGCCCCTTCGCCATACCGGATTGCCGTTTTCCTTTCCCGGGAAAAGAAGCTGCCGTGCAAGGCCGGCCTGAGCTTTAATTCCAGCATTCCCGAAGCATTTACGGAAAAAGGCCTTTGTCCCAGGGCCAGGATCAGCAGCATATTGTAAAATTCCGAGGTGGAACCGCTCAACCTTGCTACGTACCCGCTGCCATGGGTCCTCTCGTCAGGATTGGCGCTGCTGGCGATGAAGGAGGAGTTTTCGTAAATACTCCGCCCGTAGACCTCCGGCTCCATAAAAGGAACAAGGGCCGTAGGGATATCGCTGTAGAATTCTTGATACAGGCCTTTCTTCAAAAGCTCCAGCAGGTATTTGTATTCCATGTGCAGGAATACCGATTCATTTTCCAGCCATCCCGGCGTAAAGGCCTTGATGCGGCCAAGTTCCTCCGGAGCTTCCTCCAGCGGGCCATTGACCTTGTACATGCCCAGCATTTGATCGTACAGCCGGCTTTCTTTTATTGCCCTGTAGAGTTTCCTGTTTAAGGAGATGTTCTTTTCCAGTTTCATGGCGTGGACCTGTCCCTCCAGGAAAATGGGCATGGGGACCTGCCGGAAGCTTGTGGCTCTGAAATTGCCATAAAGTCCTTCCGCGGGATTTTCCTCTTTGATAACCTCATAGGTGAAAGGAACGTTGATAAAATAGGTGTTATAGATTGAAAGCTCCCGGTTGTACGCCTTCTCCTTTGCGCGGGACAGCTTGGCCCCGCAGGCATCCAGGAATTCCTTCAGGGTATCTCTCTGCAATTCCTTTTCCCTGCCCGAAATTCCCCACCGGACTTTTTCCCTGTATTCCTCCCTGGCGGTGGAAGCCCTGTCCCAGAATGCAAAGCTGCTTTCCCCGTCATCCTTATCCCCATTTTCCCTGAGAGCCTCCAGTATTTCTTCAAGGAAGCCGTGTACCTCCTCCGGCAGCCGGAGGCCTTCAAAGCAGGCCTCAAAGCTTTCAAGCCAGCCCTTCAGCATGTTTACCAGCCTCAGCAGCTCAAAGGTTTCGGAAGCGGAGGACCCGAAAAGAGCCGGCAACCCGTTCAACGCATCGTCCCAATTGGGCTTGCCCGCCTCCATCTCGATCCCCACCCCGTGGGCATCAAGGGATGAAAGCTTGCAGACGCACAGGGTGAAAAGCTTTGCAAGCAGTGAAGTGCGGTAAACCTCTCCTTTCCCGGCCTCCGTTCTCACCCTGTTGGGTTCTTTCTTCCTTGCCGCAAGCAGCTCAAGCTTTTTGCCGTCTTTCCTGACGGCCCCCGACTGCTGGAGCCGGTTGTTGCACAGGACATACTTCTCTTTCCGCGGTACCACAAAGTGGCAGTCGTCATAAAAGGTAAAGAGCCTCCGGTCCGCAAGCAGCTCCTGCATCCTGTCGGGGAACAGGGCTTCAAAGCTTTCCAGCAGGTCCAGGTTGTAGAACCAGTGATCGGTCCAATAGCCTTCGCCGTGTTCCGCGTCTTCAAGCTTGCTGCTCTCAAGGAGCAAAATATTTACAAAGTCTTCTAAAGAAGTTTTAAGACTTACTTTCTCTTTTTCTACAAAACCCATCAAGCTGTAAGGAATGAAAGGCTTCTCAAGGAACTGCAGCAGCTTGCCCTCATCCCCTTCCGCCACCAGGTGCTTTATCTTTTCCACCGCACCGGCGGAACCCTCAAAAATATAGCGCAGGCCTTTGACCACCAGGGGATTGTAGCCGTCCAGCTGTATGAGGTTCATGAAGTAGAGGATGTTTGCGTAGCCCACCTGGGGATTGAACCAGATATCATTTCTCCGGTTCTGGCTGATGTCCCGGTAGGCCCCGTTGCCCTGGGAGTAGTAGGTGGGCATGAGGCGGAAGCTGTTGTAGTCCCTTTCCAGATCCCCATGGCGCCTTGAATACACATACAGTACATCCTTCCTGTCTCCGGCCCCCACCGTAAGGGGCAGTCCTCCCCTCAGCACATTGTCGAGAAAATTCTGGCTGCAGTAACTGTTAAATTCTTCAAAGGCGGAGTGTACAAAAGCCTTATCCGCTATGCTCCGGACCAGCCGCTCGTTTTCCATGGCTTTGGCAGTAAAAAAGCTTTCCTTAAAATATCCCGGCGCAAGGCTGTTCAATTTGTCAAGGCTCTCGGAATGTCCCAGAAGAGAATAAACCGTCTTCTCTTCCCCCGCCTTTAATGCCAGACAGGCATGCCCCAGAGCCGAAGGCGTCCGGTTGTGGTAATGCTGCGGCGCAGCGGGGTCAAAGCCTTCCCGGAAAAATTCGTAAGGGAAGCTGAAATCCAGCATGTGTCCGAATACAAGCACCGGGTCGATGATGACCTTCAGCTTCTGCACATTTCCATGGGAATCTCCCGTAAAACCCAGATAGAAGTTCCCCTTCTCCACGCCCACCACCTCCGAGCTGTCGTCAGCCAGCGTTTTCAGCCTGTAATAGGGAACATCCCCGTGGGTATTCTCCACACAATTCCAGGCCTCGATGGTCCTGCTCATGTTCTTCAGAAAACCGTCCGTCATCCCATAAGGAATCATCACAGGAATCCCGTCGACCACTTCCAGCCTTCTTTCCCTGCCTTCCTCCAGATTCTTTATGGTCAGCCTTCTGGCAAGGGCCGCCACCGGCTCATTGGGTAGGGTGAAGTATTCCACCCTTACGTACAGGCCCAGGGTCCTGTTGGTCTCCTCAAGCAGCAGATCAAAGGGGCTTATGGTCATGCTGTTTTCAATATCAAAATCCAGGTTGGACTGATTCTCCTGAAAGGGCTCGTAGAAGCGGAAACCCTCTGGCTCCTCCAGCTTTATAAAGGTTCTGAAGCCATGACTGCCCGCAAGCCTGTAGGACTTATTGGCGGGAAGGAATTCCATGATTGCCCCGTCCTTGCTGTCCGTTCCAAAGCTGGCAATACACTGGCCCCTGTTTACGTAATAGCACCACAGGGGTATTCCCATCAGCCCGGCGATTCCCGGAAAAAAACTGGAAAAAGGCCTGGCCCGCGTATAGTTTTCTATGGTGAATTTCAACTTGTCCTTTTTATTGACGGTGTATTTAACTTCCCGCTCTCCATCTATCCTCATTGTTTTCCTCCCACTGTCACAATTTATTAAAGCATGATTGAAAAATCAGTTCCCGTTTTTCGCGGGCCGCTTATCGGTATGATACGCGGTGTAGCGAAAGGGAGAACTCAAATGATATCTCTGAGTTCTCCCTTAAGCCGTATACGCTATCTTCCCAAACGGACCTCAATGATGTTGATTTCTTCCGTCCCCTTGTTTTTCAGTACCTGCAGCGGTACTTTGACCGTTTTGCCATCCCTTGCAAAGTCCCCTGCCGCTTCCCCATTAATCCGTACTTCTTCCACCTTGTAGTCTTTATAGGCAAGTTTTCCGGGATTGAGATATTCCACCCGCAGCCGCTTCCCTCCGAAAATTGTGGAGGCCCTTGCGGCACCGCTCCCGTCGAACTGCTCCGCCGTCAGCTTCGGCTGGATGATCAGGTCCCCGCCTTCCCCCCTGATTCCGTACATCTCGGTCAGCACCGTCAGCAAAAACCAGCTGCCGGTACCGGTGAGATAGTGGTACATGCCTTTTCCGTCGGCGGCGAAATATTCCGGTATTCCAGGGTAAATCTTGCTCCGCTCCGCATCCATGGAAAGCTCATAGAGGGACTTGAAAACCTCATAGGCCTCCTCAACAAAACCCCTCTTGTAAAGGGCGTTCATGTACATTGTCACCATGTGGCAGAAGGTGGCCCCGTTTTCCTTTTCCCCGTAGGCAAAGGCAAAACCCCTTCCGAAATTCAGCTTGTTTTCCCCAAGCCCGGTGTTCAGCCGGTAGCCGCCGGTGGCCGGATCCTTGAGGTATTTCCTGCAGGAGTTGTAACACTTCTTCACCTGCTCCTCCGTGGCCAGGCCGAACATGGTGGTGAAAACCTGGGAGGTGAGGTACATGCGCACTCCGTCTTCAAACTCTCCGTCCACCCGCTGTCCGTCGTTGTTGTAGTATCCGTTGAAAAACCCGTCTCCGTCCCGGGTGTCAATCCATTCCTGCCGCCTGATGTGTTCGACGATCCACTGTCCTTTGTGATTCAGATCGTTTGCCAGCTCGTCAAGGGAAATATCCTCAAAGTCCCCCGACAGGCACTCACTGACGCTGTCAAAGTAAGCATTGAGCAAATCCAGTTTATATTCCACCTTGCCGTAATCATGTCCGCCCCGCAGCGTATCCAGAAGCACTGTCATTTCCCTGAACAGCCGCAGGCTCTTCAGCCCAAGCCCGTCTTTAAGCTCCAGCAGGAGCCCGGCAAGGCTTATGAGATTGCTGCCGTACAGGGCGGTGAAGGCAGTACTTTCTCCTCTCTGTCTCGCCATGTCCAGGGTATCGTTCCAGTCCGCCCCTTCCAGCCTTATGATGTTGTGCTCCCCCACGTTGAAAAAGCTTGTCAGGTGCTGGACCAGGATGTGTTCAATGACCGTTCCGCGGTAGAGGCTGCCGTCCTTCAGCGTGAGATTCTGCCCCTTTTCCGGTGTCCATTTTCCGTCTTTTCCGGCGGCCCTGCGCAGCAGCGCATCCCTGAAGTAAACCTGTTTTTCCAGCAAAAGCCCATAATCTCCGCTCTGGTCCACATACAGCTTTGTGGTGAGATAAGGCCAGGAGCCGTGGTCCATCCATACCCTGGGGATGTTGTTCCTGTCGGCAATAAATTCCCCTGGTTCCGTTCCGATGATGGTGGCATTGGTACCGTCGATGCGTATGCCGCCGAAGTTGTTGAGCAGCAGGCTCCTTACTTCCTCCGGTGACTGTACGATGAGTGAAAGGCAGTCCTGCCAGAGGTCTCTCCAGCCGCGTCCGCCCTTGCCGTAGTCATGGTAGGGAAGGAAGGAGCAGCCGTATATTTTCCGCAGCACAGGCTGGAGGCCGACCCAGCGCATCCAGTGTCCGAAGCCCTCCAGACCGGAGTCGAAGGTGATCCTGCCCACCCGCTCATTCCAGAATTCCATATTTTTATCCAGGGCTTCCAGCACCTTTTCACAGGAATTGTATTTACTGTAAGCCCTGTCAATTTCCCCTTTATCCTCACATATCCCTGCCAGGACAATGTAAGTGGCTTTGTCCCCCGGCTTCAAAACCCTGTCTTCAAACCGGAGGGCGCCCACATATTCTTTTCCGTCCAGCTTTTCGCCCTCAAACAGCCCGGGGCCGATATTTTTCACTACCGCCTCCGGCCATTCCAGGCTGCCCATATCTCCGATGAAGCTGTGTACCAGGGGTATGGAACCCACCGGAAGCCTTCCGTCGCCGTCACTTCCCGCAACATAATAAACCGTATGGTTATACCGGTGGCCCCGCTCGTCGAACAGGATGACAGGAGTGGACGCAAGTCCCCTGTCAAGCTTCTCGATACGGTTCACCAGCGAGGTTACATGCCTGTGGTCCCGGAGGTTCTCCGCAGACCTTCCGTAAAGCGGTATTGCAGAGGTGGGCGTTACCTTTATTTCTTCCCCCGAGCCATTTGCCAGGGTTATGCACATAACTTCCACCCGGTCCCCGCAGGTGGGTACAAAGCTCAATATTTCGGAAGAGAGGCCCAGCTCTTTATCCATGTAAGACAATTTATGCCACAGCAGGCCGGCTTCAACGGTCCTTTCCTCCGGAGCTTCCTCCGCAAGCCTCCGGTAATTCTGTTTCGAAGAATTCCCCGAAGCGGACCAGGCTCCCTTGCCGTGGATATAAAACCAGAAATTCCTTGCGGACCTGGTATTGTGCAGATCCTCCACGGATACAGGCGCCAGGAGGAAATTGTGCTGTCCCGTTTTTATATCCCCATGCAATGCGGGTGTGATGGAAGACATCAACCCGGCTTCGTTGCAGAGTGGAAAATAGAGCTCATTGACGTACTGCGGATTTTCCCACTTAAAAGTACTCCTGTTACCAGTAAAGTGCCATGTTTTACTTTGTTGTGCCATTTCCGCTCCTCCAAAATACCTTATGCCTATTTTTTATTTAATTTCTGCATTTCTTCTGCGAATTCCCCGGGCGTTTTGGTTCCCGCCAGCAGTTCCCCCACCAGATCCTTGTGTATCTCCGCGTCTTTACCGGACAGAAAAGTATCCCAGGCAAGTACAAAGCCCGTGGACTCTTTGACCAGGGCGGATATTTCCACATTGAGAGGGTCCAGCCTGCTCTCGTCCACCTCCACCTTCCAGGCGGGAAGGCTTGCCCCCGCCAGGTAGCTTTCCCTGCAAAAGGTCTCCCCGATGGCTTTCAGCGCTTTTACCGCTTCTTCCCTGTGCTCGGTGGCGGCACTGATCATAAAGGTGTCGATGGCTCCTCCGAGGAACCCGTTAGGCTCACCGTTTGAATTTCCGATGGCGGGAAAGTTCCTTGCGATCACTTTCCCTTTTACGCTGCTGTCTTCCTTTTCCAGGGAAGCCACCGCCCAGCTTCCGTTGAAATACATGGCGGCCTTGCCGTTTATGAATTCCCTTTCCGCTTCATGGGCGGTCATGCCGATGCTTTTTTTATCAAAAGCTCCTGCTTTTATGAGCTCATTCAGCTTTACCGCCGATTCCACAAATTCCGGCTGCCTAAAGGAGGCCTGCCTGTTCAGTGCCTGATTGCACAGCTTCGTTCCCGCTGTCCGGATGGCAAGAATATTCTGGTACATCATGATGGGCCACCGGTCCTTCTGTCCCACGGCGAAAGGCGTTACTCCCGCTGTCCGGAAGGTTTTTACCGTTTCAAGGAGTTCATCGAAGCTTTCGGGCGGCTTGAGGCCGTTCCGGTCAAAAAGCTCCCTGTTGCAGTAGAACACCATGGCCGTCATATAAATCGGCAAACCGTAAGTTTTACCGCCATAAACAAAATTTTCAAAAGTACCGGGAAGAAGCTTTTCTTTTGTCCCGTCTTCAAGATAGCTGTCCAGGGGGAGAATTTTCTGGGCCTCCACAAAGGGCTTTGCGAAGCCTGCGCCCCAGCTGTAGAATATGTCCGGGGCTTCATTTACGGCGATGGCCGTTCTTATTTTGGCCTTGTAGGTCTCGTTTTCGGTAGCATCCGCTTCGATTTTTATATCAGCGTTGACGTCATTCCATTGTTTCAGCGTTTTTTCAAAGGGTATCCTGTTGGAGTCGGAATCCGTCCCCCAGATATGCCACAGCCGCAGCACAACCTGCTTTTGGCCGGATTTGCCGCCTGCGTCCTTCTGCCGGTCCGGGTCCTCGAATCTTTTTGCGAAAAAGCTGCTGCAGGATACAAGGCTTGCAGAAAGCACCAGACTCAAAAGCAAGGTCCACAACCTCACACTTCTCCTCATCTCCATACACCACCCCAGCCTCCGGGCCACAAACCCGGTTCTTTGTTTAAGCCTTTACTCCTCCTGCAATTGCACCATCCATTATATACCTTTGAAGGAAAACATACAATATTATCAGGGGCGCAGCCACCATGATCAGCGCGGCCATCTGCTGGGGAATATCCACCTGATACTGCCCCTGGAACACGTACAGCCCCCTGGTAATAGGATACAGGGTCTTTGAAGAGAGGTAGATGATGGCCCGGATGATATCATTCCACACATTGATGGCCGTCAATATGGACATGGAAGCAATGGCCGGCTTGATCAGGGGGATCAGGATTCTGAACATGTAGGTAAAATATCCGCAGCCGTCGATTGCCGCAGCCTCGTCGAATTCCCTGGGTATATTTTTTATGTAGGTGACAAAGAACACCAGGGGAATTCCCCCTCCTCCCACAAGGGCCAGCATGTATCCCAGGCGCGTATTGTAAAGCCCCAGCTCGCGGATGAGCTTGAATTGGGGAATGGTGCCGTCGGGCAGGAACATTCCCAGCAAAAATACCGAATAAATCACCACCCCCGTCTTGAGGTATTTCCTTGAGATGGGAAATGCAAGGAAAATGGCCATCAGTATCGACACGACGGTACACACCGCCGTATAGAAGACGCTGTTGACGGTGTAGTCGGAAAGCTTGGCTTTGGAGAAAGCTTCCACATAGTTTTTATAATTGAAAGACTTGGCCAGTGAAATGGTGTCCTGCATATAGTCGAATTTTGTTTTCAAGGATGTATTGAAGGCATATACCAGCGGAAACAGGTAAAGAAACAGTAAAATGCCTATAAATACATAGATGGCTATCCTTATGCCCAAATTCTTTTTCTTCATATCTCCAGCTCCTTCCTGTCCATGGTCCTCTTATACATCAGGGTAGCGGCCAGGATGAACACAAACAGAATCATGGTCCAGGCCGCTCCGTAGCCCTGCCGCATGGCCGATCTCGCCGCATCTGTCTGACCGATGTTGAAGGCATAATACATGGCCCTGGAAGCCAGTGTCTGGCTGGGGATGCTGTTGGGGGAGGTGGCGATGATGATGATCTGGAAGGACTGGAGGGAACCGATGATGGCCAGAAGAATGTTGGCACTGATGGTAGGCCAGAGCATGGGGAAGGTAATAAAGCGGAAGCCCTGAAGCCTGGAGGCCCCGTCCATGTCCCCCGCCTCGTACAGTTCGGAGGGTATGGTCTGCAAGCCCGCGAGATTTATGATCATGGAATAGCCCATGTACATCCATATCTGCGTGAAGATGACACAGTTCAACGCGGCGCTTTTATCGGTGAAAAAGCCGCTGCTGGCGCCAAAGACCTCCAGGAGCTTCTGCACCGGGCCATCCATGGGGTTTAGCACGCACATCCACACCAGGGAAGTCACCAGGACCCCCAGCACCACCGGAAAGAATATCACCGCCCGGAAAAAGTTTTTTGCCCTGATGATCCTGCTGTTCAGGGCAAGGGCCACAGGCAGGGCGACGGCGTTCTGGAGGAAGGTGACGGCCAGGCAGAACCAGATGGTGTTTCTCACGATCTGGAGCAGGTCCCTGGTATTTTCTTTAAAGAAAAATTCCTTGTAATTTTCCAGCCCGATGAACTTCCATGGCGTATTGGCCACGCCGCTGATGTCGGTAAAGGAAAAAACGGCGGTGGCAATGGAAGGCCCCAGGCCCATCAGCAAATAAAAAAATACCGCCGGCAGGATTCCCAGGACAAGGGCATATTTGTTGAAAATGGATTTTGTATACGGCATATCAATCATCCCTTATTATCAGCTTTAATGGATTAAAATTCCTGTGCCGGTTTCTCCGGCACAGGAATCTGGTTCAAACTGTATTCAGACTTATTGGGCAGCTTTCAGGCCCGCATCCCAGTCCTTCTGGGCAAGGTCCGCAAGGGCCTTCACATCCGGTACCGTTCCGCCCACTGCCTTGAGCTGGCTGAGCACGAAGCCCTGTCCTTTTGCGTACTGTCCTACGGCCTTGGGAGCCACCAGTACTTTTTCCCAGGATGCCTTGAAACCGGTGTTCTTATCGGCCAGGGAATTTATAAAGGTATTTTTTGATACCACGCCCGGCATGGTGGGGAAGAAACCGATGGTGCTGACAAATTCCGTATAGTTCTCCTTCTGGGAGAGGAATTCCAGCCATTTCAGGCAGGTGTCCTTGTTGGCGGTCTTTGAATAAACGTGGAACTGCATGTCATACTTGCCCTGGAGCTGGTTGGGCTTGCCGTCCTTATCCCCCGGCAGGGCGAAATATCCGAACTGGAAGTCTTTGTCGAGGGCTGTTATGGTTCCGTTGTTCCATGTGCCGTCATAGAGCATGGCGGCCTTTCCCGCCACAAATCTTCCGGGCGCGTCTCCATAGGTCACCGACTGCACGTTCTTTTCCAGGTAGGATACGAACTGGTCAGCCCTGTTCCAGATTTTCATGGTCTGGTCGTCGGTGAGTTTCCTTGTTCCCGTCCACAGTCCCTTGGCGAAAGCGGTGAGGTCTTCCTCGTTGGCTCCCACAAGTCCGGATACGCCGATGGCGTCAAGAGGCCAGCCGTCTTTCATGCCCAGGGTTATCGGAGCTATGTTTTTGGCTTTGAAGGTTTCACAGATCTTTACGAATTCGTCCCATGTGCCGGGCTCTTTCAAGCCGTTCTCATCAAAGAGCTTCTTGTTGTAGAACAGGCCGTTGTAGCCCACGGCGCCCATGTCAATTCCAAATACCTTTCCATTATAGGAAGAGGCGTTCTTCAGCATGTTGGGATCCCAGTTTTTGAGGAAGGGCTGGTCTGTAATATCGAGGTAGGCTCCACTTTCAACGAAGGTCTGCCAGGCCGGCTTGTCACAGCCTTTGGTAAAATCCTGGGGCAGGGTGTCGAAGGCGGAGAGGCTGGTCAGCAAATCCACGTCTCCCGCAGAAATCCTGGTATTCTGGAGTGTGGGATAATCGTTGGGCGCAACGGTATCCACCACGATTTCAACGTTGGGATATTTCTTGGTGAAAGCGTCATTCAAATCTTTTATGGCCTTCTCATTGGTTTCCTGCACCCAGGTAATCATTTTGAGGGTTACGGCCTTATCCCCCGCAGCTTTGGGGGCATCCGAGCCCGCCGCTCCCGCATTTTCCTGCTCTGCCGCCTCTTTGGCGCCGCAGCCCGCAACTGCGAACAAGAGGGCCGCAATCACAAGGACCGAAATCATCCTGACAGTTTTTTTGAACCACATGCTCTTCATAATATTCCTCCCATAAACTTTTTTTGAGATGTCGATATTATGATAAGTCAGGGGAGGTTCTTTTTGAACTCACAGGATTAACTAAAAAGGTTAAAAATTTTACTACCTGTTTTATTCTATTTCTTCAGCCGGAAGTCGTTGATGGAAAGACCGGTGTACTTTTTGAAACAAATACCGAAATAGTGGGGGTCCGTTATTCCTACCTCTTCCGCGATCTGGTAAGCCTTCAGGTCGGTTTCCTTCAAAAGCTTTATGGCCTTTTCCATCCTGGATTTTGTCAGGTACTCCACAAAGGTTTGCCCTGTTTCCTGCTTGAAAATCCGGCTGAGATAGCTGGGATTCATATAAAAGGCCTTTGCCGTGCTGGTGAGGCTGAGCTCACTGACGGCAAGCTTTTCCGCCACATACTCCTGGATTTCCTTTACCGCTTTATTGACCCTTTTGGTCTGAAGCTTTTCGGCGGCCTCTGTTGCCCATTGGATGAGGCTGCCCAGGTAGGACTTGATCTCCGGCAGGGTATCCAGCTTGAATATGCGGTCAAAAGGCTGTCCCTTGTGGGGGAACACCTCCGGCAGATTGATTCCCAGCTCCGCAGTTACGTTCAATACCACGGAAACCACACCGGAAGCCGATGCCCTCACCGCATCCAGGGTAACGGCACAGCCTCCGTGGTTCTCATTGCAGAACTGCTCGACCACCTCGGCGGCTTTTTCCTTCATGCCCGCTTTGATAAAAAAAGGCAGGGAATCGATTTTGTCACTGCCGTATTGAAAATGCTCCGGAGAAGAAGCGTCGATGTCGCTGTAGTTGACCACCTGGTTCTTTCCCGCCACGACCTTGTAGTCCAGCGCATTGCAGGCTTCCTTATAGGAGGCGCGGATTTTGCGTTCCCCCCGGTGGGGGTTTCCTATGCCTATGCACACGAAGCACTTGAGCCTGTTGATGATCATTGATTTCAGGGTCTCGCAGCATTCGGTCATGTCGATGGTCCCGTCGCTGTTCAAAATCACGATTTTCTGGCTGTTGTCAAAGAATACGCTTACATACGCGTCATCCCGGAAATACTGCTTAATGAGCTCCATGCACTGCATCCTCAGCAGCAGCTTTTCCTCTTCCCCCTCCGGTAGACTCCCCTCGGGATGGGTTACCTCCACCACCGCCACCTGGAAGCTGTCGGACTTCACTTCGATCTGGTAATACCTCATCCTCCCGGCAATATCCTCTTCCTCCGGGCTGCCTTGAATGAGCCCGTTCAAAAGCTTTTCCTTCAGGAAGGGCAGATTTTCCTCCAGCTGCTTCTTGAGCTTCGCATATTCTTCCTTATGGGTTCTCTCCCTCTCGATTTTCTCCTTCATATCCAGCGCCACTTTTTTGATTTCTTCCCCGTTGATAGGCTTCAGGAGGAAATCGGCAATACCGATCTTTATGCTTCTTTTGGCATACTCGAATTCTTCGTAGCCCGTGAGGATGACGATTTTGATCCCGGGATACTTTTCAAAAACGATTTTGCTGAATTCTATCCCGTCAAGGTAGGGCATGCAGATATCCGTAAAAATAATGTCCGGTTTTATGTTTTCCACCAGTTCCATGGCTTCCTGGGCGCAGGAGGCTTCTCCGGCAACTTCAAGCCCTATTTCATCCCAGCGGATGCAATTCCTCAAAAGCGTCCTGACAAGGTATTCATCGTCTACTATTATCACCTTAAGCTTTTCCGTGGACATCTGCATCCTCCTCTTTCACCGGAATATCGATCCTGATTTTCGTTCCGCGGCCCTCTTCACTTTCGATGGAGAAGATATCCTCGACCCCATAGAATATCCTCAGGCGTTCGATGGTTCCCTTCAGTCCGAAGCTGGACTTTCCTCCTGCCGGTCCGCTTTTGAATATCCTCTCAATGGCCTCTGCCGGCATCCCCACCCCGTCATCCTCAATGGTGAGAGTTATATGCTCCCGGCAGTGCCTTGCGGTAATGCGTATCAAGCCCTTTTCCCCCTTGGGCTTTATGCCGTGATACAGGGAGTTCTCCACCAGCGGCTGCAAAACAAGCTTCAATATCTTATGCCGGATGACCTGTTCATCCACATTGTACTCTACGGAGAAAATATCCCCATACCGGACCTTCTGGATGGTCAGATAGTTTCTGGCCACCTCGATTTCCTCCCCGATGGTGATCACTTCGCTCCCCTTGCTGAGGCTGGTCCTGTAGTAGCTCCCCAGGGCCCGCATTACCTGGAACACATCTTCATTCTTCCCCAAAAGGGCAAGAGAGCTTATGGCATCAAAGGTGTTGTACAGGAAGTGGGGCTTTATCTGCGCCTGAAGCACATCCAATTCGGCCTTCCGTTTTATCTTCTGCTCGTCCACGACTTTGTTGATCAGGTTCTGTATTTCTCCGATCATGATGTTGTAGCCGTCCCTCAGCTTTCCTATTTCGTCATTGCCGGCCTTTATATCAACCCTTTTAAAGTCTCCCTTTTCCACATCTTTCATGGAATTGAGCAGCTTTTTTATGGGCGTGGTAATCAATCGTGAAATAAAGATGGTCCCGATGAAAAGCAGAAAACTGTTCACTGCGATGATGGCAAAGGTTATGAGGCTGAAAACGCTGGATTCCTTCGAAACCTCTTTGTAAGGCATGATGCTTATGATCTTCCATTTGAACTTGCTGGCGTTGAGGTAGGAAATAAGGTATTCGGTGCCTCCCACCCGGTCGATGGTGGAGCCGAATTCCTCACTCCCCGATTTTCCCAGCAATTTTTCAATGTTGTGTTTTTTTGCGCTGTCGCCGCCCACAATGTAATTGTTTTTTTCGTCGATGATCACAATATCCGTATCATACTGGCTGGTTATATTGCTGTAGGAGTTGATGAAGGAATTCTCGGAAATGTTTATGATCAGAACGCCGATATTTTTCTGGGTGTAAATATCGTTTACAATCCGCATCAGGGATATGTACTTCTCGGTAGAAGGCTGGTCGAAGACTCCGCCGGCATTCAGGCTCAGGACATAGCTGCCCCTGGCCTCCACCGCCTGCCCGTACCATTCGGCGCTCTTTATGTTGTCAATCCGCAAACCGCGTAGAAGCAGCTTGTCCACGCCATAGCGCCGGTTGGAATCGTCAAAAATATAGATGGAGGAGATGAAGGGAAAAGCCTCGATAAAGGTGGAAACCTGTGAATCTATCTTTTTCTGGGTACCGGGGCTTGCATAGTTCCTGTCCGTCACCTGGTTGCCGGAGGCATTCTCCGGACTCTGTCCCACTTGCCCTGCGTCGGAATTTTTCAGGGCTTCCTGGATATCCACGTTTGACACGATAACCTTTGAAAGGTTGTTGGCGTTCTCAATCATCGAAATGATGTTGGAATTGATGGAGTAGAGCATCTGTATGGAGACGTCGTTCACCTTGCGGTACATGATGTCGGAGTATATCTTCTGGTACAATATGCTGCTTAAAGCCACGGAAAAAATTAAAAGTGCAAAATAGAACAGCATGATTTTTGTGCTGATTTTGAGATTTGCAAACCTCCGGCTGATTTTATCCTTCAGACCCTCATATATACGTACCATGATCCGCCCTCAAGCAAAATACTGTTTCTCCTTGATTATAAGGCCTTTGATACGCATATGTCAAATCCTGCACTTTGTGGAATATACCGTTTATCAGCCTGCTCCGAAAATCCTGACGAGGATGAAATAGAGGAAGGGCATAAAAATTGCCGGGAGCATGTTGCCTACCTTGATCCTCTTGATTTCCAGGATGTTTATTCCGATGGCCAGGATCAATATGCTCCCCACCAGCGACATCTGGTTGATGACGGCATCCGTCAGCCACGGCTTTATT
Organism: Bacillota bacterium; assembly: GCA_023424965.1. Lineage (GTDB taxonomy): Bacteria > Bacillota > Clostridia > Acetivibrionales > JAFADI01 > JAFADI01. The sequence continues at coordinate 24,688 of JAFADI010000269.1, forward strand.
ACTCCGGCCAGAAGGGTGATGCTCCCCTGGTATATCAGTACGGGAAGTGCGGAGAAAGCCACGCCCACTCCCATGGTAGCCGCAAAGATCACTGCGCTGACACCGTCCAGAATGGATTTTGCAAACAGGGTGCTGGTACTGCCTGTAAGCCCGTCCTCAAGGGAACCTACGATGGCCATGGCTCCTACACAGTAAATCAGGCTCGCCGTGATAAAGCCTTCCGCAAAAGTGCTCTCCCCCTTGACCAGCTTGTTCTGGAACCACTTGCCCATCCTGTCCAGCTTGTCCTCGATATCGATCAGTTCTCCCACAATTCCGCCGATCACAAGGCTGAATATCATCAGCATGGTCCTGTCCAGTTTGTCGCCGGCAATCACCCGGTTGATTCCCTGCAGGGTGCCGGATATGCCGATGATGACTACCGAAAGCCCGATTGCCTGTATGATGGTGGTCTTAAACCTCTGCGGAAGTCCGTTTTTTACAAAAGTTCCTGCTACTCCTCCTGCAACGATGGATACAGCATTTACAACAGTCCCCAGTCCTATCACTTTACCCCGTCCCCCATGTGTCTATTTTTAATCAATCCCTCAATTCTTTACAATTTATCATAAATCCCCAAAATTGTACACAGCACTCCAAAAAACGCTTGCCCCTTCCGGCGTTGAAGTGCTTTCCCGGCGGGGATCACCCTTCAAGATTCTCCTGTCCCACGGCAGCGGCGGAACCGGACTTCAAAAGCACTGCCAGGATCACAACGCAAACGAGCAGGATTACCATGGAACCCACGTAGATCAGCCTGGGATTGAAAATGTATATGCTCCCTGAAACGAAACCTACCAGTGCAGTGGACAGGCAGGTGAAGGTATTCACGATGGAATATATGCCCGCCCTCTCCTTTCCTTCCGTCACTTCCGCCAGAAGGGAATCCACAAAGGGCCTGAATAGCCCGAAGCCGACGCCGAACAGAATGATGCACAGCAGGGCCGCAACAAGGCTGCCTTCCGGAATGGCGATCAGCAGAAGCAGCGCTGCGGATTGTATGACAAGGCCCACAATCATGTTGATCTTGGTGTTGAACTTGCTGATAATGGGATTCAGAAACACAAAGATGACGAAAATAACGGCGGAAAAGGCCCCTCCAAGGATGGATATCCGGGACTTGTCCAGATGCAGAACCTCTGTCACATAGGGCGCAAAGTAGAGGCTGTTCAAGGTACCTAGTGGAAGGTACAGATTGAACAATATGTAAACGCAGGCAGCCATGGCGGCTGCGGAACTCCTTTTGAAAACTCCGGCGGCTTTAAGCTGCAGCAAACCCCGCATATGAATTTTTACAGGATTCTTCCTGTTCTCCTCAAGGATCTGCTGTCCGATTTTTGTTTCCCTGTAAAAATGATTCCTCAAAATGATCATCAACGCCATGCTGATTGCGGCAAACAGCAGGAAAATGCGTTCCGCCTCCACGACCCCATAGGCGTTTACCAGGATACCTCCGAGGGGAATCAGTACGCCGGTGGAGATGGTGATGATGTTCAGCAGGTTGAAAGCCGCCACCCGCTGGGCGTTGTCCGCATCCTCCACCACCATCAGGTTCCATGAAACCCCCACAATTCTCCCCAGGCTGTTTGTCACCGTCGCCAGGGCAAATATCCAGAAGCTGTTTGACAGGAAATAGATCAGCATGGACACCGGCCAGCTGATGAAATCAAAGATGAGAGTGGTTCTTTTTCTTCCCAGCCTGTCGGTGATTGTACCTCCCAGCAGCGAGAAAAACGTTCCCGCAATGAAGCCGATGGAAATAAGGTAGCCGATTTGCCTGTCCGTGACCCCCAGCTCTTTCATGTACAGGCTGAGGTAGAAATTATAAAGTACAAAAGGGATCCCCCATAGCGGCTCGAAAATGACGGAAGTCCTGGTGTTGCCTTTAAGAAGCTTGAAAGAGCTGACGATATTTGAAGGCCTGGGCTCTAACTGCGTGCTCATACTGTCTCCTCCTTTGGATACAGAAACAATTATCAGACTACCACAACACGCCCTTTTCATCAATAGGCCTTGAAAAACAGTTTTAAAACGGTTCCACGGAAATGGCTTCACCCTATTCCCAGCTTTATTGTAAGAGGTCCATCCGGCATAACTCTTGCAAAGTCCTCCAGGACGACCGCCCCATCACTTTTTTTGTATTCTCTCGCCTTCCCGCCTACGGTTAATGCTTCAATTTTCAAATCCTTTATGAAATTTAACCTTATTTCTCTAATACTCAGTTCCCCATACAGGACATTTACTTCAACCCGTTCCGGCCTGATTTCAACGGTGCCCCACCCTGAGTCGAGGGACCAGAAGGACTTGAAATATCCTCCAACCGGTTGCACCGGATTGAAACCGATCATTCCTTGGGCCAGGTTATACTCAAATCCGCTGAATACAAGCAGCAAGGAATAGCTGGCCATCGACCGGGCATAATTGCTGCCACACTCCATCTCATTCCAAGGATTCCTCTTTTCCCCGTCATAACGGTTCCTTACGGCTTCTACGACATTCATTCCTTCTTCCACCAGCCCCTCCCGGATCATATGGGCCGCAGCCTGGTATTCAAAGCCCGTCATGGTCTCTGTGGAATAGGTTAAAGGCACCGCCGGTCTTTTCTTATGGGGAGGCCAACTGCAAATAATGAGCCCGCCTTCATCGTTCAGGGAAAACAGCCTCCAGGGATTTGCAACCTCCCTTATATTTTCCTTAAAATTGTATTTATAAAGGGAGGCCAGCGCTTTTCGCGTCTGTTCCCCGTCAAAGATCTCTCCGAGGCCGCAAAGCTCTGCATGCCATTGTGCAACCACCTGGTCAATGGCGCAGCCGTCGCCAATCTGGTACTTTATCTCCTTTGCTTCATCGTTCCAATATGCTTTTATCACGTCATCTCCAAAAAGGGAGACCCCTTGGTCATACTTCTCCAGCAGTTTCCTGTCCTCCAATTCCACACGCTGGCAGTAATATTCTCCATTGAAGAGCTCTGCGTCCACCCACCGTTTGCCCTTTTCAAACAAGGAAGAATACTCTTCCGAGGTTTCCTTCTCTCCCAGATATTCCGCCATCTCGGCTCCTGCCTTTAAGGCGGCCAGGTAAAAACCGTTCATCCAGGAATTCGGTCCGAAAAGCTCCATATCCAGCGTATGGTGCTGGCGTCCTTCGATGACGCCATCCTTGTCGGCATCCCATTTGTCTTCGTTGCTTCCGGCCCATGCATAGGCGATGGATTTTTTGACGGCATCCCAGTTGGCCTTGAGCCATTCATCGTCACCGCATAGCTTCCAATCCCGGTAAACCTTGATTACTCCTCCAAACTGCCCGTCCACGCATGCCCTGAAATCCACCCGCTCCCTTCCGGGCGGCAGCATCAACCGGAAAGACATCCTGCCATCCTCTCTCTGGTTGTATTTGAAATCCAGCTCCCGCATGCTCCTTTCCAGCTTCGGAAAAAGGAACGGCAATGCGTAAGCATAATTCCACACATGGCTGCATGAGCCTTCACAGCAGCCCACGTCCTCTATGCAGCCTTCAAAGCCGTAGAAGGAACCGTCGGTGAGCCTCAGCACCGTAGCGGATTTCAGTACCGACAGGTTGGAGGACACCGCTTCCTTGACAGCTCCGGGAAGCGTTGACGAAAAAAGCGCATCTTTGAATTTGACGGTGCCGTTAAAAAGCCTGCCCCAGTTTTCCAGGGCATACACCGCGCTGTGGGCCGAGCTTTCAAAAACAGTGGAATAGTAATTTTTCCATACCTTCCGGCTCCCCTGGACAGGTGCATTCGCATCTCCCCCACAAGCTTCAGGATTCCAGAAATTATACATGTTTGGAAAGTTCCATGTGATGATGAACCTTGCTCTCCCCCTGGCTTTTGGCGGAACATTGATATGCGCAGCCAGAGAGGCCATGTCCTTGTGCCTTTTGGACGGGGGCGCTTCTTCATCATACCTCCTGTTTACAAGTCCTCCGGGCCGTGTGAAATCCCGCCAGAAAATCTCCAGATTGTCGCACCACCCTCCTCTGTACCAGAATTCCTGGCAGCTTGCATTTTCCGCATCGGTGGCAATGCTTATGTCCCCAAATTCCAGGTCATTGGCCCCGTACTGGCTTGATGACAATGTTAACAATTTGATATTTTTTATTTCCTGATAGGTGTTGGCTATTTTCTGCTCCGGCACAGGATTTGAAGCTGAAAGGCAAACCGTATAGGAAATTTCATATTCCCGGCTGTTTTCAACCTCGATTTCGAAAAAGGCGCCCGGAATGCCGGAATCCAGGTCATTCAGCGGTATAAACGGGTTAAATGCCGTAAGGCCCACAGTCCCCGGAAACTTTTCGTCTGAAAATTCCATTCTGGCCATGGGGAATTCACCCCTGAAAAGAGAATCTTTAAAATGGGGCATCCCCGCCATGGTATTGCTTTCCGGCCCAAAACCATATCCGCTGTGAAGAGCTCCCCCTCGTACGGGCTCCCCCATATAGGGGGGGAGCATGTCTCCGTTGAGCACCCGGGCATCGATGACCCTTCCCTCTGCTTCGGCTTTGACCGCCAGGTGGCTGAAGCCGTTAAAGCTCCGCTTATTGGGCCTGTTGAAAATTTCCCAGTCGATCAGCCTTCCGTTTCCGGATAGGCCGATACATCCCGTACCGATTCCTCCCAGAGGGAAGGATATGGCCTTTGTCTTATTGCCGGTATAAACTTTCCCCTTCTCTATTTTAAAATCCTCCATATTCTCCCACTTACCTTACTGTTACATTGTCGATCTGGACGGTTCCATTCCAGCTGCCTATCCCGAACTGTCCTGCGGTGTAGGATGAATCCTCCGCCTCGATGCACGGTACTGCAGAATTGTTGAAATAGACTTTGATATTCGTTCCGTTGGCTTCAACCTTCAAATGGTACCAGGTGTCCACGGCAAAGGTGTAATTGTACGTTCTTATGGAGGCATAGGGGAACTTATACAGTTTGATGTAATTTGAGGAGGAATCCAGTGTCACATCGTAGCTGCTGCTTGCGTTGCCGTTGCTCCTGAAGGTCAATATTCCCGCTGATCTTTGCGTGAGAAGCTTGATATCCGCCTCATAGGTGAAGTTGTCTCCTGTCACAGCGCTCATAAGAAACCCGTCCTGATTTGATCCCGTTATGCCCTGGGCCGCTCCACCGGTATTGGTCCATGTGCCTCCTGCAGGTGTCCAGCCCACGAGGGTCCCGCTGGAGAAGTCATCATTAAATATACCGGATGAAGCGGAAGCATTGTCAAATTCCGCAGTGCCATAAGTGCCCAATCCGAAATAGCCCGTTGCATAGGCTGAATCATCCGCATCAATTACAGGTGTGTCTGAACCGTTGAAGTATACCTTCAGGTTTGAACCCGATGCCACGATCTTGACATGATGCCAGGTGTTTAGTGCATTGGTCATATCCACCTGCCGGATAGGTACATAGGGAAATTTATACAGCTTCAAATCCCCCGGCTCGATGGCCAGCGCATATCCCGCACTGCCATCGTTGTTGCTCCTGAACCGGATGATGCCGGAACCGCTGACCAGCTTCACATCCGCTTCATAGGTGAAGTCGGCTGCTGCTTCGTTTCTCATAAGCCATACGTCATTCCCCTGCCCGCGCACGCCCGTACCGGTATTCGCCCATGAGCCCGAAACCACATTCCAGCCCGCCAGGTCTCCGTCGTCAAAATTATCGTTGAAGGATCCCCCCGGCTTTACATAGGACATGCCGGGAATCACATAGGTCGTCACAGAGTTCGCAACCGCCGTGACAGTAAAGGATTTATTGGGGACGGGAACATTGGAAAGCTGCTCGCCATTTTCTGTTTGCGACGTCCTGTACACGGAAGCCGAAGCACCTGCCGTTGCAAACCGGGTGAGGTCAAAGGTGTAATCCGCATTTGAGGCGCCTGTATTTTTGACCACGATGGTGAGATTGCCGCTTGTTTTATCCCAGGCGGCAACGGTATTCCCCTGGTTGGTATCAATGAAGGTATAGCCGGGCCTTATAAATCTTGTGAACTGGCCGAAGGTATAGTACTGTTTGGTAATATAATAGGTGTGGTCCGGATTGTTTGAATACGGGATATGGATCAAATTCACATTGCCCACATTGCCGGCCTGTTCCTCACCTTCTGCCAGGAGCCATTCACACCAGGCATTCGGCTTCATATCCCTTAAGTCCGCCATCAATTTATCTGCAAGCTGTGTAGAACTGAAAAACTCCGTATGCGTTGCATCATGGGGACCCGGCCATACGCAGACCTCGCTCATCCACAGCTTTTTATTGTCGTTTTTGGCCAGGTTATATGCCCCGGTCCGGTTCGTTCCGCTATAGGTATGGGAACAATACACGCCTATATTCGCCTTTGTTGCCGCATCATAAGCGCCTACCTGATTTACGAAATTGCTGATGTTCGTCTGCTCGGAACTCATGATCTGCGTTGAAAGCCCTTTCGCCGTGAGCTTGGATTTTACTTCATTGATAATTTTGACCTGGTTTTCAGGGCTGTAGCCGCATCCCTCCTGGACATTACCGCTCCCCCAGGCAATGTCCGGTTCGTTGATGGGGCTTATGTAATCAAAGGTAATGCCCCAGCTGTCCCGGAAATGCTTCACCACTTCCGTCAAATAGTCCGCAAAGGCAGGATAGCTGTTTGATTTCAAATTATCCGCGCCGTTTACTCCGCCTGCGGTACACCCGGAATTGGTCATCCAATAGGGAGGTGAATTGGAAAAGGCTACTTTGATCAAATCAGGGTTTTTTTGAAGCGCATAATTAAAAACCGCCCTCTGGTTCGCATCCGCATCCCAGTCCCACACGCCGTTTGAAGGCTCATATCCGGGCATCTGCGCCCCTATGATCATGTGGTGGTGGCTTGGATCGTCGCCGCCTCCGATATTGTGCCTTATTATGTTCAGACCCAGGCAGTTCTGTGAAGGGGTACCATAGGCCAGGTCCACAATCTCGTTCATTTTATCCGTGGGCCACCCCCCTACTACATTTCCCCACCAGCAGTTGGAAATACCCCAGCCGTCAAAGGTCTGATAGCTGATCCCCGGGTCTACCACCACATTTGACGCGGCATGGACGGGTAAGGCTCCCCAGCCCGGCATCGACGCCAATATTGCCAGTACAAGAATGAGAGATAATTTTACTCTTAAACCTTTTGACATAAATAGACCTCCTGTTTTTTATTTTTAACTTTTCAAAAAGTCTCAAAAGCTTTTACCCTTTGAGTGCCCCCACCATAATCCCCTTGGTGATCTGCTCATTAAGGAAAATATATACGATCAGGGCAGGAAGCGAGCACAGGGTCATAACGGCAAACTGATACGCATAATTCGCCCCAAATTCACTGGTGAATTTTATAACCGAAAAGGGCAGCGTTTTATATCTTTCGCTGCTCAGGTAAGTTGCCGCCATGATGAATTCATTCCAGCAGGAAAGGAACGTCAGAATTGCCACGGTCACTAATGCGGGCTTTGTGACGGGGAGTATGATGCTGAAAATTGTTCTGTAGGTCCCGCACCCGTCCATAACGGCCGATTCCTCCAGCGCTTTTGGAAGGGTATTCAAAAAGCCCGTCATGATGAAGACGCCCATCGGAATGGAAAACGCAGCATAGGGCAGGATTAACGCCAAATAGCTGTCCATGATGCCAATCTTGTTGAAAACCATGAAGTTTGGCAGCAAGGTGGTATGTACCGGTATCATCATCCCAAGCATGATAAGTGCAAAGAAAAAGCCGTTGAATTTCCATTTCATTCGCATAAATGCATAGCTCAAGGTAAGGGAAAGGTACAGGGTTAGCAGGACTGTAGCGAGGCACACCACCGTGCTGTTGAAAAAAAACTGCGGGATTTTTCCTCTTGTCCATGCAATGACATAATTTTGAAACTGGGGCTCCGACGGCCATTTTAATATCCCCGATACAAACAGGTCGCCGCTTTTGTTGAGAGAAAAGTCAACCACCCATACCAGCGGAAAAAACTGTACGAAGGCAATTACCGACAATATTGCAATCACAACGGCATTCTGTGTTTTTTTCATCTTTTCATCTTTAAGCATAATCCTCCACCGCCTAATATACTCCGATATCTTTGTTTATGAGTTTATTGAAGAGAAGGGTCGTCAATAAACATATGATTGCAAAAACGACCGAAATTGCATTCGCGTATCCATATTGGAAACTGGCAAAGGCCTTGGAATACAAATAGTTCGCCAGCACCTGCGTGGAATTGGCAGGCCCCCCGTTTGTGGCGAGGTAAATGATTTCCATCTGTTTTAACGCATTAATCATGGCCAGGGTGACATTTACCTTGATAATGGGTGACAAAAGGGGCAGCATGATCCTTGTATAAAGCCTTAATTCACTGGCTCCGTCGATCCTGGCTGCCTCGTACAGTTCCTCGGGTATTCCCTTGATTCCCGCATAATACATCAGGAACCCATATCCGAAGCCTATCCAGGTGGTCATGAGCAGGATGCAGAGAAAGGAAATGTTTGTGTCCCCCAGCCACTGCTGCTTGTACTGTCCAAGGCCTATCATCTCCAGGAGCTTGTTGAATATGCCGAAGTCGGGATTGTACATGTACACCCACATCTTCGTGACGATAACCACTGAAACGACGGAAGGCACGAAGTATACGGCGCGGAAAAACTTCTCCATCTTTCCCGACAGTTTATCCAGCATGACGGCCAGGACAACGCAGACAGGGTGCTGCAGGACGATGTACCCCACTCCGATCAAAAACGAATGCAGCAATGCAGTCCAGAACACATCGTCCCTTGTAATCAGTTCAATGTAATTCCGCAGCCCTATAAACTTCATATCATTAATGCCGGTGGAATCGGTCATCCCATAATAAACGCTCAGTATGATCGGAAAGAACACTGCTCCGAAAAACACCAGGATTCCCGGCGCTACCAATGAAAATATCGTCCATCTGTTTTGTAAAGTCTTAGTCATTCAATCACCTTTTTAAAATTGGAGGGCAGATATGCTCTGCCCTCCAATAATCTATTTACAACAATGAAACTGCTATTGAATCGGGTTCTTGGCCAACGATTCGTCCACCTTCTGCCAGTATTGCACGGAGGTCAACTTCCCCGTAAGCAGCTGTGACGATAAGTCAAGACAGTCCTGCTGGAATGCGGGTGTCGTTTTCCACGCATACATGAAGCCGCTCGTGGATTTTGCCGTTGCAAAGATGTTGGTAATGTCTTTCTGCAATTCGGTTTCGTTTCCTGTCATATAGGTATCCCACTTCTGTGCGGGTGTGCATACGCCTTCCTGCCAGGCCATCTTTGCCCAATTTTCAGGCTTAAACATATAATTGAGGAATTTAACGGCCCCGTCTTTGACCTTGGATTGAGGATTTACGGAGTATATACCGCCGGTTCTTCCTATAACATCCTTGGAGGTGTCTTTTGCGCCGTCGAGGGTCGGAAAGAAGGCCGCCCGCACATTTTTCTTGAATTCCTCGGGGAAATCCTTGTTGGAGGCCATGCCCAGTTCCCATGAGCCGATATAGTACATCGCCGCCTTCCCCTGGACGAACAGGTTCTGGGCTGTATTGTAATCCGCCGTAAGGTAACCGTTCTGGAAGAACTTTGAATCTGCCAGTGCTTTGAGCTTGTCGCCCGCGTCTATGCAGTTCTTTTCCGCAGCAAAGGAGCCATTCTTTTCAAATATGCCGGGCATCAACTGCTGGTCGCCGCTGATCCTCAAAATCAAATCGGATAAAAGAACCACCTGGTTCCACTGGTCTTTCCCATTCATTACACAGGGCGTGATCCCCTTTGCGTTGAAAGCTTTTGCGGCTTCCTCCAGTTCACTCATGGTTGCAGGAATCTTAACGCCGTTCTTCTCAAAGATGTCCTTATTGTACATCATCAGCCAGATGTCAAAATTTCTGGGAAGCCCGTAGAGCTTATCCTGGAAGCTGCAATCCTCCAGTGCGCCGGGAAGGAAATTGTAATCCTTGTAAGCGGCGGTGTCAAGCTCGGCGGAGTAGCCGCCCTTTGCCATAGGAATCAGTGCGGAGGGATCCGCCCAGTTCATATACATATCCGGCATGTTGTTTGAAGCTGCATAGACTTTCAGTTTTGACCGGTGTGTTTCATTGTCGTTAAGTTCGAATTCTATTTTCACATTGGGATTTTCTTTCATGTAATTATCTGCCAGCTTCTTTTCCAGCATTCCCATCCCGTTGGTCTGATCAGGCATGTTTGAAGCAAATTTTATTGTTATGCTCTCTGCCGCTTTTTCGCCGGAAGCATCCTTCGGCGGTTCTTTCGCGGCATCTGCAGGAGCCTGGTCCGACTTCCCGGAAGTTGAGTCCTGTCCGCAGGCTGCAAGGCTTAAAACCAACATAACGGCCAACAGCAGTGATAATACTTTAATTATTCCCCTGGTCATTTTAATCCCCCTTATTAATATCGATGCGTTGATACTGTTTAAATTGGTGAATCGGTTGAACATGTTCATGTTTATTATATAGCAGGCCATGGGCCGCAAAAAGTGAAGGTTTTTTTAATTAGGTATAATATTTTTAAATCTTTCCTCCATTGCGCCCTTGCCCGGTCCGGCTAAAAGGATTTTGACAATTCATGTCGAAGCTATATAAAAATGCAGGTAAAATTTTTATCACGGAGTTCTTATGAAATTTAAGAAATATTATTTGAATCTTGCCATTAAATTTAAATTTATCTTTATTACTTATTCCATCGTTATTATTGTCGCAATCATTCTGGGATTTTTCTTTTATTCCACCTCCCAGCGATACGTTATCAATAAAGTCAGCAGCACCAACCTCAATATCGTCCGGCAGATCAACACCAACCTTTCGTCCTTGCAGAGCGATATGAATGATCTCTCAACCTACCTATCCACGGCAGGGATCGTTTCCTCCTTTTTGAAAAGCAGCCGAAACTCCGATCCCGCGTCTTCCGGCGAGCTTTTTACCAAGAGAAACGATTTAAATGATCTGATGATGAAGCTGGTGGTCACAAAAAAGTATTTGAACCTCATCGCTTTGTACAACGAAGGCTCCGATTACCCTCTGTTTTACAACATCAACGACTCCAGCAGCAGCGGCATCAGCCAATTCCCCAGGATCAAGGAAAGCACCGTCTATAAAAATATCCGGGACCTGAACGGAGGCCCCTATTGGTTTTTTATCGACAGGGGTGCCAGCTTTGCCATACAAAACAACAAGAATCCTAAATTGGCTCTAGGCAGGCTGATTAAGGATCCCAACGACTATTCCCCCATGGGACTGCTTTTGATCGGAGCCAATGAACAGGAAATCAGGAGCATTTACGCCTCTGTCCTTCAGTCAAGCGACGGCGGTATTGTGATTACCGACAATGGCGGAAATATAATATCAAAATCCGGCCTGGACTTTTACCAGGGAAATGCGCCATCCCAATCCTATTTAAAAGAATCTGCCCTGTCCAGGGACGGCTTTACCATCGATGCGATCAATGGCAGTGATATGCTGATTGCGTTCAGCAGCGATAACCCTGCCGGCTGGAAGGTCTTTTTTGCAGTACCCACCAAAGTCCTGACCACCGAAATGAATTCCTTAAAATTACTCACCGTCGTGGTAATCGCTGTTTGCATCCTTCTCTCTCTTCCCTTCATATTGCTGGCCGCCTCCTACATTACTTCCCCGCTGCTCAGGCTTCTTAAATCAATGAAAAAACTTCAGCACGGCAATTTCGACGAAAAGGTCCTCGTTGACCAGAAGGATGAAGTCGGACAGTTGAGTGTGGTATATAATACCATGGTATCTGAAATCAAACGGCTCATTGAGCAGAATTACGTATTGCAGATCAAAGAAAGGGAAGCGGAGTTGAATGCCCTGCAGGCACAGATCAACCCCCATTTCCTGTACAACACCCTCGATACGATTTTCTGGGAAGCCCAGGCAAGCGGGCAGAAGGACATCGGGCAAATGGTCTATTCCCTTTCCAAGCTTTTCAGGCTCAGCCTGAACAGGGGAAAAGGGTGGACAACGGTAAAAAGGGAAAAGGAACTGCTGGAACATTATCTGTTGTTGCAGAAAATAAGATTTCAGGAGAAATTGTCCTACGAATTTAACGTGGAAGACTCCATCCTGAATTACTCCATTCCAAAGCTCATTCTTCAGCCCTTTGTTGAAAACGCCATCCTGCACGGCCTGGAATCGAAGGGAAAGGGCGGAAGCGTTGCGGTTACGGGATATCTCCGGGATAACTGCCTGTTTTTCACGATTGAAGATGACGGCGTCGGAATGGACGAAGAAAAAATTCAGGGGATGTTTGACGAAAGCCCCTGTGAAATTCCGGACAATACAAACCTGGCAGGAGGCTACGCGGTGAGAAATATTGACGAACGTCTTAGAATCAATTATAAAGGGGATTATATGTTGAAGTTCACAAGCAGTCCGGGGTGCGGAACAAAAGTAGAGCTTAAGATTCCTGCCGTGGAAGCACCAGGGGAGGAGGATATCAAGGATGGTCAAGCTGCTGATTGTGGAAGATGAAAAAAGAATCCGGGATGGAATTAAAAACAGCATCGATTGGGCTTCAAACGGGATATCCATTTGCGGGGAGGCCGAAAATGGGGCCGAAGCCCTGGACCTAATCGTCCGGCTTTCACCGGATATCATGCTTCTGGATATCCGTATGCCGGTCATGAGCGGGCTTCAAGTGCTGGAGGCTTTAAAAGCCGGTGATTTTCCCGTAAAGTCCATCATCCTGAGCGGCTACGATGATTTTTCCTATGTGCAGAAGGCACTCAGGTTCGGGGCCTCGGATTACCTGTTGAAGCCCTGCCCTCCTGATGAAATGCTCAACACCGTTTTAAATGTAAAAGGGCTGATTGAAAACGAAACAGGCAAAAAGGAAATGCTGGCCCGGTTAAAGCTTCAGATCAATGAAAGCCTGCCCTTTTTAAAAGAAAAATACCTTTTAAAGCTGGTACGGGGCGAGGCCGTCAATCCCCAAACCGTCAACAACAATTTTGACCTGTACAGGATCGCTATTTCCCCCGCAGGCCTTACCGTTATTGCACTTGATATTGATGAATATTTTATCTTCAGCGAGCAAAACTCCAACGAGACGCTGGAATTATACCGGTTTGCCGTTAAAAATATTGCCTCCGAAGTACTTTCGGCAGGCTTTGCGTCTGAGATCCTCGATGACAATGAAAAAATCTTGATTCTTGTCAACACTGATACGCAAGAATGCCAGCGGGCATTGAAAAAAAAACTCGGCGACATCAAGACCAATGTGAAGGATTTTCTGGACCTTACGGTTTCTTTTGGAATCGGAAACCGGTATGAAAGCATCCTCCATACCCACAAATCCTATGTTGAGGCCTTGAAGGCAGTTGAAATGAAATTTTTCTCGGGCAAGGACAACATCATCGAGTACAGTGAAATGCAGACCTACGAGGCTGAGGGCAGAACCTATCCCATCGAGGAAGAGAGGGAAATCCTGGCCTCGATAAAATCATGCAGGCCTGATGAACTGGAGTCCAGATTGGATGAATTCTTCACGGTGCTCAACCCCCAGGACCGGAAAAAAGAATTTGTTTTACAGGCGGGCCTCGCACTGACACTGTCGATCTATCACTTATGTATAGAAAAAAACATTGATAACGGGACAATCGCAGATGCTTGCCTGTCCACCCTCCAAAAAATACACAGGCTGGATTCGCTGGAGCTTTTGAAATCCACGCTTCTTCAGCTTGTCCGGTCCGTCGTCGAAAAGCTGAACAGCAAAAAAACCGGTAACAAGACCATCGAACTGGCGCTAAAGTATATCGAGGAGAACTTTGCCAGGGATTTGAGCCTTGAAATCGTGGCCCGTGAAGTCTATATTTCTCCGTCCTACCTCAGCCTTCTTTTTAAACAGACGCAAGGAATAAACTTCATTGAGTATATTCACAAATTGAGAATCGAAAAAGCCTGCGAACTATTGAGAGATCCCAGGGTAAAGGTGGGAGAGGTAGCCAAAAAGGTTGGATACAGTGAAGAAAGATATTTTTATCAAATATTCAAGAGGATTACGGGGATGACTCCTACGCAGTTCAAATTGGCATAAATGAGTTGAAGCTTCACAGGAATTCCATTCTATGGGATAATGTTTACTGGGGATTTCAGTATAAAGGAGAAACTACGATGAAAACAAAAGCATTCAAGCTCAATACTTTTGCCAAATCAGCGGGAGGAGGCAATGAAGCGGGCGTTGTGCCGCAAGCGGATCTTCTGCCGGAGAGTGCCATGAAACACATCGCCGCAATTTTCGGCTTTTCAGAAACGGCTTTCGTCATGAAATCCAACTGCGCCGACTACAGGGTAAGGTTTTTCACCCCCACGGAAGAAGTGGATTTGTGCGGTCATGCAACCGTCGGTACCTATTTCACACTGGCAAGCGAGGGGCATATCAAGCCGGGCAGCTATCTGAGCGAAACGAAGGCAGGAATTTTGAAGGTTGAGGTGAAGGAAGACCTCTCGGTATGGATGGAGCAGCCTGCACCGGGCTTTTTTGAGACCGTCCCCCCTGAAGAAATCGCAGAAACCCTGAATATTCCGGTGGACCGACTGATGGAGGATTTGCCGGTTCAGGCGGTATCCAGCGGGCTGAAGGATATTCTGGTACCGGTTAAAAATATCGGCGTTCTGAATTCCATCGTTCCGGATTTCCGCGGAATAGAAAAAGTCAGCAGCAAATATCATGCCGTTGGCTACCATGTCTTCACCCTGGATTCCCTTTTTGCCTCCACCGCCCATTGCCGGAACTTTGCCCCCCTGTATGGAATCCCGGAGGAGTCTGCCACAGGCACATCAAACGGCGCCCTTGGCTGCTACCTGTTCAAGTACGGAAAGGTGAGCTCCGTCCAGGCGTACGGCATGGTTATGGAGCAGGGCTACACCATGGGGAAGCCGTCGGAAATTTTTGTTTCCCTCACCGTGGAAGGAGAAAGCATTGTCAAGACCCGCGTGGGTGGAAAAGCATTAAACCTGTCGCAAGTGGAAATGGAAGTCCCTGAATAACAGAGGTTCATTTTGAAGCTCCATACTCCCCCGTTTTCGAATTGTATAGAGCCGTTTCACTCGTAGCACTTATATTCTCCGGCCTCTCTTTTTCTGCTGGCTGTTTTGCTGATGTAGGAGCCCTCGATAATGTTTTCGTATCCTTTTTTCACCACAATACTTTTTATATAATCCGCGTGGGGACATCGGTCATAGTGGTAGTTGTCCGTCACCATACAGGAGGACAGGTGGATTGCTACCGCATCCTTTCCAAGATTGTTTTTGCTTTTCAGCCGTTTCGAAAAATGCTCCAGCTTGGAAGCAACGCCCTTGCCGCAGCATCCTCCACATGTAAAGGAGATATACCGTACGGAATCATCGTATGGGTCGAATTTCCCTTCCCTTTCGTAAAAAGAGCTGGTACAGGCAAATCCGCTGCACCGCCTGTGCGCAATATCGCATTGAATAATTACAACATATTTCGTGTCCATACATTTCCCCTTCGCATTTTACTATATTTTTCAAGCATAAAGCTTATTTGTATCTCACCACCTGGACTTTAGGCTCAACCTGCCTCGACAATGTAAAGGCCACCCATTCGGACGATATGCTTGGCAGCATCTGAGGCTCTTCACCCGTCAATATCCGCCCCGTCCTTTTCTTTATATCATAGATAAGAATATCGGAATTGGGCTCCTTGCCGTTAATGATTACGTCGTTGGTGGATGTTCCCCTCCGCTCGTCCATCCAGACGATATAATCGCCGAAAATCCGCGG